>CAYYCB010000212.1:0-5569 GCA_964469715.1 uncultured Ktedonobacterales bacterium | reverse complement strand
TCCAGATTGTCGAGGTGCGCGCCGTTGCCGTGTGTCACCGTCGTGATGTTGTGTCCCGTGCGGTGGACGAATGCCTCGCCGTATCCGGCCCGCTCCACCACCGCCCGCACCGCGTCGTCCACCTCGAAGCCGCGGATCGTCTCGCCCGTCTCGAACGCTCGCCGCAGCAAGGCGATGCCCGTGTCGCGCGCCTCGCGGATCACGGCGAAGAGCTGTGCCACGCGTTCGGGCACCCGCTCGCCGACTACGTACATCCACGTGTAGTCCGCGACGATGCCGCCCTCGCCCTGCAGCGGCGCCCAGAAGTCCATCAGCAACAGATCGCCACGCCGGATAACCGCGGACTGCTCCGCGGTCGCGGCATAGTGCGGATTGGCCGCGTTGCCGTTGACGGCTACGTGCGGCTGGTAGTCCGCGTCGCTTCGCAGGCCCTCGGCGGCCATCAACTGCAAGAACATCTGCGCCGTCTCGAACTCGCTTGGTTCGGCGCCGCCCTCGATCCGTCCGCGCAGCCACCCTTGGATGCCGTCGCGCGCCCGTAGCAGCGCCCGCCCGGCGGCCCGGTGCGAGTCGAGTTGGGCAGGCGTCAGCACGGCCTCGAAGCGTTGAGCGAAGTCGGCCGACGACACCACCTCCGGGCCGAAGCTCCGCACAAGCCCTATAGTGCCGGCGTCCACATAAGAACAGTATGGGATGGCATTGTCGGCAACGTACTCCATCGCCACGCGCCGCGCTCCGCCGACCAGTTCCTTCAGCGTGCCCTGGTAGTCCTGCCAGGTGCGATAGACCCGCGTGGATCCCGGCAGGCTCGCCAGCGCATGTGGTTCCACGGCGCTCACCAGCTTGGTCGGCTCCCCTCGCGCGGGGATGTAATACATCCAGCGGCGGCTGAAGAAGGCGCGGCCCGGCAGGCCAAGCACCCGATGTGCCAGCGGATTAGAGCGGCGGAAGTCGAAGAGTAGCCACCCGTCGGCGCCCGCCTCGCGAATCGCCGCCTGCATCGCCTCAATATCCAAATCCGGCCTCCTCGCCGAGCGCACCATAAGCCGGCGACGCCGCGCCGCCTGCTCCACGGCACAGTACCACCCGCCCGCCGCTGCCGCAACTCGCGGCCTGCCGGCAACCTGCTGTGGCGTGACGGCGTACTGTCTTGCATAGTGGATGTAAACATGACCCCGCGCCCGGCGTCTTGTGAGCAATGACCTGCAAGCGCCGCGTCGGCACGAACATTCTCACCAGCTCATGTAAGATGGGCTCCGAGAACAGCGTAGTACGCAGCACCAGGCGGTGCTGCCTTGTACAATACGTGTACGGCTTGCTGGGTGGCTGAGTGCGCGGCGCTGGCCCCGCGCAATCGGCATCCCACTTGCGCGACGCCCGGCACACAGCCGGCGCGAGCGAAGGCTGCGGCGCTCTCTGCATGGTCCTTGAGTCTCAGCATGGGCGCGTCGAGTTTCAGAAAGGAGCGCGGCCCGTCGGTGGCCGCCTCGCGAGCGTCCAAATCGCGCGCCTGGCTGGCGGGGCCGCACTAGCCTGCGATGGTGGAGAGTCGCCAAGTGCTATCAGCCGTTGAGATTAAGCAGGCCTCCGATCGTGTCATCGAGAACATCGAGCGCGTGATCGTCGGCAAGCACGAGGCCGTGCGCCTCACGCTTATCGCCGTCCTCTGCGGCGGCCACGTCCTCATTGAAGACGTCCCCGGCGTCGGCAAGACAGTCCTCGCTCGCGCGATTGCTCGCTCCATTGGTTGCACGTTCAAGCGCATCCAGTTCACGCCCGATCTGCTGCCCAGCGATGTGACTGGCGTCTCGATGTATAACCAGCGCGAGCAAGACTTCGAATACCGGGCCGGACCGCTCATGAGTCAGTTCGTGCTGGCCGACGAGATCAACCGTGCCACCCCGAAGACGCAATCAGCGCTGCTTGAGGCGATGGAAGAGCATCAGATCACGGTAGATGGCGTCACGCACGCGCTGCCTGAGCCGTTCATCGTGCTGGGCACCCAGAATCCCATTGAATACGAGGGTACCTTCCCCCTGCCCGAAGCCCAGCTTGATCGCTTCATGCTCAACATCAGCATGGGCTATCCCTCCCCGGCGGACGAGGTGGTCATCCTCGACCGCCAGCAATACAGCCACCCCATCGAGTCGCTTGAGCAGGTGATGACAGACACCGACCTCATCGCCCTCCAGCGCCAGATTCGTGACGTGCGCGTGGACCACGAGATTCGCGAATATCTCGTCGCGCTGGTCGCCGCCACCCGCCAGCACCAACACATGTATCTCGGCGCTAGCCCCCGCGGCTCGCTCGCGTTGTTCCACGCCGCGCAGGCGCTCGCCATGCTGCGCGGGCGCGATTTCGTCATGCCCGACGACATCAAGGCGCTGGCCAAGCCCGTCCTGAGTCATCGCCTCATCGTCGCGCCGGCTGCGCGCGTCCGCGGCGTCACGGCGGCGGCCGTCCTCGATGAGGTGCTCGGCCTGGTGCCGGCGCCTGGCAACCCCGCGAACTTCAACGGAAGGCATTAGGCCATGCGCCCCTGGCAAATGGTGCTCCTGACAGCCGTTGTGTGGGGCCTGGCGCTCGCTCTCGGCTGGAGGCCCTTCTGGATATTGGCCTGGGCGTTGGCCCTCTCATTCGCCCTCTCCGTCGTCTGGCTCAATCTCAGCACCCGCGGCCTCACCTTCAATCGCTCGGCGCTGGGCGGTCGAGCACAGGTCGGTGAGCGGATCGAAGAGCGGCTTGCCCTTGAAAATCATTCCTGGCTGCCGAAACTCTGGGTGCAGGTGAGCGACGGCTCATCGCTGCCCGGCCATCATGCTGGGTATGTCTCCAGTGTCGGCGCCCACCAGCGCATCGCCTGGCGCGCTCGCACGATCTGCCGCCGGCGTGGCCGCTACACGCTTGGCCCCGTCATCGCCACCACCGGCGACCCGCTGGGCCTTTTCAAGCGCGAGATCGTGCTTGCTCCGCAACAAGAGCTACTCGTCCTGCCGCCCGTGCTGCCGCTGGCCCAGGTGGATCTCTTCCCCGGCGCCATGCCTGGTCGTGGGCGCGGTTCGCAGCGCTCCCTCCAGACGACGACCAACGTCGTCACCGTACGTAACTATGTGCCCGGCGATGCCTTGACCCGTATCCACTGGCCCACGACGGCGCGCCTTGGCCAGTTCATGGTCAAAGAATTCGACCTCGACCCCACCATAGACGTCGTCCTTCTGCTCGACCTTGATCGCGACGTTCAGGCGGGCCAGGGGGATAGCTCCACTGAGGAATACGGCGTAACCGTGGCCGCCAGCCTGGCCGCCTACCTGTTGCGCCAGCAGGAGCTTGCCGTGGGCTTAGTCGTCAACGGTGCGAGCACCGACGCATCGCTCCCGCTAGACCGTGGTGAGCGCCAGCTAGACCGCATCCTCGAAGTCCTCGCGGTCGTCCGCTCGCGTGACGCGTTCTCGTTGGCGCAGGCCGTCGCGCTTGAAGAGGCGCGTCTCGCCCGCAACACGTTGCTCATCGTCATCACACCCTCGACCGACCTCGAATGGCCGGAGGGCCTGCGCCAGTTATTGCGGCGCGGCGTGCGGCCACTCGTCGTCACTCTCGACCCCAGCACATTCGCGGATGGCCGAGGAGGCAACGCGCGTGCGCGTGATGCGCTCAGCGCCGCCGGTATCCCGCACATTGACATCAAGCGGGGCGACCCCCTCGTCCATGTGTTGGAGCAAGGTCCACAATGAGCCGACATGCCTCAACTGGGCCTACGGCCAGGCGGAGGCGAACGGAGCAGCGTTCCAATGCAAGACACCACCACGCTTACGCGCCTCAAGGACGCACTGAACCCACCAGGCAGCCCGCCGTGGTTGCGCCTCGCCCCGGAGGATGGCTGGTTCACCATCGTGCTCGTCACGGTGGTTGTCTTCACCACGATCGCTAGCATCTTGAGCGTTAACTGGGCTCAGGGTCTCTCGCTCGACGCCCTCAATTGGGCGACACTTGCCGGCCTCGTGCTCGGCTATCTCGTCGTGCAGCAAGGGCGCATCCCTGGCTTCATTGCGCACACCATCGCCGTGATCCTTGGCGTCGCCTTCGCGTTCAATCGCACGGCGACCAGCCTCCTCGGCGGCGACACCGGCGCCCTCTGGTATCACACCCGCGTCTGGTTCCACAACGCCGTGCTGAGCCGCCAGAGCAGCAGCGACAACTTCGTGTTTGTGCTGTTTCTCGCCATTCTCAGCTTCTTGCTGGCCTACATCACCGTCTGGATCGTGCTGCACACACGCCGTCCGTGGCTTGCCGTGCTCGCGAACGGCGTCGTGCTGCTCATCAATCTGAACTACGCCACAGACGACAAGACGGTTATCTTCATGGTCGCCTTCCTCATGGCGACCCTCCTGCTTCTCGTGCGCTTCACGCTCGCCGAGAACGTCCGCTCATGGAAGTCACGCGGACTGCGCTTCTCAACAGACCTGGGATGGGATTTCATGCAGGCGGGCGCGGTCTTCGCCGTCTTCGTCCTGCTCCTGGCAAACCTGTTACCCGCCGCCACGCCGAATCAGTCCATCCTCAGCTACTGGAACTCCCCCGACAATCCCTGGCAGAAGGCCCAACTGGCCTTCGGAAAGCTCTTCTACGGCGCGGGCGGCGACAAGGGTGACGGCAGCACACTCAACTTTTTCGGTTCAGGCCTGCAGCTCTCCGGCAAGGTCAAGCTGCCCGACGTCGAGATCATGCGCTACACGGTTGGTGGTGGCGGATTCGACTCATCGCAATATCTGCTCGCAGAGACTCTCGATAATTACGACGGAATCAAGAGTTGGTCGCAGTCGAACGTCTCCGTCGAGCATCTCCCGGCCGGCGCCATCCTCCCGTCCTCAGGGCCGTCCGATCGCTACTCAAATGTCACATACGACGTGACATTGACTCGCGTGCCTAACGCCACGCTCATCTTCGCGCCAGGCAGCGAGGCACAATCCTTCAACCTCAATACCGCGATCTTCACCAGCGATGCGACCGGCCAGCCGGTCGGCTTCTCCGTCGACGGCTCGTCGCTCGTCCCCGGCGAGCGCTATGAGTCTGTGGGATACGTCTCCAATGCGGCGATCTCCGATTTGCGCGCCGTGCCATACCCACAGGATCTGCCGACGGATCAACGGAACGTCGCCTATCCCAGCGGCCTCGCGTCCTATACCAGTCAAATCGGCATCTCGCCTGCGGTGGCGCAGAAAGCCAAGGAGGCCACAGCCGGCACCACCACTATGTATGACGCGGCCGTCGCTCTTGAGAACTACCTCCGCACCTTCACCTACAGTCTGGATAACCCCGAGCCGCCGGCCGGACAAGACGCTGTCTCCTACTTCCTGCAGATCAAACGCGGCTTCTGCACCGATTTCGCCTCGGCAATGGCGCTGATGGGGCGCTCGCTCGGCATGCCGACGCGCCTTGCCATGGGCTTTACCGACGGTTCCTATGACGACCAGGCCAAGGCGTATATCGTCAAAGGCACTCAGGCTCACGTATGGACGCAGGTCTACTTCGCCGGCTGGGGCTGGATCAACTTCGAGCCGACGCAGAGCTT
>CAYYCB010000211.1:1750-5624 GCA_964469715.1 uncultured Ktedonobacterales bacterium | reverse complement strand
CGGGCTGAAGCCCTGCGATCCACTAACAACCCAGACGCAATCGGAATGACAATGCAGCGTACTGCTGGGTTTCTTGGGCGGCAATGAAGGTGGGAGCGCTGGCGGGGGGAATCGCCGCGCTGAGCGAGGCTGTCGCGTACCGTAGAGACCGGCCGTCGGCGGCCGAAAAAAGGCGGACACCCACAGAGGATGTCCGCCCGATGGTGCCCCCAGGGCGACTCGAACGCCCGCACCCGGCTCCGGAGGCCGGTGCTCTATCCGCTGAGCTATGGGGGCGGATAGCAATACTGCCGGGTGCAGTGTAGCATACGCCGGGCCTCACTTCAAGGCCGGCGGCTCTGCGCGCGCCACCTCTGCCGTTCGACCACCGTGCTACAATTCGGAACGGCGACCCGCGCGTCGGTCCGCCGCCAGGGCGCACACGCGCCCTTTCGTCCCGTGGCGTATCTGTGGAAGCGAGCGCACCGTTGAGTCTTGACATGTCGGCCTCCGGGACGCCAGCACCCGGCGCGCCCACATTTCCGCCGGATACGGCGATTGCTGCGTGGGGTCTGACTAAGGCGTTCGGCCCCAAAGTCGCCGTCAACGGCCTCAACCTCGCGGTACGGCGTGGCGAGTTTTTCGGCTTCCTCGGCCCCAACGGCGCCGGCAAGTCCACCACCATCAAGATGATGGTCGGCCTCCTGCGTCCCACCTCCGGCGCTGCCTACATCGGCGGCGTGGACGTCTGGCGCGACCCGCTGGCGGCCAAGGCGCAAATGGGCGTTCTCCCCGAACAGCTTAATCTCTACGAGCGTCTCTCGGGTCGCGAGTTCATCGAGTTCGCCGGGCGGCTCTACGACATCCCCAAGGCCGAAGTGCGCCGTCGCGCCGATGCCCTCCTGCATGTCCTCGCGCTGGATGGCGACGCCGACAAGCTGGTGGTGGACTACTCCGTCGGCATGCGCAAAAAGGTGAGCCTCGCGGCCGCGTTGATCCATCGCCCCAAGGTGCTCTTCCTCGATGAGCCGTTCGAGGGTGTAGATCCCGTCAGCTCGCGCGTGATCCGCGACATCCTGCGCGACCTCACGGCCAGCGGCACGACGATCTTCTTCAGCTCTCACATCATGGAGGTTGTCGAGCGCCTCTGCACGCGCGTCGGCATCATCTCTGGCGGCACGCTCGTCGCCGAGGGCACGCTCGACGAGCTGCGCCAGCGCGCTGGCGCCGAGAGCCGCTCCCTCGAAGACATCTTCTTGCAGCTCGTGGGCGCCCAGACCCAGGCAGGAGGGCTTGAGTGGCTCGAATAGCCGAACCCTCCGTCTTGCCGGCCACATCCTCGCGCCAGCCCACCGGCCTCCGTGCCGTGAGCTTCCGCATCAAGCCGTCCCACGTCCGCATGCTCCTGTGGTTGCGGCTGCGTCTCACGTTGAGGCGCTTCCAGCGAAGCTGGCAAGCGGTAGTTGGTTTGATTTTCGGCCTGCTCTTCGTCATCCCGCTCTCCGGCGGCCTCGGCTTCTTGACGGCCTTCGCCTACACACAGCTTGATCGCCCCGCCGCCGCGCAGCTCCTCTTCGGCGTCGTCGCCCTCCTCTATCTTGTCTGGGCCGTCCTGCCGCTGCTGCAATACAGCCTCAACGAAGGACTCGACGTCACCAAGCTCCAGACCTATCCGCTCACCCGCGGCGAGCAGATGGTCAGCCTCGTGCTGGCGACGCTCTTCGACCTCAGCACGCTCTTCCTCGTCGCGCTCTATGTCGGCGTCTTCGCCGGATGGCACGCCACTCCGCTCGCCGCGGCCGTCACAGCCGTCGCGCTCGCCGCTGCTTACGTCCATACCGTCGGCATGAGCCAGCTCGTGCTCGCCGCCCTGATGGGACTCCTTCGCTCGCGGCGCTTCCGTGACCTCACGATCATCGTCTTCGCCCTCATTGGCTCCCTCTGCTCCGTAGGTAGCCAGCTCATCTCGCGCATCCTGGTCCCACGCAGAGGCAGAGGCGCGCCGGATCTCAACGCCGCGCTCATCTCCCTCCACCTCGACCAGTATCTCCGCTGGACGCCGCCTGGCATGGCGGCGCAGGCCATCGTCACTGCCGACCAGGGCGACTATCTCAGCGCGCTGCCCTGGTTGCTCGGCTCGTTGCTTCTCGTGCCGGTGCTCCTCTATGCCTGGGCCGTGGTGCTCGATCGTGGCATCACCAACTCCGAATCGGGCACGATCAGCGCTCGCCGCGGTCGCCGCCGCCGGCCTGCCGCATCCAACGCCGCCGCGCAGTCTGCGCAGCCCATCACCACGACGACTCCACGCCGCCGGCTCATCTCGCCCGTCGCGCTGACCATCGCCGGCAAGGATTTTCGTTACCTCTGGCGCGACCCTCAGCTCAAGGCGCAGCTCATCAGCGTGCTCCTCGCAACCATCTTCATCCTGGTTCCAGGTTTCTACGGGGGCAATCGTTCCGGGCGCATCACCGTCGGTCTTGACCCACATTTCTCGGTGCTGCTGGCGCCGCTGCCCGCCCTCTTCGTCGTGCTCACATTCGGCCTGAACGCCCTCGGACTCGACCGCCAGGGCCTGCAGACGCTCTTCCTATTTCCCGTCCGCCCGCTCGACATCCTCTGGGGCAAGAACATCTTCACCGGAATGCTCGCCGCGGTGCTCGCCGTCATCCTCACCGCGGTGAAGGCGGCGACAACCGGCGGTTGGGAATACGCCCCCCTCGCCCTGTTTGCCGGCGCCTCCGGCATCCTGACCATGCTCGCCTGCGGCAACGTCACCTCCGTGCTCGTGCCGTTCCGTATGCGCCAATTCCGCATGGGCGAGACGGGCGCCTACAGCTCGGAGAACGGCTGTCTGCGCGCCGTCCTTTCCATAATTGCGCTGATCGTCACTACGATCCTGCTTGTGCCCGTGGCCGCCGCTGTGCTCGCGCCGTTGCTCCTCGACCGGCGTGACTGGCTCGTCGCCACGCTTCCGCTCTCCATCCTCTACGGCGTCCTGCTACACCAGCTTGCCTCTCGCGTGATCGCGCGGGTATTGTTGCGCCGCATCCCTGAGATTCTCTCCGCCACCGTCCGCGAGGGCTAGCCATGTCCGCCACGAACATCTCACTCCTGGGCGCATTTCTCGCCGGGCTGCTCTCCTTCCTCTCGCCTTGTGTCCTGCCGCTCACGCCGGTCTATATTGCCCGTCTTGCCGGCCCCGCCGTCTGGGAGGCCCGCATGCTCGATGGGAAGGCCCGCCTCGCGCAGCGCGCGATCACGACGCTCCATGCGCTCGCCTTCGTCGCCGGATTCACCACCGCGTTCCTGGCGCTCGGCGCCACCGCGAGCGTGCTCGGCGCGTTCCTCGCGCCGCACGTCGTCCTCTTGCGCCAGATAGGCGGCGTGATCCTCGTGCTCTTCGGCCTCCACGTCGCCGGTTTCCTCCACATTCCCGGCCTGAATCGCGAGCGCCGCATGGACCTCCGCCCCGCGGGGACCAGCTACGGCTCCTCGTACCTCATCGGCCTGGTCTTCGCCCTCGGCTGGACTCCCTGCATCGGCCCGGTCCTCAGCGCCATCCTTTCCCTCGCCGGGCTTGCCGCCTCCCTCGGTACAGGCGTACTCCTCCTCTTCGTGTATTCGCTCGGACTCGGCATCCCGTTTTTGGCGCTTGGCGTCGCCTTCGACCGCGTCGCCCCCGCCCTCAAGCGCCTGACGCCCCACCTGCGCACCGTCGAGCTGGTGACGGGCCTGCTGCTCGTCCTCATGGGCGTCGTCATCTTCAACAACTGGCTGTTCATCATCAACAGCCGCCTCCGCCTGCCCGGCCTGGGCTAGCGCCGTCACACCGCCCTATCCCCGCGCCTTCAGCGCCGGGCCTACCATCCTCGACAACCCAGGCGGCTCCGGTATG
>CAYYCB010000211.1:0-1650 GCA_964469715.1 uncultured Ktedonobacterales bacterium | reverse complement strand
CAACCCAGGCGGCTCCGGTATGATATGCTCCTCGCAGGAGCGCCACCATACGCCATAGCGCTACACGCCCCGATGGAGCAAGGCGATGACCGTTAATGAGGTCGAGACGTACCCGCCAGTTGATCGCCCGGTCGAGGTGGCGTCTAGAGGCGCGGGCGCATACTCCCAATGGCTCGTGCCCGCGCTCGGCGCGGTGTACATCGCCGCGCTGGCGGCGCTCGTCTTCCTGCCTGGCGACACACTTCTCGCGCGGTTGCGCGCGCTGGATGGCGGCATCTGCGCCCAGGCCGGCACGCACTCATACTGGCCGGGAGGTCAGCAGCTTCCGCTCTGCTCCCGTAACACCGGCATCTATCTCGGCTTCGCGCTCACCTTCTTCACGCTGCTCGCGCTTGGCCGCCTGAGAGCGGTGCGCTTCCCCGGCGCCTGGGTGGCGATCATCCTGGCCCTGGCGGTGATCTTCATGGCGGAGGACGGCTTCAACTCATTCCTCCTCGACCTCGGCCTCCCTCATCTTTATCACCCCGACAACCGGCTGCGTCTCGCTTCGGGCCTGGGGACCGGCGTGGCCATGTGCGTCTTCCTCGTCCCTGTTGCCAACACGCTGATCTGGCGCGAGGAGGGAGACCACTCGACTTTCCGCACGCCGCGCCAGCTCGCGCTGATGCTGCCGATCCTGCTGCTCGGTTTCCTGGCCGTCGCCTCGCCGTCTGGCCTGGTCCTCTATCCCGTGGCGCTGCTCAGCACGTTCGGCCTCGTCATGGCGCTCGCGCTCGTGAACACGGTCTTTCTGCTGGGGCTGACCAATCGTGTCGGTCGCTTCGCCACGCTGCGGGCGTTCTTCCCATTTTTCACGCTCGCGGTCTTTTTTGCCGTGATCGAATTAGTGGCATTGTTTGCGCTAAAGACAAGGGTATTACACATGCTTCAGACGCCGTAAAGGCGTCGCGCATTCCCGGAAGGCGGCGATTGTTTTCCGGGGGTAAAAACCTGTTATGACTGGGCATGGCGCGGGCCAGCGGGCCTTCCTGCCTTGCCGCACGCCAACCAATGCGCTATACTTCTGCCACGGTGCCGATTCTGCCGGTGGGCGATCGTGCGTGGCTGACATCCGCTTCGCCAGGAGGGGGTCAGTATGCCAAACAAATACGAGCGCGAGATCGAAGAGATCCTCCGGAACATGGATTCCACCGAGACCAAGACGAGCATCGGAAACCGTATCCGCTCGTTCAACCGGCCGCGACCCCGTGCGCGCCGCCCCTGGCAGGCCCCCCCCAATCGCACGGAGACACTGCTCCTGATCGGTATCGTGCTGGCGTTCGTCGGCGCGGGCCTCACCTATTTCTTCCAGGGCTCCGTCACGCTGTTCTTCCCCTGGCTCTCCCTCAACGGCCTGCTCGCTCTGGCCGGCTTCTCCTGCATCCTCGTCGCCCTCATACTCGCATGGAGGGACCGATTTCGCGGTCTGAGCAGCGCGGTCCCTCCGAATCATTCATGGCGCGGCGCGAGTTACGAGAGCAATGTGGTTGAGATGTCGCCTCGCCGCAGCCCCCTCAGCGGCATCGCCACGCAGGTTCGCCTCTTCCGCCTGCGCTTGCGCTATCGCCGCACTCGCGGCAGCGAATAATTTCCTCTACCTCAAATCCCGCC
>CAYYCB010000210.1:0-5634 GCA_964469715.1 uncultured Ktedonobacterales bacterium | reverse complement strand
CCCGCTACGACTCCACGAGGTTGCGAGTGAGCATCACCATCGTGACGAAGGTGCGGAAGACGTCGAGCGGGTCTTCGGAGGTGTAGACGGCGGTGCGCGGCTGCTCCGCCGGTACTTCGACACCACGCAGCCATGCGCACATTTCGGCCATGTCCGCCGTCAGGAACGTCACCTCCAGCCGGATGGGGCGCTCGAAGCGCGGCGCCGAGGTGGGGCGTAGCGTGGTCAGGGCAAGGTGCGCGCCCTCGCGGATGCGCTCGCGGGCGACGTCGGGATGCAGGCTTTCGGCGGCGGTGCGCGAGATCGAGCGTTTGACCTCTACGCAGTGCGGCGCGGGAGCGAGTCGCTGCGCCTCGGTTGCCGTCACCTGGTCGCCCGTTACGAGAGCGATGGGCACCCCATAGTGCGCCGCGACGAGCGCATTGAGCGCCGATTCGCCCACGATCTCACCGTTGAGGCGAACCTCCCAGATGGCCCGCGGATTGTAGCTGTGGCTGAGGATGGACTGACTGGCCCCGATGGAGCCGTGGTAGCCGATGAAGAAGATGGCGTCGAAGGAGGCGTCAAGCCCCTCCATCATGTAGAGCGGCTTATGCTTGCCACTGAGGAGGCGCGCACGGCCCAAGAGGAGGTCAGGTTCAAGATTGCGCATCGTGCTGTGGGAGTCGTTTACGAGGAACTCCGCCGCTCCCGCCTCAAGCGCGCCCTCGATTGCCGCGTTCAGCTCGCCAAGCAAGAGACGCCGCCCAAGCGCATAATCGTGGCTGCCGACCATGATCTGGTCCCAATCCACGATGCCGGCGACGCCCTCGAAATCAGTCGAGATGTAGATCTTCATTCACCCTCCCGCTGGCGCAGAGTCCCAGGTGACGCAGGCATGTCGCTCCGGGCGCGTGTTGGACGCCCGATGGGGCGACCTTCAGCGTCGCGCGGCAGCTTGTTCTTACCCGGCGTGTTGCGATAGACCAGCCGCTGGACAGGACGCCCACCCACCAGATGCTCACTGACAATCTCGTCCACGTCGGCCGGCTCGACACCCCAATACCAGACGTTGTCGGGATAGACGACGACCATCGGGCCGTGGCCGCACTGGTCCAAACAGCCCGCGTGATTCACACGGACACGTCCCTGAAGTCCTGCCTGGGCGACGAGTTTCTTGAATCGGGCATGGACGCCCAGACCATCACCGTCCCGCTGGGCACACCAGTCACCGCTGGTGCAGATGAAGACGTGTCGCTCGAAGAGATGCTCCGTCACCTCGGCAGTCTGTCCTTCCGCCGCCCTGCTTGCCGTCCCCGCCTGCTCCAGTGTGTCCGCCAACCGTCGCCTCCACCATGAGCTATCTGTGCCGTTCGTCGCATCGTACCGCACCACGCCGCCCTCCGCCATACCCTCGAACGCTCGCCTCCCTGCCCGACCGTCGTATTGGGAAGGCGCCACGGCGGGAGGGGGATGGGATAGCTATCTCGCCCTGTTCAAGCGCCGTACGCGCTAGGCGAGTGATACCGATTGCGTCTGGGTTGTTGGTGGATCGTAGGGCTTCAGCCCACATTCCGCCCTGCGCCGGCTCTTTCAGGGCCGCGACCGCGAACGACAACATCCCACGCGGAATCGGTATGATGGGGCATTCTGCCTCGGCCGCGTGCGCGAGGTCGCCCCCAACGCGCGCGCACGGTATAATCCTTTGGGCGCGGCGCCGCATACATGACAATGGCTTCGCGTGGTCCCCCGCCCGTGCGTTGCCTGACGCCGGCCAGGCGTCATTCCACCGACATTGAGGCCGTATGCAATCACTTCCCCCCGCGCTCTTCATCGTCATGCTTGAGCTGACGGTCGGATCGTTCGTCAGCCTCGCGTTTCTGGATTTCCGTGGCGACACCAGCCGCGGCTTCGTCAAGTTCCAGGGAATTCTCTACCTCGTCTTCGGTGTGCTCACGCTGCTGGCCATGAACAACTTCGCCGCGACCCAGCAGGTGGGCGACTATGGCCTCGACGCGACGTGGCTCCGTTGGCAGGGGGCCGCCGTGCTCGTGTTCACCCTGCTGATGATCCCGTGGAACGTGCTTCTCTTCAGCGACCGCCGCCAGGAGCTCTCGAAGAGCGCCATCGCCAAAGGAGAGAAGCTGCCCGTCACGCCGCGTGCGCGAGTGCGCTTCGTCGTCGGCGGGTTGGCCTCACTCGTTGGCCTGCTCTCGCTCTTCATCGTCGGCATGGCCTATCGCACGCTTGCGAACGCCCATTTGGGCGGGGCCTTCGTCGTGCTCACGATCCTGGCGGGCGGTGTCGCGCTTGGCGGCGTGATGACGGCGATGCTGCTGGGCCACTGGTATCTGAATACACCCACGGCATCGGGCAAACCGCTGGAGTTCGTCACGGCATTGCTGCTGGGCGCGCTGGTGCTGGAGTTCGCCTTCACGCTCGCCATCGGCCCGACCACGGCCAAGCCCTTGCCCAGCTCGCAAATCGTGACACCCGGCACCACTTACCAGATTCAGGATGGGCGCGTCGTGGTGACGACTCCCACGCCGCAGCCTACCGCACAGCCAGGCCAGCCCGGCGCGACGACCACGCCCAATCAGCAGCCGGCAACGCAGGTACGCCAGACGCCGATCGGAACTGACGGCATGCGCTGGCTCGAGCTCATCACCGGCATGATCGCGCCGGCTGTGCTCGGTGCGGTTGCGCTCTACCTGACCCGCGGGCGCTCGTTCCAATCCGCGACCGGGATGTTATATCTATGCGTGGCGTTCCTCTTCATCGGTGAAGTGCTCGGTCGCGGGCTGCTGCTGGCGCCGCTTTTCGCGTAAGAATCCAGGGACTCGCTACGGAGAGGGTCCGAAGGAGATGCGGACACGCAGTCGGTGCTGATTCGCATGGCTGCGACCTCATGCACCAGGCAGCGGACTCTGGGCGCTCCCAACGATGGAGACGCGGACAGCGGGAGTATGCGGAATATAATGTGCGGGGTGTTCTTCCCGACGGGGAGGCACGAAGATGCGTAAAGGAAAGAGGCCGGCATGTCCCAGGCATCCAAGGTCGACCCCAAGATCTTCAAGGCGTACGATGTCCGCGGCGTCTATCCCACGGAGCTCGATGACGACACCGCCTATTTGGTGGCGCGCGGGCTGGTGCAGTTCCTCGGCGCTGACGTGATCGCCGTAGGCCGTGACATGCGCGTCTCGTCGCCGGCTCTCGCCGAGGCGGTTCTGCGGGGCATTACGGATCAAGGCGCCGACGCGGTAGACCTGGGTATGACCACCACCGACGAGCTCTACTTTGCCGTCGGCAAGCACGGCTACCCCGGCGGGGTCATGATCACCGCGTCGCACAACCCCGGCAAGTATAACGGTCTCAAGATGTGTAGGGCCGAGGCCGTCGCGCTCAGCTCCGAGACCGGCGTAGACCAGATTCGCGACATTGTGCTCTCTGGCCGCTTCGAGGAGCCGAAGCGTAAGGGTCAGGTCATCCAGCGCGACGTAACGGATGCCTACATTGACCACTGTCTCGCGTTCATCGACGTCTCGAAGGTGCGCCCGCTCAAGATCGCCGTGGATGCCGGCAATGGGATGGCCGGGATGATCGCCCCACGCGTCTTCCAGCGGCTGCCCGCGCAGCTCGTGCCGCTCTTTTTCGAGCTCGACGGCACGTTCCCCAACCATCCCGCCAGCCCCATCGAGCCGGAGAACACCGAGGAGCTGCGTCGCGTCGTCGTGGAGCAGAGGTGTGACCTGGGCGTTGCCTTCGACGGCGACGCCGACCGTATGTTCATCGTCAGCGAAAAGGGCGAGCTGCTGGGCGGCGACATGGTGACGGCGCTCGTCTCGGAGAGCCTGCTGCGTAAGCACGCGGGAGCGACCATTCTTTACAACCTTATCTGCTCGCGCAGCGTACCAGAGGTGATCGAGCGCGACGGCGGGCGGCCCATCCGCACGCGCGTGGGCCACTCCTTCATCAAGGCGCAGATGCGCGAGAACGACGCCATTTTTGGCGGCGAGCACTCCGGCCACTTCTATTTTCGCGACAACTGGTACGCGGATTCAGGATTGATCGCATTTCTGATCGTGCTTGAGATGGTCAGCGAAAGCGGCAAGACGGTCTCGGAGCTGCTCAAGCCCATCGACACGCGCTTCCGCAGCGGCGAGGTGAACAGCGAGGTGACGGACCAGAAGGGCAAGATGGCCCAGATCGAGGAGCGCTACCGCTCGCAAGGTGCGGAGATCGACTCCCTGGACGGCATCACCCTCTCGTTCCCGACGTGGTGGGCGAACATTCGCCCCTCGAACACCGAACCGCTGCTGCGCCTGAACGTCGAGGCCGATTCGCGCGCCGAGCTGGAGCAGAAACGCGACGAGCTATTGGCGCTCATTCGGAGCTAGCCAGTAACCTAAAGGCTTTGAGCAGCCCTCCCGAGGAGGCGACACCACCATGGGCGTACTATCCCGCTTCACCAACTACATACGGACCGTCATGAGTCACGCGCTTGACCGCGCCGAGGATCCTGGCCAGACGCTGGACTACTCCTACGAGAAGCAGTTGGAGCAGCTTCAGAATCTCAAGCGCTCCTTCGCGGACGTCGTGACGAGCAAGAAGCGCCTGGAGCTGCAAGAGGCTCAGGTCCAGGCTCAGATGCAGCGCTACGACGACCAGGCCCGCACGGCACTCTCCCAGAACCGCGAAGACCTCGCGCGCCTCGCGCTGGAGCGCAAGCAGGGTCTACAGGCGCAACTAGCGGCGTTCGACCAGCAGATCCAGCAGCTCAACGAGCAGCAACAAAAGATCGATACCCTGCAACAGCGGCTGAGTGCTCGCGTCGAGGCGTTCCGCACGCAGAAGGAGATGGTCAAGGCGCAGTACGGCGCGGCGCAGGCGCAGGTGAAGATTCAGGAGGCGGCAACGGGCCTCTCTGAGGAGATGCAGGACGTCAACCTCGCGGTCCAACGCGCGCAAGACAAGGTGCTCTCGATGCAGGCCCGTGCCAGCGCCCTTGATGAACTGACCGCAGCCGGCTCGCTGCCGGAGATCGGCGGGCCGGGCGTGGGCGACGACATCGACCGCCAGCTTGCCTCCATGTCGAACAAGTCCGACGTGGATCACCAGCTCGAAGCGCTCAAGTCGCAGATGCAGCTTCCTGGCGGCCACGGCCCGGCGCAACTTCCTTCGCCGAGCCAGCCGAGCAGCCAGCAGTAACAGCCTACCAGCGCTTGCAGCCGAGGGCCGGCAACTTGCCGGCCCCGCCGTGTATGTTCGCGTTCTTGTAAGCCGTCCTCGGGCGCGTCAGAGTCCACAGCAGATCAGCTATGCGAGCTGGGGTAAAAAGGCGATAGCGAGCTGCCTTGCCCTGGGCTGCCGCGTATGGCCGCGTGAGAGGGAGGGACCACGAATGATCGTGCGTATTCTGGGCGATAATCAATTCCGCATGACAGACGAGCAGATGGGCCAATTCGACGTACTCGACAACGACCTAGAAGCCGCGCTGAAGAACGACAACAACGAGGCGTTCCAGATGGCGCTGCGCAAGCTCACCGACTTCGTGCACGAGAGTGGACAGGTGGTGCCGATGGAGGAGCTAGTGCAGTCGGATTTCATCGTGCCGTCGGCGGATATGTCCCTCGCGGAGGCGCGCCAGAACTTCAC
>CAYYCB010000209.1:0-5655 GCA_964469715.1 uncultured Ktedonobacterales bacterium | reverse complement strand
ACCCACGCCTACTTCAAGGCGCTGCTCTTCATGGCTGCTGGCGCCGTCATACATGCGCTCGGCGGCGAGCAAGACATGCGCAAGATGGGCGGCCTGCGCCACAAGCTCACCCGCACCTTCTGGCTCTTCGTCGTCGGCGGGTTGGCCCTCGCGGCCATCTTCCCCTTCGCCGGCTTCTGGAGCAAAGACGCCATCCTCGGCGCGGTCCTCCAGCGCTCGCAGTCCGCAGGCGACTTGAGCGCCCCGCTCTGGCTTGTGCTCTATGCCGTCGGGCTCACCACGGCACTGCTGACCGGCTTTTATACCTTCCGACTCATCTTCGCCGTCTTCCTCGGGCAGTACCGCGGCGGTGAGATCGCCCCGGCGCACGGAGCGCATCCCGCCGACATCGAGAATCAACCGGCCCTACGGAACGGTGGCCGCCCGCGCGACCCGCTGGCGCGAGTCCACGACGTCGGGCCGGCGATGATGGTGCCAATGCTCGTGCTCGGCGGCCTCTCGTTCGTCGGTGGGTTCTACGGCACGCCCTTCGCCAATTGGCTCGGCGACTTCTTGCAGCCGGTTACAGGCCAACCTGTCGAGGCGTCGGGAGGGCTTGCGCTCGGCAGTGCGCTCGCCAGTCTCGTTGCGGGCTTACTCGGCATTGGCATTGCCTGGATGCGCTATGGTGCTCGACGGCCCCATTTCGCGGTCGCCCGCAATCCCATCGTCATTTTCCTGCAGAATCGCTGGTACGTGGACGCGCTCTACGACCGTGTGATTGTGCGCCCTATCCTGTGGTTCGGCCGCGTCTTCCGGCGCGCCGTGGAGGGCGTGGCGCTCGATGGCGGCTCGCGCGGCGTCGGCGCGACCGTGGGCTGGGTGAGCCAGGGTATGCGCGCACTGCAAACGGGCTACGCTCGCAACTATGCCCTCGCCATCTTTGTCGGCGCTGCCCTCATCGTGCTGTATTACGTCATCCGGCCGTAGGCGCCGGGCGTTGGAGATAACGGACTGCGTATGAACGGATTCCCGATTCTGAGCGCGATTCTCTTCGTGCCGCTCGTCGGCGTCATCGGCGCCGCGGTCCTACCGCGTGTCGCGGGATGGGGCTGGGCCCTCGCCGCCGCGGTGGCAGATCTTGCGCTCTGCCTCATCCTGATCGCGCAGTTCTCGACCGGCGCCTCCGGCATGCAATTCGCCGAGCACGCGCCCTGGCTGCCGGACCTCGGCATCAATTACGCCCTCGGTGTAGACGGCGTCAATCTCTTCTTGGTGGCGCTCAACGCCCTGCTGACGGCTGTCGCTATCGGCGCTTCGCTCTCCATCGCCCGCACTCACGACCGCTCGCGGGAATACTTCGCGCTCATCATGCTCCTCAGCGTTGGCATGCAAGGTGTCTTCCTCGCGACGAACCTGTTCCTGTTCTACGTCTTCTGGGAGCTAATGCTCGTGCCGGCGTACCTGCTGGTCGGTATCTTCGGCGGTGCGCGGCGTGGGTACGCAGCCATCAAGTTTGTGCTCTACACTGCCGTCGGCTCGCTCCTGATGCTCGTCGGCATCATCGCCGTCGGCGCCCTGGTCAGTGCGGCGTCACATCAGCCGTTCTCGCTCGATCTGGCCGCGCTCCAGGCCAACGGAGTCGCTGGCATCACTGCCGACACGCAGATATGGCTCTTCCTCGCGTTCTCCGCGGCCTTCGCCGTCAAAGCCGGCATTTTCCCGCTCCATAGCTGGGCGCCGGACGCCTACGGTGAATCGCCCTATGCGGTGGCGGCGCTGCTCTCGGGCGTCATGGCCAAGACAGGGGCCTACGGCTTCATCCGCTTCAATCTGGAGCTATTCCCGCGCGCCGCGCACGACCTCACGCCACTGATGGAGATCCTCGCAGTCATCGGTATCCTCTATTTCGCGCTACAGGCCGTCGTCGCGCAGGACTTCAAACGACTCCTCGCCTACATCAGCCTCAGCCACATGGGCGTGATCGTGCTGGCGACCTTCGCCCTCAACGTCCAGGGTGTCGAAGGCGCCGTCGTCCAAATGGTGAACCACGGTATCGTCATCGCCGCACTATTCCTCATCGCTGGTTTCATCGAGGCGCGCACCGGCTCACGCCGCCTGGCGGACTTCGGTGGTATGGCGACGCGCGTTCCCTGGCTGGCGACGGCCTTCTTTCTCGCCGCGCTCTCGGCGCTGGGCCTGCCGGGCCTCAATAGTTTCGCCGGCGAGTTCCTGGCGTTCCTCGGCACCTTCCGCGCAAGCATCGTCTTCGGCACGCTCGGCACGCTCGTGACCATCCCTGCCGCCTGGTACATGCTGCGCTTCTTCCAGGGCGTCATGGAGGGCCAGCAATCGTCGCTTATCGAATCGGCGAGCAGCGGGGTACCCGTCCAATCTGAACGCAAGCAACCCAAAACAGGCTTGGTGGATCTCAGGCGAGGTGAACTGGGAGTGCTTCTTCCGCTGCTGGCGCTTATCGTCGTGCTGGGCGTCATCCCCGGCGTGCTCACCGCGCGCATCGAGCGGTCGGCACAGCAGCTTCTGCCACGCGCCAGCGCGGCTGCCAACCCAATTGTTACGCCTGGGTTATCCTACAATTCGAGCACTCAGCTAGCGCCGGGAGAGTATTCCTCCGTTGTCTGGAGTTCATCTGACCGGTCGGGAGAGAGCGCATGAGCGTCGCCGACACCGTCTTCACCTTCCTCGCGGGCAACGCAGACTGGGCCCGCATCCTGCCTGAGCTCATCCTTCTGGGAGCAGCGCTGCTCGTGCTCTTGGCGGACCTTCTGTTGCCCGCACGCAGCAGGGGCGCACTCGCTGTCGTCGGCCTCTTAGGCGTGATCTCAGCGGCCATCGCCGCTGCGGCGCTTTTCGCAGGCGGTGACGGCCAGACCGCCTTCTTCGGCATGGTGACATCCGACAAGACGTCCATGTTCGCGGCCCTGGTCGTCCTGCTCGCCACCGGCGCGGCGCTGTTGTACTCGCCAGGTTACATCGAGCGCCAAGGCGTGACGCAGCAGGGTGAGTACTACGCATTGCTCCTGCTCTCGGCGACCGGCATGATGCTGATGGCAGCGGCGGCAAATCTAATGATTGTCTTCGTCGGCCTCGAAGTGCTCTCGCTCTGTCTCTACGTCCTTTCGGCCTACATCGCCACGCGCGGCCGTTCGCAGGAGGCCGGGATGAAATACTTCATCCTCAGCTCCTTCGCATCGGCGTTCCTGCTCTATGGCATGGCGCTCACCTATGGAGCAACCGGAGCAACCTCGCTCTTTGGCATCCGTGCCTTTCTCGACGCCCATGCATTCGCCGCATCGTCCGGCTTCGGGCCGTTGCTGGTCGCCGGAATGGCATTGATGGCGGTGGGCTTCTGCTTCAAGGTCTCGGCGGTGCCCTTCCAGGCCTGGACGCCTGACGTCTATGTCGGCGCGCCGACTCCGGTGACGGCCTTCATGTCCGTCGGCACGAAGGTAGCAGCGTTCATTGCCTTGGCTCGCGTCTTTATGGTCGCGCTCCACCCCATTGCGGATCAGTGGACGCCGGTCATCTGGGTAGTCGCGGTGCTCACGATGATCGCCGGGAACGCGCTGGCGGTCACACAGCGCGACGTCAAGCGCATGCTGGCCTACTCCAGCGTCGCCAATGCCGGATACATCCTCGTGGCCGTCGTGGCCGACTCTCAGCGCTCGCTCACGGCTCTGCTCGTCTACCTCGCGGCCTACGCGACCATGAATCTCGGCGCCTTTGGAGTCGTGCTGGCTGTCGAGCGCAACAACGGCCTCGGCACGATGCTCGACGATTTCAACGGCCTCGCTCGGCGGCGAAGTGGGCTGGCTGCGCTGATGGCACTCTTCCTTTTCGCGCTCGCGGGCATCCCAGCCACCTCCGGCTTCACGGGCAAGTACGGCGTCTTCTATGCCGCGATCGTGGACGGCCATCTGGAACTTGCCGTCATCGGCGTGCTGACCAGCGTCCTCGGCATGTTCTACTACTTGCGCGTCATCTGGGCGATGTACTTCGTCGAGCCGTCCGACGAGGATGGAACGCAGGAGGTGCCATTCGTCGTCGCCTCGGCACTGCCGCATGCCCATGCGCCTGCTGTGACGGCGGGGGGCAGTGGTGTCGCGGTCGCCGAGCCACAGGTGCAGGAGGCAATTGAGATACGACCGGCCAGGCAGCAGATCAGGCCGCGTCTCACGCCTGTCACCCTCGGTACCTGGCTCGCTCTGGTGATCTGCGCTGCTCTCACCCTTTTCATCGGCATCGTGCCTGGTCCTGTCTACGACTGGGCCAAGCAGGCCGCAACGCTACTTCTCCGATAGGGTGCGAGTACCAGGGGAGGTGCGATCACGACATGTGCCTCCACGCTTGTGTGGGCATTTCGCTGTACGATAGGCTCATTCGGCAAGCTGGTGTCGGTGGTATCATCGCCTCAGTCAGTCCTCCGCGCTGGCATGGGAGGCGCCCCAATGGATCACGACCCGCTCTTCGACTTCTACTCACCCGCGTTCCGCGCGAACCCTTACCCGTTCTATCAGCGGCTGCGGGAGGAGGATCCGGTCCACTGGGGCTTGCCGTTTGAGCCGTTCTATGAGGGCGCCTGGCATATCGCCCGCTACGCCGACGTCAGCGCGATCCTGAAGGACCAGCGGTTCGGCAAGGAGCCCGTGCACAACGGTTCGACGCCCGAGATTCCGGGGACAGTGCAGGCGTATCTCGACATGTCGCGCCTCGCCATCCTCCGCGCCGATCCGCCCGATCACACACGCCTTCGGGCTCTCGTCAGCAAGGCTTTCACCCCGCGCATGGTCGAGACGCTACGCCCGCGCATCGAGTCCATCGCCAACGACCTCATGGACGCCGCGGCCGGTTCCGAAACGGTGGACCTGATTGACCAGTACGCCTTTCCGCTGTCGATCACGGTCATCACCGAGATGCTGGGCCTCTCGTATGACGACCGCGAACAACTCAAGCGCTGGGCGGCCGTCTTCGTAACCGCGCTCGAATGCAAGCGCGGCTACGACGCTTACACTCCCGCCATCCAGGCGTCAGCCGAGATCACGGCGTTCTTTCAGGAACAGATCGCGCGGCAGCGCGAGCATCCTCAGCCGGGCATTCTCGGCGACCTGATGGCCGTGCGGGACCAGGGCGACCGCCTCACAGAGCCGGAGTTGATCGTCACCTGTACGTTGCTCCTCATCGCCGGACACGACACGACCGTCAATCTCATCGGCAATGGCGTGCTGGCGCTGCTGAAGCATCCCGACCAGCTTCAACTCCTGCGCGAGCGGCCGGAGCTAATACAGGCCGCGGTCGAGGAGTTTCTGCGGTACGATCCCTCGTCGCAGATGGCCTCGCGCATTGCCCATGAGGACGTCGAGGTCGGTGGCAAGCTGATTAAACGCGGGCAGGCCGTCAACCTGCTGATTGGCTCGGCGAATCGCGACCCCGACCAGTTCACCAATCCCGAGCGGCTGGAGATCACACGCGCCGACAACCGCCACATCGCCTTCGGCCATGGCATCCACTATTGCCTCGGCGCGCCGCTCGCGCGCCTCGAAGCGTCGGTCGCGGTTCCCCTATTGCTTCGACGTATGCCTCAGATGCGCCTGCTCGTCGCTGAGCCGGAGCACCGCGACACCATCGGGTTCCGCGGGCTGAAGCATCTGCCGGTGG
>CAYYCB010000208.1:3723-5681 GCA_964469715.1 uncultured Ktedonobacterales bacterium | reverse complement strand
GCGCTGGACATCCCCGGAGGGATGGCAGAGTGGTCGAATGCGGCGGTCTTGAAAACCGCAGGCCGAAAGGCCCGGGGGTTCGAATCCCTCTCCCTCCGCCCATCGGTTTCGCCGTACATGCGCTGTTTGCGCTGGCGGCTATCCCGCTCAGTCGCGGCGCCACACTCGTGCGATAGGGCCTATTCGCTCCCCGAAGGAGACCGCTGTGCCGCTTGCCGGGTCCCTGCTCCAGGTATCGCTCTTGGACGTGTTGCACGTCATAGAGAATGGCCAGCGCACGGGTGTTCTGGTGGTGACGCACGGGGATTTGCAGGCCAACATCTACTTCGCGGCAGGTCAGTGGGCGATGGCGGAGCGGGTCGGCGCGACGCAGGTGCTCGTGCAGCAGCTCGTGCGCGCGGGGCTGATCGCCCCTGAAGACTTCGAGGCCGCCCTCGGCGTGACCTTTGCCCAGGCAGGGGCCATCGCCGATGCACAGGTGGTGCGCGCGCTGATAGGCTCGCAACTGCTCACGCCCGAGCAACTGCACGCCTTCGCCATCCATGACGCAACCTCGCTATTGGCAGTCATCCTCGGATGGACCAGTGGAGAGTTCGTCTTCGAGGATGGCGTCGCGCTGCCGCCGGGGCGCATCGCGCTGCCTCTGCCAATCGGCCCGCTCGTCGAGCAGGCGCTCCAGCAGGCCCGGCCGCAGCCCGCGGCCGCCATGCCGCCGACACGCGTGCCTTCAGCACGGCAGACGCCGTCGCCACAGCTTTCTCCTGATGCGGTGCTCGACTTCGCCGATATTGACCCCAAGAGCGGCACGGCGGTTGAGGTGACGCGCGATCAGTGGAAGATGCTGACGGTGGTTGATGGGCAGACGCCGCTGTGGGCCGTCGCGGAGAACCTGGGCGCGCCAATGCCTGTCATTTTGCAGCTCGCGGGCCAGTTGGTCGCCACGCGGGTTGCCGTCGTCCTTGGCCATGCCGGCGCCGACGCATACGGCTTCTAACCGGCACGCCCTACGGCTTTCAGGCGCCTTCCGTCCCCCAGGGCAGCGCATCGTTGAGCAGCAGCGCATGGGCAGCGTCGCCGGAACGTACAGCGCCCTCGCCCTCCGCCACCACAAGGAGCGCCGAGGCGCCTTGGAGCGACGAGATGAGGTGCGAAGCCTGGTCACCCGTAGCCGTCGCCACCAGCGTCCCATGATCCGATTCAAGCCGGACACGAACGAAGTGCCGGCGGTCGGCCCGCTCCAGTTCCGGCCCGCGATACACTACCTCCACCAGCGGGCGCTCGATGCGTCGCGCCCCTAACAGACGGCGAATGGCAGGGCGGCCGAACAATTCGAAGGTCACGGCAGCCGAGACGGGATTGCCAGGCAGGCCGAGCAGCGGCGTCTCGCCCAAGAGACCGAAGGCGAGCGGCTTGCCTGGGCGCATGCGCACGCGCCAGAAGTCGATGTTGCCCTGTTCGCCAAGGATCTGCTTCACGAGGTCGTAGTCACCGACGGAGACGCCTCCCGACGTGAGCACGAGGTCCGCCGCGCGGGCGCGATGGAGCGCCGCCCGAATCTCTTCTTCGCGGTCGCGCACCACACCGAGGGAGATCGGCTCGCCACCGGCGCGGAGCACCGCCGCTATGAGATACGGCCCGTTGCTCTCGCGGATCTGGCCGGGCCGGAGGGGCTGACCGAGCGGGGCTAGCTCGTCGCCTGTCGAAAGGATGGCGACACGCGGCCGACGAGTTACCGGAACGGGGTGGACGCCCGCCGCCGCCAACAGGGCGATCTCCGACGGGCCAATGTCAGCGCCAGCAGAGAGCAACAGTTGGCCGCGCTGTACGTCGTCACCAGCGCGGCGGACGTTATTGCCAGATGGCGCCTCAGCCAGCAGACGTACGCGGCCTTCCGCCGTCTCCGTGAGCTCTTGTTGGAGCACGGCGTCGGCGCCGTCTGGCAGGGGTGCGCCGGTCAG
>CAYYCB010000208.1:0-3623 GCA_964469715.1 uncultured Ktedonobacterales bacterium | reverse complement strand
GGTCGCGAAAGCGGAGGCCAGCGGGAGGCCGGCCCTACGGTTCATCGGGCGAGCGTCACATCTGGGCGGCGAGATAGGCTGCCCTACGATGCGAATGCGCGGGAGCGCCACCCCAGACTATACCGCGTGACGGAGAGGAAGATGCGGGTCGGTGCGTGAGATGCGGCGGGCCTAGTTGTTGGGGGCGTAGATGGTGAAGTTCTTGAAAACGGCCTCGGTGTCGTTGTCGAGAACGACGAGCCCCACTCCCCCTCGCGAGGGCTGGTAGGTGTCGAGCACCACGCGGGCAATGGGCTGGTCGTTGGCATAGAGCCAGGCGACGGGGTAGCCGCTGGCATCGTGACCGTTGACCAGCACCTCGAGTGTGTTCGTCTGATTGAGGCCGCTCTTGATCTGGGAGGCGATGCCGGTGGTCAGGAAGGTCCAGCCGTTGTGGCGATGCCAGACCTGATATTTGCCCTCTGGCGAAATGACGAAGGCGTAGTAGTCGCCATCGGACGTCGTCAAGAAGCGCAGGCCGGCATAATTGTTGATTTTGCCGCGGATGATCGTCATGTCGGCGTGGAGGAGCTGAACGCCATATGGGCCGGCGGCGGCAGGTGGCGCGTCCTCGGTGACCGCCCGCTCGGCGGAGGGGTTTGCGAGGTGGAGCCCGTCTGAGGCGAAGAAGATGCTATTGCTCGGCGTCGCCCAATGTTGCCCGTTGTTCGTGAGCGCATCCTGGAAGGCGGGCGCACCCGCAGCGGCCGCCGCCCGAGCCTCGGAGGCCGAGCGCGCGATGGCCGTAGCTGTCGCGTTGGGTGTCGGCACGAATGGCGAGGCGGAGGTCGCGGGGCGCAGCCCCAACTGAATCTGGGGCAGGATGTTGGACCCGGCGAGCGCAGTGAAGCCGACGGCGCAGGTCAACAGGACGGTGAGCATTGCGATACCGACAATCACCGCCAACCGCCGATTGACGCGGGGTGACGTGTCGCCGGGTAGGTCGGCGCTCGACACGGGCCGGCGCACTCCACTGGATGACGCGCCCGCCGCGCCGGACATGTCGATCAGGTGAATACCACTACCGGAGGACGCGGGGCTGAATGCGCCGGCCGGCCGGCGCAGAGAAGGATGCGAACCGGAGAGGTCAGCGAAGGCCTGCGTGACGCCGGCATGCCCAGCCGCGCCGACCGGGGAGGCGAGCGCATGGTCGAGGGCGGAGGCGAAAGACGCCACGGAGGCGAAGCGCTGCGCGGGGTCCTTGGCCAGCCCACGAAGGAGGACGGCATCAAGCTCGTCAGGAAACTGCGGGTTGAAAGACGAGGGCGGCGCGACTGGCTGCGACGGAATTGCGCTCATCAGAGCGGCGGCGTCGCCAACGAGCGGTGTCTCGCCGGTGAGCAACAGGTAGGCAAGTGCCGCAAGGCCATATTGGTCCGAAGCGGGGAGGGTCTTGCCGCGAAGCTGTTCGGGGGCAGCGAAGAGGAGCTGCGTGCCGGCCCAGCCATATCGCGAGCCGCCAGTTGCGGGTCCACGGTCGGCCATCTGGACCGCGACACCGGCCAGCACGCCCTGGCCGAAGTCGCTTACGGCGGTGAGAGGTGCGCCACTCGCCGCGGTGCGCACGAAGACATTGTTCGGTTTCAGGTCGCCGTGGATGAAGCCGGCGGCGTGCGCCGCATCGAGCGCGCGGGCCACCTGTAGGACGAGCCGCCCCACGACGGGCGGGGCGAGGGGAAGCGTGACTTTCCTCGAACCATCCGGGCGCGTGGAGGCGAGCGTGTCGCCGAGGGAGCCGCCGGGGGCGAGGGCCATGACGACGCCGACGGCGCCGTCGTGCTGGAGGACTCCGTGGACGGGGAGTGTGTTGGGTTGCTGCAGCGCGCCGACGCCCTGTGCCTGTCGCGCAATATCGAGTGTGGTGGGGTCGCTAGCCGTCCCCGCGAGCACTTTGAGCGCCACCTGGCCGGTCCCACCGTTCGGTGTGGGGCCTTCCGCCAGATAGACTTCGCCAGAGACGCCTCCGCCGAGATGGCGTGCCAGCCGATAGGGGCCGAAGCTCGTGCCTTCTCGTCCCGCCACTTCGCCCTCCTGACGCTGCGGCCCCTGGGCGCCGTTGCCATCTGTGCCGACTTGCGTTTCGAGTTCGAGTATGGAACGCACGCCGGGAGGTGTCAAGAAAATCGTCAAGTGGGTAACACGCGGACGAGGCGGCGCCGCGGCCCTGTTATACTGGATGGACGTGATCGCGATCCTCGGCGCCTCGATAGACGAGACGGCGCCGCTTGCACGAGGAGCCATACGTGGAACTCTCGCACCGCCTCCGGAGCCTGCCGCCGTATCACTTCGCCGCCTATGCCCGCAAGATCGCCGAGAAGCGCGCGGCGGGTGTGGACGTCATCAGCCTCTCGATGGGCGACCCTGATCTGCCGACGCCGACCGAGGTGTTGGACGCGCTGGATGCGGCGGCCCGCCAGCAGCCGAACCAGCGCTACCCCGACTACGCGGGTCTGCCCGAGTTCCGACGAGCGACGGCCACATGGTTCGGGCGCCGCTTCGGCGTTGAGCTGGATGCCGAGCGCGAGGTGCTCCCGCTCATCGGCTCAAAGGAGGGCCTGGCGCACCTGCCGCTCGCCATCCTCGATCCCGGCGACGTGGCGCTCATGCCGGACCCACACTATCCGGTGTATTCGACGGCGGTGACGCTTGCCGGCGGCGAGAACTATTATCTGCCATTGGAGCGCGAGCGCGGCTGGCTGCCTGATCTCGCCAGCATCCCAGCGGACGTGCTGGCGCGAGCGAAGACGCTGTGGCTGAACTATCCTAACAATCCTGTCGGGGCCACTGCGCCGCTCTCGTTCTTCGAGGAGGCGGTCCGCTTCGCTCGCGAGCATGGATTGGTGCTGGTGCACGACATGGCTTACGCCGAGGTCCGCTTCGACGGTTACCGACCGCCGAGCATCTTGCAGGTGGAGGGGGCCAAGGAGGTCGCCGTCGAATTCCACTCCCTCTCGAAGGCATTCAACATGGCGGGATTCCGCCTGGGCATGGTGGTGGGCAATGCGACGGTGGTGGGTGCGCTGAACACGCTCAAGAGCAACATCGACACGGGCGTCTTCCGGCCAATCCAGGCGGCAGGGGCCGCCGCGCTCGCCCTGCCGGAATCGTGGATCGAGCAGCGGAACGCCATCTATGCGCGCCGGCGCGACCGTGTGGTGGAGGCGTGCCAGCGGTTGGGCATGGAGGTGGAGTCGCCGAAGGCCGGCCTCTACGTCTGGCCGCGCATCCCGGCAGGCCAGACCTCTACGCAGTTCGCCTTCGATCTGCTGGACCGCACAGGGGTCGCCGTCACACCTGGCACGAACTTCGGCGCTAACGGTGAAGGCTACGTGCGCATCTCACTGACCGTGGCGGACGCGCGCCTGGACGAGGCGATGGCGCGGCTGGAGACAGCAGTGGGCGCGCTCGCCGGGAGCGCGTCGTAGACGCGGAGGAGGGTAGGGCGGGCATGATGCCCGCCCTAGAGCTTACAGCTTGCCAAGCCCCTCAACGCTGCCGCTGCGAGCGAGCGAACCAACCTGATCGGAGAAGTGGCAAGCGGCAAAGTGGCCGTGGCCGGTCTTATCCACCAAGGGCGGCTCCTG
>CAYYCB010000207.1:0-5683 GCA_964469715.1 uncultured Ktedonobacterales bacterium | reverse complement strand
AGGATACGCGATCAATCGCGCCTCGTCCCAACAACCGTGCGAGCCATCGGCAAGACGACGTAATGCAGCAGGCCGTTGGCGGGATCATGGTCGAGGAGGCTGCGCATCTCGGCCTCGTCCGCGACTTCATACACCCCGATACCGTACACGCCTTGGGGATCCATCACCGGCCCAAACACGATTGCGGTTCCACGCTCCGCCTGTTCTGACCAATAGGCAACGTGTCTTGTCATGACAGCGCGCTCCTCAGCCGTCATGTCGAGGTGGAACGTGGGTCTGGGATTCTGGGTCCGAATGAAGAAGAACATGCAAGTCTCCTGAAGCCCGGCGCTTGACACACACACTTTCGCCGGGCCCCGTCGCGCGCAAGGTATGCACCGCTCCGCGGACCACTAGAACTAGAAGAGGCAGGGACGCTGTGCTCCACGCACCCCTGCCTCCTGGTGGCCGTTGCCGCTATGCCTGCTGGTCGAACTCCATAACCGGGCGTACCTCGATGGAACCGCGCACGGCATCCGGGATGTGCGACGCGATCTCGACGGCCTCGTCCAGATTGTCGGCTTTGACGATGTAGAAGCCGCCGAGCTGCTCCTTCGTTTCCGCGAAGGGGCCGTCGGTGGTGAGCGCCTTGCCGTCGCGCACGCGCACCGTCGTCGCCGTGGAGACACCTAGTAGCGCATCGCCGCCGACGATCTTGTCCTTGAACTGTTCGCCGAACGCCCAATACGCCCCCATGATGGCGTCCTGCTCCTCTTTGCTCATCTGGCTTCCCAGTTGCTCGTCCACATAGATCAGCAATACGTACCGCATCGTCAACCTCTCCGATGGTCATCTGATGACGAGCACTGCGCCCGCCACAATGACGTCGAATGCGGTACCGCGAAATCGACACCATGACGACACGAGTTTTGCGGATTCGGACGTTCTACTCTTAGGAGCCGAAAGGAGCGGGACGGCGCCGACTGGGTCGTGCGCGCTTGCGGCATGCGCCGCTCCCCTTACCGTGCCAGCGCCGGCTGCGCCGCGGTCTGCCGCTCTGCCAGGGTCGCCACGATCGATTCGAAGATCAGCCGGCCGTCTTCGCCGCCGAGCATCGCCTCGCAGCAGCGCTCCGGATGCGGCATCATGGCGGCGACATTTCGCCCAGGGTTAACGATGCCAGCGATATTGCGTCGTGAGCCGTTGGGGTTGGCCTCAGGAATGATCTCGCCATCGGCTGTGCAGTAGCGCACCAGCACACCGCCGGAGGCTTCCAGCGCGTCGAGCGTGGCGTCGTCAGCGAAATAATTCCCCTCACCGTGCGAGATGGGCACGCGCAACACTTGCCCCGGCCGGCAGAGGCGGGTGAACGGCGTCGCCGCGTTCTCTACGCGCAGATGGGCCCACTGGCAGCGGAATTCCAGGCTTTCGTTACGCAGCATCGCACCAGGCAGCAGTCCCGCTTCGAGCAGAATCTGAAAGCCGTTGCAGATGCCCAGCACCAGCCCACCGCGCTCGGCGAACGCACGCACAGCGCCCATGACTGGGGCGAATCGTGCGATGGCGCCCGCGCGCAGGTAGTCGCCGTAGGAGAACCCACCGGGCAGAATCACGCAGTCGCAGCCCTGGAGATCGGTATCCTGGTGCCAGATGCTGACGGTCTCCTGGCCAAGCACTGGACCGAGCGCACGGAGGCAGTCCTTGTCACTCCAGGTGCCAGGGAAGACGACGACACCGAACTTCATGCAATTAGCCCTCAATCCATTCTTCGCCGTCCTCGGCGACCTCTTTCTTCCAGATCGGCACCGACGCCTTGAGCGTGTCGATGGCGTAGCGGCAGGCATCGAAGGCCTCGGCGCGATGCGGGCAGGCCACCATCGCCACCACACTACATTCACCGATCTCAAGCCGGCCTACACGATGGACCAGCGCGACGCGGGTTGCGCCCCAGCGGCGCTCGACCTCCGCGACAATCTTGGCCATCTCGGCCTCGGCCATCGCGGGGTATGCCTCGTATTCCAGGTAGCTGACGCGCTTCCCTTTGTTCGAGTCGCGCACGACGCCCTCGAATGTGACGACGCCGCCGACGGAGGAATGCGCCAGCTCGCGGCGCAGCTCGTTGACGGCCGCTTCGTCCAGCGGGTCGCGTGTGATGCGCACAATTGCCGTCACCGTGGGCCTCCAGAACACATTTACTACAGAGTTCACAGAGAGCGAGAAGACAACGCTGGAAGCGATCTCACGGCCACGCTCGGCGTCGCCTTCCTCTCGGCTGTGCCCCCTCTATGTCCACTGGCAAACGCTGGATCATCCCCCGCCAACAGGTGGAAGGAAGGCCAGCTCATCGCCGTCCCGCAGCGCCGTGTCGAGGCCGGCGTACGCTTTGTTGACCGCAACGGCGCATCGCGGCAGGAGGAGCGAGAGCGCTTCGTGCCGCGTACTGAGAAGATCGCGCACGACGCCGACCAGCGCACCGTCCGCTACGTCCAGCGTTTCCTCGTCACGGCCCGCCGCCTCACGCAGTGCCGCGAAATAGCGGATGTGAATGCGCATACGATTCCCCTGGATAGCATGGCTGCGAGCGGAAATTGTAGTCGCCGGTGAGCGCCTATATCTGGCGTCCACCGTTGCGTTCGGAGAGCAGCGTCGCCAGCTCGGCGAAGGTTCGCACGCCGAAGCCTGTCGCGCCCGCGGCGCCGTCGCTCTCACGCTTGGCCCGGTGAAAGACGCCCGCGATGTCAAGGTGCGCCCAGGGCTGGCTCTCCACGAAGCGGCTCAGAACCTTCGCGGCGAGAATCGCGCCGCCCGCGCGACCACCCGTCTGTTTCACGTCGGCGATCTCGCTGTAAATCAGTTTCTCATATTCCGCGTCCATCGGCATCGGCCAAATTTTCTCGCCCGCGCCGTCGGCCGCCGCGACGATGGTGCGCTGGAGCGCCTCGTCGTTGCTGAAGAGGCCCGCGCGGACGGTTCCAAGCGCGACGGAGATGGCGCCGGTGAGTGTCGCGGCGTCCACAATGGGCGTATGCCCGTGGGCGGTGGCATATGAGAGCGCGTCCGCCAGGATGAGCCGGCCCTCAGCGTCGGTGTTGACGATTTCGATGGTCTTGCCGTTCATCGCCCGCAGGATGTCGCCAGGGCGATAGGCGTTGCCACCGGGCATATTCTCGGTCGTGGGGACGATGCCCGTCACGTTGATAGAAGGCTTGAGGAGGGCGATGGCTCGCATCGCGCCAATCACGGCAGCGGCGCCGCACATGTCCATTTTCATGGACTCCATGCCTTCGGCGGGCTTGATCGAGATGCCACCGGTGTCGAAGGTGATACCCTTGCCGACGAAGGCGGGTCCGGGTTCATCGGCCTTGCCGCCGCGGTGACGGAGGATGATGAACCGAGGCTCTTGCGCGCTGCCCTGCGCCACCCCCAGCAGCGCGCCCATCCCCAGCTCGCGCATACGGTCTGGTCCGAACACCTCGCAATCGAGGCCCACCTCCTCCGCCATCTGCCGGGTACGCTCCGCGAGGACGGTGGGCGTCAGCACATTCGGCGGCTCATTGCCCAAATCGCGAGCGAAGTTGGCGGACTCCGCGAGGATGCGCCCCCGCTCCACTGCCGCCCGCAGCGCCGGCTCACGTCCGCGTCCCAGGATGGTGATGGATTCGATCTCGTTCGTGGCGGCGTCGTCAGTGAGGTTCGCATCGCCCCAAGGCTCTGACTTATACACGCGGAAGCGATAGAGGCCAAGCAGCGCGCCCTCGACGGCGGCACGCGCCGCCGATGCCAGATTCACACCCGACTCCGCCCATGCGAGCGCCAGGCCAATACGCTGCGCTCCCACGCGCCGGAGCCTGCGGCTGGCGATAGCGGACGAACGCCGGATGCGATCCGTGTTGAAGCGGCCGCGCTTGCCAAAGCCGACAATCGCGACGCGCAGCGGCTCGATCTTGCCGAGTGTATGGAGGATCGTCACCTCGTCGGCGGCGCCGGTGATCTCGCCGCTCGCCCGCAGGCTCGCGATCACTCCGGCCATCGCTTCGTCCAGAGCGGCGGCGGGTCCTTGGAGGCCATCATCATCGGAGAAGACACCAACGGCAACTGCATCACCGTCGAACTGCGCCACATCGCGCGTGCTGACTCGGACGTCCATGAAGACTCGCTCTCTGGTCTGGTAAAAGGCGCGACTAGGCCTGGCTCGCGCGCCGAAAAACTGCCCCTATTGTAGCAGGGGGCTGCGCGCCAAGCCATCCCCAGAGAAGATGGCTTGATGGGAGAGTCAGGTATTTATGCCGTTCAGCATGCGCGCGACCATGGCGAGGAGCTCATTGGGGCGGAAGGGTTTGGAGAGGTAATCGCTACATCCAGCGCGGAGCGCCTCTTCGCGATCCTCGCTCATGGCATGGGCCGTCACCGCCACGACAGGCAGTCCGGCGAGGTGGGGGCGCTGGCGAATAAGCTGCGTGGTCTGGTAGCCGTCCAGCACAGGCATGGAGAGGTCGAGCAGCACGACGTCCGCATGGACGCGGTCCAGAAGTTCGAGGGCCTCCATGCCGTTCCGCGCCGTCAATACGGCATACCCCGCGAAGCCCAGGATTTGCTCCATCAACCGCCGATTCGTCTCCTCGTTTTCGACGACGAGGATGGTTTCGCGGCGAGCAGGCGGGCGATTGAGGGATTGGTCGGGCCTGGATGGAGGTTGGTCGCTCACGCAGACACTCCCGCCGCGCAGGATGCCTGGGTACGGCGAGGAAGGGGTAGTGTCGTCGCCATATGCGGGCCGGCCTCCACTGTGGATGGATACCGCACCGCGGCCTGGATCGCGGTGCGGCACGGGAGCGATTGCCTCGGTTACCCGCCAGCACCACCCCACCATGCATCCACGCGCCCCGTACGCTCGCATTGTAGCACGCAGAGGCAGGCGGTCAAGTGACACGCCTCACACTTGACCCCGCGGAACGCCACCCTATACTATAGACTGTTGTCTAAAGTTATCATGTACGTCGCGACTCGGTGATGTATTCGCAATCAAGATCGGGAGGTCATGGTGGATGTGAACGCCGCCATGGGACGCCCCCATGTGGATCGCTCCCCAACCTACGATCTGCTTTTCAGCCTGGACGCCCTCGCGTCACCAGCTCAGTTTCCGCGCAGGCGCGAGTGGGCCGAGGCGGCGGTCGCGGACTACACGCCAGCCGAGCGTCAGCGTTTGAGACGCTGGTTCGGCGCGTCGGGCTCGCTCGGTAGCGCCTTCGTCGCGCTCATCCCTCGACTGGCGCCGCCGAGTAGCGCGGATGATCTGGTGGCAGAGGTCGCCAGGCTGTCCATGGCCGACCTATTACGTGTGATCGTAACAGCAGGCTATACCCGGCCCGACGCCCCGCTCGACGCCACCGACCTCCTGGCGCTCGTCCGCAATGCGGCGGCGACCCGCGACTTCATGGACCGCTACCTTCGCCTATCCGGTCAGGCGCGGACGCAGGCCCAACGCGCGATTGCCGACCCAGAAGGCGCCCGCGCCGATCTGCTGGCCGTGTTGCGCCGGCACGCCGCAAGTGCGTCCTATCAACACCTTCTGGACGAGACGGCCGACGAGCGCACGCGAGCGTTGGCCGCTCTTCAGCATCTGCTCGAAGACGGGCAGGATGCGCCGCCAGGGTGGTTGCGTGCGGGTCCCCGCCCGGAGGGATTCGCGCAGGTCATCTTCGCT
>CAYYCB010000206.1:0-5740 GCA_964469715.1 uncultured Ktedonobacterales bacterium | reverse complement strand
GCCTGCGTCGTCGTTTCTTGCTCGCCCATACCCATACTCATATAAATCCCCCTTCTGCGCCGCGCCGCTTATGCCCGTGGATCGGCCGCCTCGCTCCACTCCGCGAATCCCCGCCACAACATGTCGTCTGGATGTGATCTCCGCTCGCTAGCAGCCAGCAGCGCAGCGCGGCGACGAGGTCGTTCTTGAAGCGCGCCGATTGCCTCCGCCAAGCTCACGCAGACAAAGCGCACTCGATCCCCCGGACGGAGCTGCCCCGCAGGGCCCAAATCCGAGGAGATGACCACCGCGGGCACCGCATAGCCGCCAGTGGTCTGAGCGTCCGCGAGCAAGATTATTGGCTCGCCGCCTGGTGGGATCTGCACCGCTCCTCGTGGCACGCCGGCCGAGATGATCTGTCCACCAGTGATACCCGCGCCCTGAGAGTCGCCCGCCTGGTTGAGGCGCACGCCCATCCGATCAGAGAGCGGATCGACGACAAATTCCATCGCGAGCAGGCCCGCGAGCCCTCCCGCATCGCTCTCTCCATTCAGACCGGGGAGCACGCGCAGCACAGTGGGAGCCTCAGTATTGGGTTCAGGACTTGAGACGTCTACAGAACGCGGACCTGCGGCATTAGGGTCGTCACCGCCGCAAAGATAGAGGAGATCGCCAGCCCGTAATGAGCGCCCATCGAGACCCCCAAGGCTGGCACGCACATCGGTGCTGCGGCTTCCCAGTACCAGAGGAACGTCCACACCGCCAGCCGCGCACAGATAGGCACGCACGCCCCGCTCGGCCACACCAAGCTCCAGAGTCTGCCCTGCCACAAGCTCAAAGGGCGTACCTTGCGCGACGGATCGGCCGTCCACACTGGCCCGACAGTCGGCTCCCGTGAGCACGAATACGGACGGCGTCAGTGCCTCGAAGGCGCAGTTACCGAGCGTAATCTCGAACGCCGCCGCACCCTCGTCATTGCCGAGCAAGGCGTTTCCCTGGCGCAAGGCCTCCTCGTCGGCAGCGCCGCCAACTGATACGCCGTAACGAGCATACCCCCACCGCCCGAGATCCTGGATGGTGGTGAACGGGCCGGGGCGTAGAACACGCAGGGCGGGAGCGCCGGCGGGCACAAGAGCGGTCATCTCCGCTGGATCTGCGGTGGGCCTGAGCAGCGCAGCAGCATGCGGCCCTGGGCGAGCCGCCGCGTCTACGGCCACGAAGCGCACGCGGTCGCCCGGCCTGAGCAGCGACGGCGGGTCGGCAGCGGGGTCCCAGAGCCGAGCGGACGTTCGCCCGAGAATGCGCCAGCCGCCAGGGCTTGTCGCCGGATAGATGCCCGCTTGCCGCTCGGCAATGGCGACGCTGCCCGCCGGCACCCGCGAGCGCGGGCGGTCAAGCCGGGGCACGGCAATCTCCGCCGGCAAGCCTCCCAGATATGGGAAACCCGCCTGGAAGCCAAGAAAATACACACGGTACGAGGCGCCGGTGTGGCGCGTGATGACCTCGCTTGGCGTAAGACCCGCCAACCGCGCAACCTCATCGAGATCCGGCCCGTCAGCGCCACCGTAGGCCACCGGAATCGTGACCAGCCGCGACGGTGCGCGACTGCCTTCCTCCGCCTGTTCTAGCGCCTCGCAGACGGCGGTAGTCACCTGGTCCTGCGATGTGACGAGAGGGTCGAACTGCACGAGGAGTGAGGTGTAAGCCGGAGTGAGATCGCGCACCCCAGCGAGGCGCCGCGCGTCGAGGGCCGCAAGTAACGCCATCACGCGCGCATGTCCACGCGATGAGATTCCGCCACCGAAGCGCACCACCACGGCCGCATCGCCGAACGACCGTACCTCCGCGAGGGATTGCCGTCGCACCATCATCCTCGCTCCCTTGGCATAGCTCGTGCCGCTCTCTCGCTTCGCTGCAATGCTTCAAGTGATCATATTGTATGGCCCGCGTAATACATCTCTCGTCGGATGCACAGGCGCATGTTACAATGCACGCAACTTCCCGTCGTCAATCGCGCGGGCGCACGTGGCAAGTGACCTAAATTGACTGGCATGGCCTGAGGCGAGCCATACCGGACACCGGACAGAGAAGCAGAGGCGTGCAGATGGCACCCGACGACTCCTCGCATTTGCGTGGGCGATCTATGCCCGCCTGGAAAATCGAGGCGCCACAGCCCGATCCCTCCCACCTACGCCGGTCCCGCCTCATAAACAAGGTCGAACGTATCCTTGGGGATCCAGGCGCCCCCGCCGACGTATGCTTGGTTACCGCGCCCGCGGGGTACGGCAAGACCGCGCTACTCGCGCACTGGGCTGAATCTACCTCGCTGCCGGTAATGTGGTATCACGCCGACGCCAGCGATGCGGACCCCGCCACGTTTATCTACGGTCTCATCCGGGCACTGCGCACGCGGCTGCCGCGCGGCCACTGGCAAGTGAAAGACTGGTTGGCGAGTCTACGCGACGGCACGCTCTCCCCGCTCGACGTCCGGCGTTGCGCGGAAGCCTTCATCGCCGACCTGCGCGACCACGTCACGCGACCCATGGCGCTCGTGATCACTGGCATCGACGCGATCTCCGCCTCTAGTGGCTCGCGCGAGCTACTCGAACGTGTGCTGGTGCGCCCACCGGACGGCCTGCGTATCGCCTTGGAATCGCGTGAGATTCCGGCTCTACGCCTCTCACCGTTACTGCCGCAGCGGCGCCTGGAAGGCGTTGGCCTCGAAGACTTGCAGTTCACCGAAGATGAGCTGCGCGACCTCATGGCCTCCCTTGAAATGGAAGCCGACGCCGCCTACCTGGAACACTTGCAGTGGCTCTGCGACGGTTGGGTGACCGGGGCACTACTCGCGACCGGAGCGCTATGGCCGAGCTGGCTCGCGCCGCGCGCCGGCGACGAGCTGAACCGCGACGCCGTCTTTGGTTACCTCGCCGCCGAAGTGCTCGACCACCTGCCGTCCCGGCTCCTCGATTTCGCCGTGGACGCCGCGCTCCTCTCGTATATGACGGCCCCCCTTTGCCGCGATCTGCTCGGTGATGACGACGCACGCGCTCACCTAGCGGCGTTGGAGCGGCGTACCGGCTTCCTCTCGCACGTCGGCCGCCGTCCACAAGAGCCTGTATATCGCTTCCAGCCGGTGCTTCGCGAAGCACTGCTCGACCAGCTCGCAAGCCGCCGCTCCGAGGTTGAGCTACGCGAGCTGCATGTCCGCGCCGCCAGACTCCTTGAGGCGACGGGCGACGACGAGGAAGCAGTGCAGCACTATGCGCGCGCAGGCGAATTCGACGGCCTCTGCCACCTGATCGAGACGCGCCGCGGCGCTCTGCTGCGCACCGGGCGAGGCCAAACGCTTGCCCGATGGATCGAGTTGTTGCCGCCGGCGGTGCTCGCCGACTCGCCCCAGCTCGCGATCTCGCTCGCCGAGCTACACCGAGCGGCGGGGCGCACCGCCGAGGCACGCGCCGCAATTGACGAGATTGTTGAGCGCCTCCTCCCCGAGACCGCGACGATGCCCGCGCTCACGGCCCGCGCGCTGATCGTCCGCGCCGACGTACGCTACATTCAGGGCCAATACGCGGACGCCCGGACAGACTGCGACTCCGCGCTTGCGCTGCTCTCTCAAGACGCCGACGACCTCATCATCCAGGCCCGATTCGTTCTCGCCGCGTGCCTGGCGGTCTGCGACGGGCCGGAAGCGGCCCTGCAAAGTTTGAATGGTGTCGAAGCGCGCTGCCAGCGGCTCGGGGACCTCTGGGCGCTGGCCCGGTTGCATTATGTGCGGTCGAGCCTCGCTCTGGCACAAGGGGCCTTCCTCCAGGCGGAATCAGCGGCCGCGGCGGGACTGCTCTACGCGCAGGAGGCCAACGACGAGGTTCGGGCTATCGCTTGCCGCCTCAATCTCGGAGGCGTGCGCGCCTATCTGGGCCAGATCGAGACGGCGCGCGGCGACCTGACTGCCGCGCTTGAGCAATCGCGGGCGACGGGGCATGTCCAAGGCGAAGCCTATGCCCTCGCGAATCTGGGCGACCTGGAGCTCACGGCAGGGAACTATGCTGCTGCGGTAGACGTGTTCGCCCAGGCCGCACGGCTCGAACCGCAGATAGGCGATCAGCAACTCCTCGCGTCGCTCGCCGTTGGCTATCCGTACGCGCTCACCTTAAGTGGCGACCCAGACGCCGCCTGCCGCTGGCTCTCGCCGGTGCTGGCGGCCCTCCCTGACGAGCGATTCGGGCTCGACTGGGCTAGGGCGTCGTGCACTCTGGGATTTGTGCGATACCATCTCGATGACCTTCACGGCGCGGAAGAGATACTTGGCCGCGTCATTTCGTACACAGAGGGACGGCAGGACTTCGCCGAATGCGCCCGCGCGCTGCTCACGCTCGCCGCCGTCAGGCTGGCCAGCGCCGATGCGGAAGGCTGCCAGCGCACGCTTGAGAAGGCCCTGCGCCTGGCGCACCAGATCGACGGCACCCCTATGGCGCTCATGGAAGCCCGCCACCTTCCCGTGCTGTGGGAGGTGCTCGCAGCCGCGGAGGATCCCCTCGCCGCTCAGCTCCTGGGCGTCCTTGCGCCCGCGCAGCACACCACACCAGCTCACGGCGGCCAGAACGAATCCATCTCAAGCGGACACCAGGCCGGCGACGAGCATGCTGACGAGCGGCGCGACGAGCCGATCCGCGTCTTCGCGCTTGGCGAGACACGGGTGCTGATCGGCGCCAACCGCGTCACGCGCTGGGCCCGACCGAGGACACGCGAGCTACTGCTCTTCTTGCTCGACCAAGGTGGCGCGGCCCGCACGGACGTCATCATCGAGGCTATCTGGGGTGACCGGGCCGATGTCGCCGAGGCCGAGTTCCGCAAGACTCGCCACGCGCTAAAACAGGCCTTGGGGCGTCCATGCATCGAGCAAGACGGCGGCCGGTGGCGACTCACCAGTGACTGCTGGATAGACGCACGTGAATTCGTGCATCTGACGGACGAGGGCACACGCTTCTACAAGCAGGGAGAGGCTCGTGATGCCGCAATCGCCCTGCGCCAGGCGCTCGCGCTCTGGCGAGGAGCATACCTCGATGACTGCGCGGGAGATTGGGCCTTCGGGCCGCGCGAGGCCATGCACCGCAGATACATTGATGCACTGGAGATGCTGGCCTCCATCGAGATGCAGCAGCGCCACTTCGATGCAGCGGCACAGTTCTGCTACCAACTGCTCGACGTCGATCCGACGTCCGAGAGCGCGCATCGCGGCCTCATGGCCTATTTCGCCGCCCGAGGCGAATTCGCCAAGGCGCTCATGCAATATTCTCGGTGCGCCGGGGTGCTGCGCGAGGTCATGGACCTGACACCTAGCCCGCAGACCCAGTCTCTCCGCGCATCCATCCAGGCCAAGATGCGCGCCGAGCAGACCCCGACGCCGAGCCGACTCGGATAGGCAGTGGGCGTACATACGCACCGGGGCGGTCAAGCACACACTTTGCGTCTACCGATCACATGCGCGCCTTAAACATTCAGGTCGATTTGCCTCTCATACCACATCGGGGCGAGCCGCCAGAGGATCAGTAGTGTCTGCACCGTCCCCGACGGCGCCGCGGCGGAGGCTGATCCACGACTCCCCCAGATGATCCTGGTATTAACTCTGCGACCATCCCTTGCCGCTGTTGCTATCGGCGACCTGTATGATCGTGGCAGCCACGCCCTGCCACACAGCCCCGACTGCCAACAATCAGCGGTCCCCGCATTCCCCAGCATTCGCGATGGCTGGTGT
>CAYYCB010000205.1:2815-5757 GCA_964469715.1 uncultured Ktedonobacterales bacterium | reverse complement strand
TCACCCAACACGATCAGGGCGCACGCGAGGCGCGGCTAGCGCGGTCCCATCCTAATGGCGCCATCGAGACGGATCACCTCGCCGTTAAGATACGCATTCTCGGCTATGTGGCGCGCGAGTTTGGCATACTCGGCGGGCTGGCCCAGGCGCGAGGGGAAGGGCACCTGCTGTCCCAACGATTGCCGCGCCGGCTCTGGCAGGCCCGCCAGCATCGGGGTATCCATAATGCCGGGCGCGATGGTGACGATGCGGATGCCGTTGCGGGCGAGATCACGCGCGATGGGTAGCGTCATGCCGACCACGCCGCCCTTCGACGCGGAGTAGGCGGCCTGGCCAATCTGGCCATCGAACGCGGCGACGGACGCCGTGTTGACGATGACTCCACGCTCGCCGTCGGAGCCTGGCTCGTTCTCGGCCATTGCCGCCGCCGCAAGGCGGATGACGTTGAATGTGCCGATCAGATTGACCTGAATCACCTTGGCGAAGGCATTGAGCGGGTGCGGGCCATTCTTGCCCAGGACACGTTCAGCGATGGCGATACCGGCGCAGTTGATCGCGCCGTGCAGCCCGCCGAACGCCTCGCGTGCCGCCGCAACAGCCTGCTGCACGCTCTCCTCATCGGTGACGTCCGTCTTGGCGAAGCGCACGTGATCGCCTAGCTCGCCGGTCAGCTTCTCGCCGGTCTCGGCGTTCACATCGGCGATGATCACATTGGCCCCGGCGTCCGAAAACTCGCGGACACACGCCGCGCCAAGCCCGGAGCCGCCGCCAGTTACCAGAAACGTCTTACCCTGAAGTTGCATCGCTCTCTCCTCAGATAGATGGATGTCCCGGCGCTACGTTGACGCTAGGACTTGGGGCGCACATGAAAACTGATGTCGTATTCGAACAGACGAATGTTAGCGTTCGCCTCGCGGGCTGCTGTCACCAGCTCGTCGCTTAGCGTGTTGGCGACGATCATGCCCCGCACCGGCTTGCCCTCGGCTAGATCCTGTCGTACCCAACCCATGTAGGTGAGGATCTGGCCAATAGTCCGGTCGTGACCTCTCGATACTTTAAGCTCGATCACCACAAGGCTGCCATCCTGCCCAACGGCCAGCAGGTCTATCCACCGATTTCGCATCGGATACTCAATGCCAGGGATGCCCTCTTCTTCGTAGAGCCGCAAGCCGAGCTCTAGCACACCGAGATTGTGCGCCAGATAGTCGCGCAAGTGCGACTCGTAGGCGAAAACCCCGCTCTGCTCCGGCGAAAGCCGATCATCGTCGAGCTCAACCACGCTCTCGGCCTCGGAAACAGCGGCGCGCGGCGAGCCCGGATAAATCGGGGCGGGATCACTGCCGGGGCGGTATCGTCTGAAGAGGCCGGGGCGTATGCGGAAGACGAGATCGTCCTCCGGCTTGGCTCCCAGATGGATGCGGGAAGGGAGGTTCATACTCATCCGGGTCAGGTGCGCCTGTACTGTGCTTTGCTTGATCTTGGGCCAGTTAATCCTGAACCAACTGACAATCTCATCGGCTGTAAACTGGTCCTGGCGGGGATGCTCGGCAACAAATTGGCGCATGAGCGCAGCCGTGCTCTTCGCGTAGATAGGCATGTTCCCCTCCCTCCAGGTTTGTCGTCAGGAGAGTTGACCGAGCTGTTGCACTTCGGCCCTAAGGGGTGAGAATGCAGAGGGCGTGTGCGGCACTGTTGTTATGCCGCACACGCCCATATCACTGCAACCGCAATCAGTCTGTCGCTCCGCCGCTTCTCCGCATCCGCCGTGGTGAATGATCCCTGCTCACAGCCACGATGGGAGTGCGATGCGCTGCGCCAGCACCATACTCACGACGCCCACCGACCACCCCAGGAGCACCTGCCCCGGCGTATGACGCTTGAGCTCCACTCGCGACCACCCCACCGCGGCAGCAGCAAGGGCCGCGATCGTCACGACACCGGCGGTTGGGACCGTGAGCCAGATGAGCGCCGCACTGGCGGCAGCGCCCGTTGCATGCGCGCTGACCTTATAGATAAAGTTGATCAACCCGTTGGCGGCATTCGCCAGCACAAGGGCCAACGCGCTGCGCACCGCCACGGGAGGCGCGCCGATGCGTGCGAAGGCGTATGCGAGCAAGAACATACACCCAAGACCGAACGGATAGAGCAGATATCGCTGCTTGCGCACGCTGACGTCGAGATCCGTCCACTTTCGCGTCAACACCATGTACCCGACCAGCGCGCTAATTGGCGCCGATGTGAGCAGCAAGGCGACGATCACGTAACGCAGCGTGTCGAAGAGCGGAGTCGGGACCACATAAATGGCGAGGCCGAGGCAGACCAGCGGGAACGCGATGGGGTGGACGATCGCGGAGACCAGCCGAGCGACCTCATAGCGGGTCGTAGGTTTCGGCTCCGTTTTCTCCAGGTGCATAGCACGCTCATTTCTCTCTCGCGTAGGGACCGTGATCCGCCGTACGGTGCCAGTGCGTTGCATTATTCCGGCCTTTGACTTGGGGTCATTGATCCAGGCCAGTATAGGAAGGGCCGCCACCCGCTGTCAACGCGCAAACTTTTCGTATCACCAACTCGCGCCCTGTGTACACAGCGCGCCGATACATGGACGCGGACGCGCATGCTAAGAGGCGCGACACCGCTCTCGCTCACATCCCCACATACTTCGCGTAGACCGCTCGCGCCGCCGCCGGATCGTCCGTACCCTTCACGATGGCGCGCGCATCGGGGAAGATCGTCACGTCGTAGCCATCCACGCGCAGCCTTAGGAGGAAGCCGTTGCTCGCCACGTCACCCACCGGCTTCAGCCGCTGCGCCAGTTCTTCGAGGTCCAGCGCCGCACGTACACCTCGCGGCGGCCGCACCTGCACGGCATTGCGCCCGCAGAGCGAGGTGCCCGTCTCGTCCAGCGGTGCGTTCAGATATTCGTAGTCGCCTTGACCGCAGGC
>CAYYCB010000205.1:0-2715 GCA_964469715.1 uncultured Ktedonobacterales bacterium | reverse complement strand
CGCAGGTGGCCCACGCCGGCCCGTGCTAGGTTGTTCGCTAATACGCTGCCCGTCGCGCCGCAGCCCACGATCAGCATGCGTGCCTGCCCGATGCGCCGCTGGCCCGCAGCGCCAATTCCGGCAAAGAGCGTCTGCCGAGCATAGCGTTCGTCGGCGTCGAGTCCACGCTCGGCGCGGCTCTCGGACGTGGCCGTTGGGATGTCGGATCGCTCGTGTGGATCGCTCATGGGAGCCTCCGGCGGGCCAAAGGGGACTAGCTGGGCATTCTATAATAGGACTTTCAGATGCCCGTCGCACGGCGAGCGTGGCAGATTTCACGATACCACATGGCGACGAATCCGCTTGCCATCTGGACTCCCTGTCCTACTCGACAGTTCGCCTCCCCAAAATATCCTATGGTAAAATCTGGCAGGTAGTAGACGAGCAGGCGGTGCAGGGAATCGCGGCCTGTGCACGTGGGGTCTAAGGACGGATACTTGCGTCTCTGTGGTGGACAGAGACACGTGGTGCGCGCATCGCGGCGCGTCAGAAGGGGCGGAGATGGTGGGCCAGATTGCGGCGGATGTGGTCGGAGCGGTCGCCTCGATCACGGGTAAGAAGAAAGTGCTCGTCATAGACGACGACCGGCGTATTGTAGAGTTGATCCGTCACACAGTAGCGATGCACGGCCACTACGACGTATTGGTGGCATATGACGGCGTGCAGGGACTCGAACGATTCTACGACGAGCGGCCTGACTGCGTAATCGTGGATGTGCTCATGCCGCGCATGGATGGCTATCAGGTCGTGCGCGCGATTCGTGGAGACGCCGCCTCTGCGCATACGCCACTGGTCATTTTGAGCGCGCTCTTTGAGGAAACCGACCAGCTTACCGGCCTCTGTTCCGGTGTGGACGAATATCTGGCCAAACCCTTCAAGCCGAGCGTGCTCTACCAGACGCTTGAGCGAGTGATGCAGATCACACCGGAGGAGCGCGAGAGGCGCATCGAGGAGCTTGCCCTCGCCGGTTCCGGTTCTGATGGAGATAGCCAGAATAGCTAGCCACCGCACAGCTTGCGGTGATGGGACGTTGTGCAAGGAAGAAGGCGCTTCGGATCAGGGGGTGGCCATTGGCTGCGCAACAAATTGCATACGGAAGCGGCGTGGAATCGCGGCTTCGCGTATTGGTCGTCGAGGAAAATGCCGCTGCCCGCGACCGCCTGCGCGCGGCGTTGAGCGACGGCTACTCCGTGTCCTGCGTCTCCAGCGCGGAAGAAGCTCTCGCAGCGCTCCGCGAAGACCGCCCGGACCTGCTGGTGAGCGAGGTGGACTTGCCGGACGGCAGCGGGCTGAAGCTCTGCGAGTTAGTGCGCGCGCAGCCCGAGACGAGCGAGCTGCCCATTCTGCTGCTCACCCATCGCGCCGGCATCCAGGACAAGGTCGCCGGCTTCCAAGCCGGCGCGGACGACTACGTTGTCAAGCCGCTCGACGTGCGCCTCTTCCCGGCGCGTCTGCGCCTCCTCTGCCGCATCAAGCGTATTGAGCGTCCCCGCCACAACATCTCCGCATGAGGAGACGTCCCTAGCGTAGGCAGTGCGCACTCACGTTGCTCGCGACCGATTGATTGCGCCGTGTCTCGCGCTGCGGTACTGCCGCGATTGACCCGCTAGCCTCCCCCTCGCGCCCACCGCAAGCTCAGACATGGTAGCTGGGCGCTCGCCGGCGCAGTCGCCGCGTTGCGCTGCTCACTGCCTAAATCTCGACCTCGCTGATGCTCGTACCGTTGCCACCACGCCTCCGCCATTGCTATACTTGCGCGGACGCGAGTGGATTCGGGCGCACCCATGGGGAGGGACGCGAGATGACGGATAGGGCGAGCGTCGAGCAGCTCATCGAGGAGCACGGCATCGACACCATCAAGATCGGGGGACCGGATTACGATGGCATCTATCGCGGCAAACGCCTCCCGGTGGATGTCTTCCTCGATGGCATGGAGCACGGTTTCGCGCAAGGTGACGTCCTCTTCGGCTGGGACATCGCCGAGGATCTTGTCCCCGGCCTGCGCTTCACCAACTGGGATAGCGGCTACGCTGACATTCGTATGATCCCCGATCTCGCCACCTTCCGCATCGTGCCGTGGGAGGATCGCGTCGCCACCGTCATCGCCGATTTCGCAACTGAGGGTGGCGAGCCGGTCCGCGTCGCGCCGCGCCACGTCCTGCGGTCCGTTCTCGACCGTGCGGCCGCGATGGGCTTCACAGCGGAGCTGGCGCTTGAATTCGAATTCCGCATCTGGCGCGAAGATCAGCGCACGCTGCGCGAGAAACGCTGGCGCGATCTTACGCCACTCAGCCCCACGACAAGCTGCTACAGCCTCCACCGTTCGACGGGTGACGAATTCATCGTCGGGCGACTGCGCCGCATGATGGATGCCCATGGCGTGCCCATCGAGGGCTACAACCGCGAGCACGGCGAAGGCATGTACGAAATGAACCTGCGCCACGCCGCGGGTATGGAGGCCGCCGACCGTGCGTTGCTCTTCCGCAATGGGGTAAAGGAAATCTGTCTGCTCGACGGGTTGACGGCCAGCTTCATGGCCAAGCCCTTCGACAACGAAGACGGCAACAGCGGCCACCTCCACCAGAGCCTCTGGACCGCCGACGGGCATAACGCCTTTTACGACCAGCACGGCGACCACCACCTCTCGGAGACGTTCCGTGCTTACATCGCCGGTGT
>CAYYCB010000204.1:0-5838 GCA_964469715.1 uncultured Ktedonobacterales bacterium | reverse complement strand
GTGACATGATGGCGGCGTCGTGCCCCGCCCCGCTCGGCAGGGAGAGCAAAAGGTAACCCGCTTCCGTTACCGCGCGAGTGAGAGTAGCGGTGAGCCGGGGCGAGCAGGTCACGGTGGCCTGCCCCGCGCCAGCGCGCCATTCGAGCTGCACGCCACGGCGCTGCGCGATGCTCTCCGCGCGCTCCAACAGACGGCTGACGGCCTCCAAGCGCACGGCATCGTCGGGATGGCGCGTATCCAGCGAGAGCGCCGCCTGTCCAGGGATGACATTGCTGGCGCCGGGCGCAACCTGGAAACGCCCAACCGTGGCGACGAGTCCAGGCGTCTGCTGGGCAAGCGCCTCAACGGCAAGCGTGAACTCGGCGGCGGCGTTGAGGGCGTCATGGCGAAGCGTCATGGGAACGGTCCCCGCGTGGCCGGCCACGCCAGTGAACGTCACGCCGACGCCGCTCTGCCCCTGGATCGCCGAGACGGGGCCAACCGGGTAGCCACGCGCCTCCAGCACGGGCCCCTGCTCAATATGGACCTCAACGTAACCCACCAGCTCGTCGGGTCGCCACGCGCGCTCCGTCAGGCGGTCTGGATCGCCGCCGAAGCCGCGGATCGCCTCCGCGAGCGGAATCCCGTCGGCGTCCTTGCGCGTCAGCGACGCGGGATCGAAGACGCCAGCGGCGACGCTGCTGCCAAGGTACGCGGTGTGGTAGCGCAGCCCCTCCTCGTCGGCGAAGGCCACGACCTCGACGGCGAAAGGCAGGCGCTCGCCCCGCGCATGAAGCCGCTCCACGGCGGCGACCGCCACCATCACGCCCAACGGTCCGTCGTACCTGCCCGCGTCGCGCACAGTGTCGAGATGCGAGCCAAGCAGCAGGGTCTTCGCGCCCTCGCCCGCGGACTCGTAACGCCCGACGAGGTTGCCGACCGCATCCTGACGCACGCTCATGCCCGCGTCGCGCATCCAGCCGCCGACCAACGCATTGACCCGGCGCATCGGCTCCGTGCCGTAACGGCGTGTCAGCCGGTCGGGCTCCTCGCTGATAGCTCCGAGCTGATCGCAACGTTCCATCACAACGCGGGCCGTTTCGTCATACGTGCTCATTCGGCTAACTCCCGCGATACGTGCTGTAGGCCCAGGGCGAGACCAGAAGCGGAACGTGATAATGCGCCGTGGGATCGGCCACGCCGAAGCGCACCGGCACGTGATCGAGGAACGGCGGCATCGACGTCTCGGTCTCCTGCGTCTCGAAGTACTCGCCCACGTCGAAGACTAGCTCGTAGACGCCCGCGCTGAAGTCGTCCCCGGCCAGCAGCGGCGAGTCGGTGCGGCCGTCGGCGTTCGTGCGGACGGTCACGAGCCGCGTGTGGCCGGCGCCTGAGAGGTCCAGCCGCCACAGCTCGATCCGCAGATTCGCCGCGGGCTGGCCCTGCGCCAGATCGAGGACGTGCGTAGTGAGGTAGCCGCCCATAGCGCGGTCCGTTTCTAGATGCGCTTCATCGTCAGCCGTATCAGTCCGTATGCCGCGAAGGGCGCCGTGTAGACCTTGACCTTCGGCTCCATTTCCGAGACGGCGGCCGGGTCGGGAGTGCGATTCTGCGCCACGAAGGAGACTTCCGCGAGCTGGGGAAAGCGCGCGAGAAGGCGCGTGCCCATCTCATGGACGAGATGCTGGATGGATTCACTGACAAACTCGTGGAAGACCACTTGCACGAGGTCGCGGACCTGCTCTGCGGGAACGTAGCGCGCGGCATCAGGCGCCAGCAGGTCCGCGGTGTCGGCGTAGCACCACGAGACGTCCATATGCACGAAGAGCGGGCGGTCGCCGCGCTCCGGAAGCGTCGTGTTGGCGTCGCGGACGAAATGCGTGAAGGCGCTGCCCGTTACCTTGAGCAGCTCCAGTCCCACGACACCGCAGCGGTGTTCCGTGACGACGGTTCCACCCTCACCGGCGCCGCGCTCCATGTTCAGCGTGGCTGTGGCACTGGCGCCGTGCTCGCGACTGAACAGCACGTCGCTCTCGGCGAACCCGCCCGAGATGCCCGCCGGCACGCGCGCCGCGACAAAGGGCAGCTCGCGCGCAGTCAGACGCAGCGCCTGCATATCATCGTAGGTCGCGAGGAAATGGCGCCCCAGGTGCGCGAGCAACCCCTCCATCGTCGCGCCGTCATAGGCCAGTGACTGCCGTAGGACAACGTTCTTCATGCTGTCTGTCGCCACGACACGCGAATTGTCACCTTGCGTGTAGGCCGGCAGAAAGGCGTCGCCCAACACCTCGACATCCACTTCCAGCGCAAGCAGCGTGTTCCCGCGCTCCGTGAACGGCGACTCCGGAATGGGCGGCACGTCGGTGAGCGGGCGCGCGTAGACCCGATACAAGGGGACGCACAGCTTGCCGTAGCTGATCTCGTACGAGTAGTCCGCGCCCATTGTCACCCCTCCATTGGGGTTGCGCCCCTCACCTCTCAGCCATGCCGGGGCAGCGGAGACGAAGCGAACACCAAGCGAGCGTCATTGCCATTTTTGCCGCTTTTCACAATTCGTTCCGCTTTGTTTCAGCGTCCCGCCGCATTTGGGTGGCGATAGTGTAGCACGCCTGGTGCCCCGACTGCGAGAGTGGTATAAGGTCGCTACTAGAGCCACACGTCAAGGTGGCTGCGGGCGCAAACGCCGGGCACGGTCCTTGCGCCCGGCGTTGAAGAAACGCGGGGCCAGCCTGATGCGGGCAGGGCCGCTCCGACACGACGGTGACAGGTATTGAGATACTATGAGCGTTCGGCGCGGGTAGGCGCCGGCGCAGGGGACAGGACGCATGCACCTACAAGCCGGGATATTCGACATCGACGGCGTACTCCTCGACACGCCGCATGAGAAAGCGTGGCGGAGAGCGCTCGACGAGCTTATGGCTGGGCCGTGGCGAGCGCTCGCGCCCCAGACGACCTATACGCCGGGCGCCTTCACTAGTGCCGTCTATCAGAGTCAGGTCGCGGGCAAGCCGCGCGAGGCGGGGGCCGCGGCGGCGCTCGCGTATTTCCACATTCCAGATCCTGACGGGACGCGCACTCGCGAGTACGCCGCGACCAAGCAGGAGATCCTCGAAAAGCTGGCGGCGGCAGGTGACGTGCATATGTACGATGACGCGCTGCGATTCCTGCTAGCGGTGAAGGCGGCGGGTGTGCGCGTCTGCTCCGCCTCGTCTTCGAAGAACGCCGATGGGTTCCTACGCGCCGTCTCCGCCAGCGCGTTCACCGCCGCGCATGGGCTGCGCTATCCTTTCATCACCGGCGACACGACGCTGCTCGATCTCTTCGACGCGAACGTGAACGGGCGCGATGTCCCACGAGGCAAACCCGACCCCGCACTTTTCTTAGCCGCCGCCCAATCGCTTGGCTTCGCTCCGAGTTCTTGCTTCGTGGTCGAAGACGCCCCAGCGGGAGTCGAGGCGGCTAAAGCAGGGGGAATGTTCGCCATCGGGGTTGCGCGGCATAACGACGCCGATACACTGCGCGCCCAACACGCCGACCTCGTGACGTCACGTCTGGATGAGATCGACGTAGCCGCGCTCCTAGGCAACGGCGCGAATGGAGTAGAGCCATGATCGAGCAGCCAGCGTACACTGGCAACGGGTGGACCGTGCGCGAGACGCGCCTGAATCTCGACCACCTGTCGCAGTCTGAATCCATCTTCGCCCTCTCCAATGGGCATATCGGGCTGCGCGGCAATCTCGACGAGGGCGAGCCGTACGCCCTGCCCGGCAGTTACCTGAACTCCGTCTACGAGCTGCGCCCCCTGCCCTACGCCGAGGGTGGCTACGGCTACCCGGAATCCGGGCAGACCGTCATCAATGTCACCAACGGCAAACTGATCCGGCTGCTCGTCAACGACGAACCATTCGATCTTCGCTACGGCGAGGTTCAGACTCACGAACGCGAGCTCGATCTGCGCGCCGGCCTGCTCCGGCGCAACGTTCACTGGACAACGCCCGCGGGGCAAGCAATCAAAGTTTCGTCCGTACGGATGGTGTCGCTCACCCAGCGCGCAATCGCGGCGATCAGCTACGAGGTCGAGGCGGTTGACTCACCTGCGCGTGTCGTGGTGCAGTCAGAACTGGTCGCCAACGAGACGCTGCCGGACCAGGGCGCCGACCCACGGGCCGGAGCCGCGCTCGCCGCCCCGCTTGAGAGCGAGGAGCACGAGGCCAGGGGAGCCTCCGGCCTCCTGGTCCATCGCACCAAAGTCAGCGGCATACGCATTGGCGTGGCAATGAATCACAACATCGAGGGACCACCCGGAACAGTTGTCGAATCATCGAGCTATCCCGATAGCTCCCGCGTCTCCATCACGAGCCGCCTGGAGCCGGGGCAGAAGTTGCGCATCGTGAAGTTCATCGGCTATGGGTGGTCGGGCACACGGTCACAGCCCGCGATCCGCGACCAGATCGTGGCCGCGCTCTCCGCGGCACGCTCCACCGGCTGGGAGGGCCTGCTCGCGGAGCAGCGCGCCTATCTCGATGATTTCTGGGCGCGTGCGGACGTCGAAGTGGAGGGTGACCCCGAAATCCAGCAGGCAGTACGCTTCGCGCTCTTCCATGTCTTGCAGGCCGGGGCGCGCGCCGAGCGCCGTCCCATCCCCGCCAAGGGGCTGACCGGTCCCGGCTACGACGGCCATGCCTTCTGGGATACCGAAACATTCGTCCTGCCGGTGCTGGTGATGACCGTGCCGGGCGCCGCCGCCGATGCGCTGCGCTGGCGCCAGTCCATTCTCGACCGCGCAAGAGATCGTGCGCGCCAGCTCGGGCTGCGCGGCGCGGCTTTCCCTTGGCGCACCATCAATGGGGCCGAATGTTCCGGCTACTGGCCAGCGGGCACGGCCGCATTCCATATCAACGCCGACATCGCCTACGCCGTGTCGCAATACGTCGAGGCGACCGGCGATACGGCGTTCGAAGAACAGGTCGCGCTGGAGCTGCTCGTCGAGACGGCTCGGCTCTTCATGTCCCTTGGCTTCATGAACGCCGCCGGCCACTTCCGCATAGACGGCGTTACGGGGCCGGACGAATATAGCGCCATCGCCGACAACAACGTCTACACCAACCTCATGGCGCAGCAGAACCTCCGATGCGCAGCGGAGACGGCGCAGCGCTACCCCGAGAAGGCGCGCACACTAGGAGTGGACAGCACGGAGATTGCTCAGTGGCATGAGGCTGCCGCGAGGATGTACCTGCCGTATGACCACCGCCTCGGCGTGATCCCGCAGGCCGAGACCTTTACCGAGCATGAGGTGTGGGACTTCGCCGCCACCACTCCCGACCAGTACCCGCTGCTGCTGCACTTCCCCTACTTCGATCTTTATCGCAAGCAGGTCATCAAACAGGCCGATCTCGTCCTGGCGATGCATTTACGCAGCGATGCGTTCAGCGCCGAGCAGAAGGCGCGCAACTTCGCGTACTACGAGGCGTTGACCGTGCGCGATTCCTCGTTATCGTCGTCCACGCAGGCCGTCATCGCCGCCGAGGTGGGCCAGCTTCAGCTTGCGTACGATTACCTCGGCGAAGCCGCGCTCATGGACCTCAACGACCTGGAGCATAACGTGCGGGACGGCGTCCACATGGCCTCGCTCGCAGGCGCGTGGACGGCGCTGGTCGCTGGATTCGGCGGCATGCGCATGCAAGGCAGCTCGCTCCTCTTCGCGCCGCAGCTCCCCGCGGGAATCGACCGGCTCGCCTTCCGCATCCTCTTCCGCGGTCGCCGGCTATTGGTCGAGGTGACGCCGACACATGCGACGTACAGCCTCCTCGCGGGCGACCCACTCACAGTGCGCCATCACGGCGAAGAGATCTCCGTGGC
>CAYYCB010000203.1:2641-5850 GCA_964469715.1 uncultured Ktedonobacterales bacterium | reverse complement strand
TGGATGCAATCGTCGAGCGCGCGATGCGCGACCACGCCGACATGCTCGAGTATCTGAAAGACAAGTGAGCGAAAGGCGTGCTGGGGGCGGAGCGCGGTCTTCGCTTCCCTTCGCCTTTCGGGAGGATGGGCCGTACTCGAAGTGGAGATCGCCGAGGCACTACAGCGGTTGGCTGAGTCGATCAGTGCCGCGTGCAACCGTGATGTGGTCCACGTCAGATGCAGGGCCAGCGCGTCGCGAAGCTCGTGCCGCGGCCACTGCAGTTGGGGCGGCGCCACGCTGGCAGCACATAGGGCATGATCGAAATGGCCGACCACCCTATAAACTTCCGGCACAAATCTCGCGGCGCGACATCCGCGCGTTTGGCAGATATACGCGAAGGGAGGGCGCGCATGACGACGACATCCGCGATCGAAACGCTGCGGGCGCTGCTTGGCGTGGACAAGGTGAGTGAGAGCCAGTCAGTGTTGGAGGCGCACGGACGCGACGAGAACTTCCCCGACGTGCGGCCGCCGCTCGCGGTGGTCTTCGCAGAGCGGAAAGATGACGTACAGGCCGCGCTGGCGTGGTGCCGCTTGCATCATGTGCCGCTCATCCCCTTCGGCGCCGGCACGAGTCTCGAAGGCTCGCTCGTCCCCGTCCCGGAGCACGGCCCCGTCCTCAGCCTCGACCTCTCGCGCATGAATCGCGTGCTGAGCATCCAGCCGGAGAACTTTCTGGCAGTGGTCGAGCCGGGGATCACGCGCACGGCACTCAACGAGGCGCTGAAGCACACCGGCCTCTTCTTCCCGGTGGACCCCGGCGCCAACGCCTCGCTCGGCGGCATGGCGGCGACCAACGCCAGCGGCACGACGACCGTGCGCTACGGCGGGATGCGCCAGAACACGCTGGCGCTAGAGGTCATGCTGGCAAATGGCGAGACACTGCGGCTAGGACGGCCCGTGCGGAAGACGAGCAGCGGCTACGACCTAAAGGATCTGTTCATCGGCGCGGCGGGCACACTCGGCATCATCACGCAGGTGACGGTGCGGCTGCACCCCCAGCCGGAGCACGTCCACACACTGCGCGTCTTCTTCCCTTCAGTCGTTGCGGCGGCAGAGGCAGCATACGCCGTCATGGCAAGCGCGCTACCCGTCGCGCGCATCGAGCTGGTGGACGAGCTTGGCATCCGCAGCATCAACCGCTACATGGGCCGCGGCTACGACGAGAAGCCGGCGCTGTTCATCGAGTTCCACTCCTCAACCGAAGAATCCATCGAGGCGGAGGTGCACTTGGCGGAGGAGTTGATGCGCGAGGCCGGCGCGACAGACGTAGCGGTGGCGCGCACGCCAGAGGAGCGCAACGCTCAGTGGGAGGCCCGGCACCATATCTATTGGGCGCTCGTCAACAGCTTCCCCGGCCACACCTACACTATCACCGACACGGCGGTGCCGCTGTCGGCCATGCCGGAGATGATCGCATACGCACAGAAGCTGCTCGCCGATATGGTCCTTGAGGGCAGCATCGTGGGTCACGTCGGCGACGGCAACTTCCATACGCTCGTCGCCACAAAGCCCGAAAACAGTGCCCGCGCACAGGCGTTCTCCGGCAAGCTAGTCGAGCGGGCGCTCTCGCTCGAAGGTACTGCCTCCGGCGAGCACGGCATCGGCCTTGCCAAGCGTCCATACATGGACGCCGAACATGGCCCCGCGCTGGAGTGGATGCGCCGCTTGAAATCGCTCTTCGACCCCGATAACCTGCTCAATCCCGGCAAGATTCTCTAGCCATTCGCCGGCCAAACGCCCTATGGCCCAAAGTTCCGAGGCGCGCTGCCGGTATACTGCACGCGTTGTCGCAGGAATGGGCGATGGAGGTGCAAGGAGCATGCAGCAAGGATCGGAGCGAGGGCAGTTGGTTGATGACGTAGAGGCCGCGTCAAATGATGAGGCGGCAACGGCCGGAGCCACTCTGACGGAGCTAAGCACCGGCCCAACGGATGTTACGTCCGTTGCCGACCCAGGACTGCAACATGCGGCCGCGACTGTGGCCACGGACATCCCCTGGCGCACGCTCCCCGCGCTTGGCAACGCACTTGTACGGATGCTCGTCGCGGTCGCCCTCGGCGCAGCCACCGGCATCATCTGGGGCCTGCTTGGGCACACCCTACCTGCCCATTTTCCGCAGGCGTATGGCTGGACACTCGCCCTCTGTACCGTTCCGCTGCTCACGGCGGTCGTGGGACTCCTGGCGGACAGCGATATGCGAGCCGTGCTTGCGCGCCGCCCCGTCAGACGGCCGCTGGTGGAGATGGGCGCCGCACTGGTCCTGCTGGTGATCTGTACGGCAGGCGCGGCGGTGTCCGATATCACGGTGCTCGCCGCACCGGCGACGCTCATCCTCACGGTTGGAGCCTCCCTGGGTTTCGGGCTTGGAGGCATGCGGCTACGTCGCATGAATGGCGATGTGCGCTGGTTCTTCGTCGGTCTGGGCGTGCTTGGCCTCTTCGGCCTCGTGCTCACGTTTCTTCTACCGGCGGCGTTCGCGCCGCTCGCGAACGGGCAGCAAGGCCTGTTCGGCTGCCTCTTGTTTGTCCTCGGAATACCAAATGTCGCCCTCGGCGCTGTGGCCGGCGGGTGGCAGCGTATGCGCGTCGAACGCGCTGCCTTCGGCATGCCGCCAGCGCTGGAAGACACGCTCCCTTTCGAATTGGAACGCGATCACTGGTCACGTCAGCCCACGCCAGAGCCACATCCCCTGGACCTACCTATAGCAGAGAGCGAGGAGCATGACATGGACATGACCCAACCGCTGACCACCGCCGACGCCGTCATCGAGGAGCTAACCGCTCGCCGCCAGGCGCTTCTGGAATCCATCGTTGGCCTCTCGGATGACCAGCTCGACCGCAAGGGAATCGTCGGCGACTGGTCCATCAAGAATGCGGTGGCACATCTGGTCGCCTGGGAGGAGGTCGTCGTCCGGATTACACCGGAGCGCGCGCGCACGCGGGTGAAACCGGCGGAGCTTCAGGAGATAAACGCTGACGAGGACGGCTACAATGCGCGGGTGGTGGCGTCGCTCGAGGCGCTCACCCCGCAGGAGCAGCTCGTCCAGTTCGCTGAGGCGCGAGCGAAGCTGATCGAGTTGATCCAGGGATTGGGCGACGAGGCGCTGGCACGGAGCAATCCGTGGCCGGAGTGGCAGGGCACGCTCGGCGCGTATTTCATCGCCGC
>CAYYCB010000203.1:0-2541 GCA_964469715.1 uncultured Ktedonobacterales bacterium | reverse complement strand
CATCCTCGGGCACATCCGCCGTCTCCCGGCACACCCAGACGTCCGTGGCGCGCTGGAACGGCTGCGCGACGCGGGTCTACGCCTGGCCGCGCTCACCAACTCCACACATGAAGTGGCTGAGGCGCAGCTCACTCATGCCGGCATACGCGACCTCTTCGAGCAGGTGCTCTCCGCCGACAGCGTGCGGCGGCTCAAGCCCGCGCCCGAACCCTATCATATGGCCGCCGAGAAATTGGACGTTCCCATCGGGCAGGTGCGCCTCATCGCCGCGCATCCGTGGGATGTTGCCGGCGCCCTACATGCCGGCTGCGCTGCCGCCTTCGTCGCCCGCCCCGGCATGCCCTTCGATCCGCTGGTCGAGCGGCCAGATGTCGTCGGCGAGACGCTCACCGACGTCGCCGAGCAGATCCTCGTCGCCGAGGGCGTCCACCCGCAGCCGGCACAATGATGCAAGCGCGATGGCGCCCGTACGGTCGAACTAGCGCGAACGCAGTCTCAGGTCCCCTATAAACCAGGATCTGCCGGCCCCATCACCCATCGCTGTTCTCCAAGATCTCGGCGCACTCTGCGTCACTGTCTCATCTCCAGCCGTGCGGCGATCTGCGCCTCGCTGGGTATGCCCGACGTGCCAGGCGCCGCGACGACGAAGGACGCCGCGGCGTGGGCGTAGCGCACCGCGTTGAGAGGGCTGCGTCCCTGCTGGAGCGCGATGAGAAACGCGGCGGCAAACGTATCGCCCGCGCCGGTCGGATCTACCTCCTCCGAGACGAACGCGGGTACGCGCGCCACTTCCTCGCCGCCCTCCCAGAGTCGCGCACCGCGCGGCCCATCCGTCACCACAACGCGGGGTACGCGTGCCGCCCAAGCCGCCACCACCTCGCGCGCCGGGTCGTCCCCCGCCGCGATCGCCACGTCCTCCACGCTGCATACCAGCGCGCCCAGGTGTGGCAGGATGTCTCCGGCATTCGACCATGTCGCGGGGCGGACGCGCCCATCGACATCCCACCGGCGCAGCCAACCTTGCGGAGTCGCACCTAGGATGCCGCTTGAGGCGACGAGGCTGGCGGAAACCGATGCCTCAACTTCGTCCGCGATGGGGCCGAGCAGCGCGATGGGAGTCGCGCGCCACGCGATGGGCACGTCAGCGGCGGTCAGCGGCTCGGCGCGGGCGCGCAAATACTGCGTGCGCCTGTCGCCTTCGTAGCTGTTCTCGAAGACGGTGGGCGTCGCCGCGGGCTTGCATGCCACCTCCGCGCCGGGGATCGCGGCCATCAGGTCGGCTGCCTCGCGCGGCGTGCCGCTGGTGACGATGCCGACACGCATGTCGAGCCGCGCGGCGAGGAGCGCCGCGTACGTCACGGTGCCGCCCAGGCGAAACGTGCCGTCGGGTTGGGCGTCCCGCGCGGCATGGCCGATCACGAGGAAGTCGAGTGGTGTCTGCATAGTGGGATGCAGTGTACCCGACTACGCGCGCCGCTTCCAGTCACGAAAAGCATCGAGCAGTCGATCTCGTGTCTCGGGCGGGATGCCGTCCTCGCGGAGCGTGCCGACGGCGTGGATGGTGTCGCGCATCTGGTTGAGGTAGTTCATGCAGCCCTGACAACCAATCAGGTGTGTCTCGAAGCGGCGTCTTTCTTCAGAGGAGAGCGTCATCTCGATATACATCGTCACCAGTTCGACCAGTTCCTGGCAGGTCATGCCTTCAGTGGGTGCCACGGCCGCTCACTCCCCTCGCAGATAACGCTCAAGCGCCTGGCGCACTTTGCCGCGAGCGCGATGCAGCAGCACACGTTGGTTCCCATCAGTCACGCCCAGATGATCGCGGATCTCCTCCGGCCCCCATCCCTGTAGATCTCGCAAGGTGATGACGGCGCGCTGAACTGGCGGCAACCCTTCGATGGCCCGCCGAATCACGTCTCGCGTCTCGTCCGACAAGAGGCGATCCTCCGGTTCGCCAGCCCAGCTCCGCGGCGCGGCCGAGGCCAGCCAGCTACCTGGATGGACCCCAGCCGCCCCAAGAAAGCGGTCAGGGTCAACGGCGGGTTCCGCGTCGTCCACCTCATCTGCGGCGAGCGCTGAGAACGGCACGCTGCGGCCGTCGCGCACGGCCCGCGTCTTGGCCGTGTTCGTCAGGATGCGGAAGATCCAGGTCTTCAGCGAGGAACGCCCCTCGAAGCGGTCTATTCCCTGGAGCACGCCGAGCCAGGTCTCCTGGATGACGTCCTCGGCTGCCGTCCTGCCCGAGACGTACATCTGGGCGACACGCAGCATCGCTGGATAGTACATCTCGACGAGTGCCTCGAAGGCCGCCTCGTCGCCCGCGCGCAGCCGCTCGATCAGCTCTGCCTCATTCACGGGCGCCGCATCCGTGCTAGCCGCGGCGGCCGGCGGGACGCCCGCGCCGGCGCTGCTCTCCTGCGCGTGGTCGTGTCTGGCAGCCCATCGAAGCGGCAAACGGCGAAACATGGGGACCTCTATCGCAAGCGTAAGGCTGACCATGGCGAGGTCTCCAGTATATGGCGCGGGCATGGTTGCGTCAAA
>CAYYCB010000202.1:0-5874 GCA_964469715.1 uncultured Ktedonobacterales bacterium | reverse complement strand
AGCGTCCGCTGTGCGCGGCGCGCCACCTGGGCACGCGTCGCCTCGATCAGCTTGTCATACTGGACGCCCGAGGGGCAGGCCGTGACGCAGGCCATGCAGCCGAGGCACTGGTCGAAGTGGCGCGTGACGTTCTCCGTCAGGCCGATCTCGCCGCGCGAGGCCATCTTCATGAGCTGGATGCGCCCGCGTGGGGAGTCCATTTCCTCGCCCCAGAGGAGGTACGTCGGGCACGTCGGCAGGCAGAAGCCGCAGTGAACGCAATCTGCGATCAGCTCCGGATCGGGCGGATGGTGCGCATCGAACGCCGGGAACGCGAAGGCATGTGCCGCGCGTCCGCTGCCGTGTTCGGCGGCGCCGGCATCCGCGACGGCGACCGCGAGCGCACCAGCCGACGGGCGATCTTCGCCCGCGACCTGCGCCGCCGCCTGCATGTGGGCAGGCTCGCCGTATTTCTGGGGTACGTCACGCTCGCGCCCGCTGACGCTATCGCCAGGCTTCAGGTCGTCCATACCCTAGATTCCTCCCACGAAGCGACCCGGATTCAGCGTCCCATGCGGATCGAAACGGTCTTTGAGCCGCCGCATCACGTCCAGCGCGGGCACCGTTCCCCAGACGTCCACGATGCGCAGCGTCTCCGGCGGCGCATCCTGCACGACGACGCTTCCCCGACCGCTCGCCGCCGCCAGGCGCAGATCGTCCACGGCGGCAGCCAACGCATCTGGCGCACCGACCAGCCGGGCGAAGACCGTGCCGTGGCCCGCATGCGCCCGCCAGCGTGTGGCCAGTCCACGCGCCGCCGCGCAAGCGTCGAGCTGCGCCAGCCATCCGGCCACTTCCGTCGGCAAGAGGCTCGCCTTGAGCATGGCATAGTGCCCGTCCGCCGCTCTTGGCCACAGCGCCTCATCCAGGCCGCGCCAGAATGTGGACTCCTCGTCACCTTCAAGCAAGCGGCGCGATGCCGCCAGCTCGCCGGCCAACGTGAGAAGCGCCGCCGTCTGGTCCTCCACCGCGGCGCGCACGCTCGACTCAAAGCGCACGGCGAGCACACAGCCGTCTTCGTCCGCGCTCGGCCCAATCACATCGAGCGCAGTCGGGACAAGGGTGGATGCGTTCACCGCGAGGACGAGCGCGCAGAGCGCCGCGGGAGATGGAGCGCGCAACAAGATCGTGCGACTGAGCGCCGGCAAGGGATACAAGCGGAAGTTCGCGGCGACGACCACGCCGAGCGTGCCGAGCGCGCCACAGAATAGCTTGGGCAGGTCGTAGCCCGCCACATTCTTCACGACCTTGCCGCCGCCCTTAGCAATCGTCCCATCGGCCAGCACGACGCGAACGCCGAGGATCTGGTCGCGGACGCCGCCAAAGCGCAGACGGCGCGCGCCTGAGGTGTTGGTGGCGACGATGCCGCCGATGGTGGCGCCCTCTGGCAGCGCGGGGTCAAGCGCCAGCCATTGCCGGCTCCGGCCCAGGCGCTGCTGGAGCTCGGCAAGTGGGACTCCGGACTGGACGGCGATGGTCTGGTCTTGCGGCTCGTGCTCTAGCACCGCGCCCAGGCGTGTGGTGCTCAGGAGGAGGTCACCTCCGGTTGGCGGCCGGCCATATCCAAGCTGCGTGCCGCCGCCGCTTGTCAGCACCTTCAGCCCCTCGCGGTCGGCGAAGGCGAGGACCGCGGCGACCTCTTCTTCGTTCACCGGCTCGACCACGACGCCCGGTCGCACACCAGCGACGGTATCGCCTGCCGCCGCGACGCGCGCCGGAGCGGTGAGAAGCGGCGTCAGCGCGTCGCACAGCGTCTGTATGGTTGTGCTCACCTTCGCCCTCTTCCCGCTCTAGAACCGCTCACCCAGGCCGGCGATCTCGACCGGATGCGGCGCGTATTTGCCCGGCGTCTCGCCACAGAGGCGCGGCGTCGGATAGACCTTCGTCGGGTTGCAGAGATTGTCTGGATTGAAGGCGCAGCGCAGGAGTTGGTGCGCCGCCAGGTCCGTCTCGGTGAACATGACTGGCATGAAATCGCGCTTCTCCGCGCCGACGCCGTGCTCCCCGGTGATGCTCCCGCCGTGCGCCACGCATGCCTTCAAGATGTCGCCCGCTAGCTCCTCGGCGGCGTGTTGCGCGCCCTCCACGCGCTCGTCATAGAGCACCAGTGGATGAAGGTTGCCGTCGCCGGCATGGAAGACGTTGGCCACGCGCAGGCCGCGCGCCAGGCTCATCTCGTCAATCTCACGCAAGATCTGCGGCAGCTTCGTCCGCGGGATGACGCCGTCCTGCACGATGTAGTTGGGGCTGATGCGCCCGACCGCCGCGAAGGCTGCCTTGCGCCCCTTCCACATCAGCGCGCGCTCCTCGTCAGTGCTGGCGAGGCGCATCGCGTGCGCCCCATGCTCGCGACAGATCGCCTCCACATGCGCCAGCAGCTCCGTCACCTCCGAGCGGGGACCATCCAGCTCGACGATCAGGATGGCGCGCGCCTCGGGATAGTTGGCATGCACCGCCGCCTCAGCCGCCTCGATGGCGAGCGTATCCATCATTTCGATGGCCGCAGGCACGATGCCCGCGCCGATCACGCCCGAGACCGCCTCGCCCGCGGCGTCTGTCGAGTCGAAGGCAGCCAGCAGCGTCTGCACAAGCTCGGGCTTGCGCACGATACGCACCGTAACCTCAGTGACGACGCCGAGCGTGCCCTCCGAGCCGACGACCACACCCGTCAGGTCGTAGCCCGGCATATCGAGCGCGGGCCCGCCGACGTCCACCACCTCGCCGTCCGGCAGCACCATCCGTAGGCCGAGGACATGATTGACGGTGAAGCCGTACTTCAGGCAGTGTGCCCCTCCGGAGTTCTCGGCCACATTCCCCCCGATAGAGCAAACCTGCTGGCTGGAGGGGTCCGGCGCATAGTAGTAGCCGTGCGGCGCGATGCGCTGCGTCACCCAGAGATTGATCACGCCCGGCTGCACCACCATGCGCTGGTTCGGCAGGTCTACCGAGAGGATGTCGCGCATGCGGGTGAGCGCAATCACGATGCCGCCCGCCACAGGCAGCGCCCCGCCGGAGAGGCCCGTCCCCGAGCCGCGCGGCACGAACGGGATGCCCTCGCGGTGACAGAGGCGGACAACGCCACTCACTTGCTCGGTGGTACGCGGCAACACGACGACCTCAGGCATCTGGCGGTAACTCGCTAGGCCGTCGGACTCGTAGGTGCGCACCTGCGCCTCGTCAGAGAGGACGCCCTCGACTCCGACGATGGCCCGCAGCTCCGCGACGATTGAGGACTTCAGCATTGGCGCCCTCCTTGTACGGCTTATTTGACCACTTGCACGAGCGGCGCGCACACACCGTCGAGGCGATTGCCAGCTAGTTTACTCCGTAGCGGGACGCATCGCCACATGGCCAAGGCGCGCCGAAAGCTCGGCTGTGGCGGCTAGCAGCGCCGGCAGGATCTCTTCGATGCGCGCGGCGCTGAAGCGCGAGGCAGGGCCTGAAATGCTGAGCGCGGCCACGGCATGTCCACTCGCGTCGAGCACCGGGGCCGCCACGCAGCGCACGCCGTCTTCCATCTCACCCTCGTCTACGGAGTAGCCCCGCTCCCGCACCGCATCGAGGTCGGCGGCGAGCACGGCCGGCGTGGTCAGCGTATGGGCCGTGCGCGGCGTCAGTCGTGTCCGCGCGAGGTAGGCCTCCAAATCGGCGGCAGAGCGCGCAGCCAGGATGGCCTTGCCGCCAGCCGTGCAGTAGAGGGGTGCGTGCGCGCCGAGCTGCGTGAACATGCGGACCATGTGGCGGCTCGCGACCTGATCCACGTAGACCACGGCGTCATCCAGTGGGAGCAGCAGATTCGTCGTCTCGCCGCTGCGCTCCGCCAGCGCCCGCAGCAGAGGACGCGCCTGCGCGCCGAGGTCCGACTGGCTCGCCGCCGCACCCGCCGCGAGTCGCAAGGCCTGCGCGCCCAAAGCGTAGCGGCCGCCACCGCACGGCCGGGCATAGCCTCTCACCACGAGCACCGAGAGCAGCCGGTGGACTGTGCTCGGATGCAGTCCGACGCGCCCACTCAGATCGGAGAGACCATGCTCGCCGCCCACGGCCAGCGCCTCAAGCACGTCCAGCGCACGGTCGAGCGACTGCACGCGGCTCTCACGAGCCGGCGCGTCCGCCGGCTGTGTGGCGTGTGTCAGGACAGCATCTTCGCCTGCGACTTTGCTTCGCGCCACCGAACTCTCGTCTTTCACGATGCGAAATACTAGTGCGCATTGCAAAATGTACGGCGAGCGTGCTACCGTGTCAAGCGGCGTATGTGCTCGCAGCGAGGAGGCGATAAGCGATGACAACCCCGACGGCCAAGGTTTACGCCGATGGCGTGCAGATCATCGGCGCGGTCCCGCCCGACTACGACCGTATCCTGACCCCGGAGGCGGTGACGTTCCTCGCTAAATTGGAGCGCACGTTCGGTGCGCGCCGCGAGGAGCTGCTCGCGCGGCGGCAGGAACGGCAGAAGTTGCTGGACGCCGGCCAGATGCCCGACTTCCTGCCAGAGACCGCCGGCATACGCGATGGGGACTGGACTATCGCGCCCATCCCCGACGAGCTACAGGACCGGCGCGTCGAGATCACGGGTCCTGTGGACCGCAAGATGATCATCAATGCGCTCAACTCCGGCGCACGCGTCTTCATGGCGGACTTCGAGGACGCCAACGCGCCTACCTGGGAGAACTGCGTCGAGGGGCAGGCCAACCTGCGCGACGCCGTCCGTCGCGAGATTGATTTCACGAGTCGCGAAGGTAAGGCCTACAAGCTCAACGACAAGACGGCCGTGCTCTTCGTGCGTCCGCGCGGCTGGCACCTGATCGAGAAGCATATCCTGGTGGACGGCAAGCCCATGTCGGCCAGCCTCTTCGACTTTGGCCTCTACTTCTTCCACAACGCCAAGGAGTTGCTCGCCCGCGGCAAAGGCCCCTATTTCTATCTGCCCAAGATGGAGAGCCACCTCGAAGCGCGCCTCTGGAACGACACCTTCACCTTCGCGCAGGACGAGCTTGGCGTGCCCCGCGGCACGATCAAGGCGACGGTGCTCATCGAGACGCTGCTCGCTGCCTTCGAGATGGACGAGATCCTCTACGAGCTGCGAGAGCACTCAGCCGGCCTCAACTGCGGCCGCTGGGACTACATCTTCAGCGCCATCAAGAAGCGGCGCAATGATCCCGCCTTCGTGCTGCCCGACCGCGCGCAGGTTACGATGACCGTCCCCTTTATGCGCGCCTACACGCAGCTCTGCATCCAGACCTGCCACAAGCGCGGCGCGCACGCGATGGGCGGCATGGCGGCGTTCATTCCGGTCAAGGGCGACGAGGCGCTCAACGAGAAGGCCTTCGCTCAGGTGCGCGCCGACAAGGAGCGCGAGGCCACCGACGGCCACGACGGCACGTGGGTGGCGCATCCGGGCATGGTCGGGCTCGCCACAGAGGTCTTCGACCGCATCATGCCAGGGCCGAACCAGATCGCCAAGAAGCGCGACGACGTACATGCGACGGCGGCGGATCTGCTTGCTGTGCCGGAGGGGACCATCACCGAGGAGGGCCTGCGCACCAACATGCGCGTCGGCGTGCAATACATCGCCGCGTGGCTCAGCGGGCTGGGCGCGGTTCCGCTCTACAACCTCATGGAGGACGCCGCGACTGCCGAGATCTCGCGTGCCCAGGTCTGGCAGTGGATCCACCACCCCAAGGGCGTTCTCTCCGACGGGCGCAAGGTGACGGTCGAGCTGTTCCATCAGTTGTTGACCGAAGAGATGGCGTCGCTGCGCACCAACAAGGAAGACTCGCGCTACACCCCGGAGAATCTGGAGCGCGCGGCCCAACTCTTCGATCACATCTCCACCGA
>CAYYCB010000201.1:1845-5894 GCA_964469715.1 uncultured Ktedonobacterales bacterium | reverse complement strand
CTGGTCTTTGTTCATCATAGCGCGACTCGCGTCCTCCTGGGGGAATGATGCCTGCCTCCGCCGGGGAGCGCTGCGACGCGCGACATGCTGTCGCCAGTTGCCAGGCAGCCGAGCCCCGCTGCGCCGCAGGGCGAATAGCGCCCCGCAGTATATCACAAGCGTTTGCACGGGGCATCAGGTGCAGGGTGTATGGCGGTGAAGCCAGGCACACACCGAGGCCGGGCTAGGCGAGAAGGGGTTGGAGGTAGGAGTCTAAGGTCTTTTGGTCGAAGGGGCCGAGGTAACGGGCACGTATGACGCCCTGGCGGTCGATGATGTATGAGGTGGGGGTGGCGGTGACGGAGTAGGTGATGACGGCGTGGTCGCCCACGTCGCGCCAGAGCGGATAGGTGACGCCCAGGCCGCGGGCAAATTGGGTGATGGTCGGCGCGTCGTCGGCGGTGTTGAGTCCGATGACGACGAGGCCCTTGGCGGCGTCGGATTGGTAGGCCCGTTCGAGGGCGGGCATCTCCAACTGGCATGGTTCACAGGCGACGTACCAGAAGTTGAGGACGACGACTTTGCCGCGCAGGTCGGAGAGGGCGACGCGCTTGCCGGCGAGATCAAGCGGGTAGACGTCCGGCGCGAGATGCCCGACGAGTGGCGACGCCGGCAGCGGCACGACTGTGCCGCTGCGATCAACGTTGACGGTGGGTTGCGCCGCGGGGGTGAGCAGCCCGCGCAGGAGGATGGCGACCGTGGCGACGGCGACGCAGAGACCGACGATGCGCGGAACGGTGAGCCAGCGGCGGAGTCCCGAGGAGGCATGCGAGGTTCCGCCGCCGGCTGGTACTCCATCAGGCTGAGGCGCGGGGCGGCGTTGGTCGGAGGTCTGCTGGGGCATGGGCTTGGGACTCCTGCGCGGGTGAGGTCTGCTTCGCTATTCTAGCGGGTCGCGGTCATCCCATCATACCCAGGCCCATGAGGTTGAATCCTGCGTCGAGGTGGAGGATGTCGCCGGTCATATTCCTCGCGGCATCGGAGCAGAGGAAGACGCTGAGGTCGCCGACGTCGCCTTGCTCGATGTTGCGGCGGAGGGGGGCGACCTGATCGACGAGGCCGAACATGTCGTTGATGTTGCCGACACCGCGTGCGGAGAGGGTCCGCATGGGACCGGCGGAGATGCCGAAGACGCGGACGTTGCTTGGGCCGAGATCCCAGGCGAGATAGCGGATAGATGCCTCCAGGGCGGCCTTGGCGATGCCCATGAGGTTGTAGCCGGGGACGACGCGCTCGGCGCCGAGATACGACATGGCGACGATGCTGCCGCCGCCGCGCTTCTGCATCAGCGGCTCGGCGCGCTTGGACATCGCGACCAGGGAGTAGGCGCTGATATCGACCGCGGTGAGGAAGCCGTTGCGCGAGACGTGGGAGACGCGACCACGGAGATCCTCAGTGGGGGCGTAAGCGACACTGTGGATGAGGATGTCAAGCCCGCCGAACTCTTGCCCGACGCGATCAAACGTGGCGTCGAGCTCGTCATCTTTCTGAACGTCGCATGGGAGGACGAGCGTGCCTTCCATGTTCGCGGTGAGCTTGCGGACGTTCTGCTCCATGCGCTCCTGGTAGGTGAAGGCGAGCCGGGCGCCCTGCGCCGCGAGCTTCTGGGCGATGGCCCAGGCGACGCTGTTGTGGTTGGCGACGCCGAAGATGAGGGCGGTCTTGCCGTCGAGCTGGCCCATGGTTGTTGCCTTTCGTGGGTGAGCGCCGGATGCGTTGGCGGCGTGCGCGGTGGGCGCACACGCTACGCCCCTGCGACCAGGGATGAAGTGGTTGCAGGACTGGCGCATGTCCTATCTGCGTCTCGCGGGATGTCGCCTGCCATTCTAGCACCGTGGCAACGGAGCGGGCCAGTGGACATGGCAGATTGCGCTGCGTCCCCACGAGGCCTAGGATGGCGTGTATATGGATGCAGATGTGATTGGCCGATTGTGGCCGGATTTCGTGTGTGCATGACATTTATCGTTGGTGGCCCTACGGGAAACACGGAACGATGGCGTCGTTGGGACGCGCCGGAAGAATGGCCGATTGTGGCCGTTTTTCGACGTCGCAGGGTATTTTCGGCGCGGCGCGCAGAAGGATACGGGGCGGGGATGTTGGCCGAAATGGCCGGAATTTGGATTTGTGCACGCGGCGCATGCGGGAGGACGTATGCGCTGGCGCTGTGATGGTTTGCCATTTTTGCCGCATTTCACGTTTGATCTCGCCTTCGACGCGGAGACGGCGCTGGCCGTCCAGCATGTGGCGTGGCCGAAATGGCCGGAATGCGCACTTTTGCGCGCGACCTGTTGCCGTTTTTGCCGCATTTCGATTTCGATGTCGAGCGCGCGGATGTGGGACCACTGGCAGCGTACGTGGAGGTGGGAGAACGGGCGATGCACGGGGCGCATGGCGACCTCGTTTCGGGTGGGCGGTCGTGAGTCAGGTGGGGAGGGTGAATGATGGAAGCAGCACGGCGTGGGGCGGTGCGCCGATATGAGGCTGTCCATGGCTTTCCTCATCCAAAGGGGGCGGGTGAGGCTGTCTAGGGATGAGGCGTGGGGTTGTGGGGGACGGACGGTAGGCGTAGGGTAGCACATGGCGCCATGTGGGGAGGGCCGTCAAAGCCCGCCAAGTCCCGTCATTTCCCGTCAAAGCCCGTCAGGAGTTTGGCGAAGACGGCAGACGGGCTAGAGCTGGGTAGCTAACGGTTTCATGGTTGCGCCGGCCACCTGATTAGGATAAAGAGGGCAGGCGGATAAGACAATGGTACTATCGCCGCCCGCAGGCGGAGGCAGGCCTTGACGCTCATCGGGTAGAGTCTCCCTCGTGCGTCGGGCGGGTTGACCACTTGATTGGGTCGACACGCGGGATTGGGGCGCACGACGGGAACGCTGGAAATGGTGCGGCGGCCGGAGGGGCTGCCGCGAGTGCCGGGGGCGCGCTGGACGCGCTGCCTCCGAGGAGGGCAAACAATCGCGGTTACGCAGCCGCGATGGCTTCGTGCATCTGGCGCGGGGCCAAAGGGAGGTATTTCTCTTGACGCTGACAATGACGGATACGACTGAAACGCGCGTTTCGCGCCGCACCAGCGGCCTCGTGCGCGCGGCATTGATCCTGACCGGTGTGTTGGGCCTGACGGGCCTCGCCGCTCAGGTGGCTCCCGGCTCCGAGGCGCATGCCGCAGGTGGTCTGCAGTATCATCGGGGCTATTCGGTTCAGCACGGTTGGCTTTGCTACGGTTGGTCGAACGGCGCTTATCACTGCACGCAGCGCTGGCACGTGAGCAATGGCCACGACATCTCGGACCATCCCTCCTGGGTGCCGAACGTCGGCAGGACTTCGGGCACGGCTGCACCTGTGGCGGTCTATCACAATGCCGCCGGGGGTCAGGTGTCCACTGCATCCAGCCCTGTGCAGGGCAGTACGAGCGCCGGCGAGCCCTGCCGCTCGACGCAGTACTTCAACGGTACGCCGTCCCAGTGGGCGATTGCGCCTAGCTGCTATGGCGGCGTCTACAGCATCAACCCGGCGAACTATGTGTATCGCCCGGGCTTCGGTTGGTGCAATTGGTGGGTTGAGGTGATGAACCCCAGCCGCCCCGACCTTCTCTGGGGTAACTACGCCCGTGGCTACACGCCGCGCCCCGGCGCGACGGTGGTCTTCGCGCCTGGTGTGCAGGGCGCCGGCAGCGGCGGTCACTATGCCCGCGTCGTGGCTGTGTACCCTGGTGGATACTGGTTCCTGGTTAGCGAGATGAACTTCTCGTGGCGTGGCGCGGGCTGGCAGAAGGTCGAGTACCGCTACGTTCACGTGGGGTCGGGCGTGACCTTCATCTACTAAGAAGGTCACGCGCCGAGACGGCTGCGCCGCCAGGCCAATGGACTGGCCGAGCGTGGGCGCGAGGGCCGTCACCCAGCACATCCCGTCACATTGGGAGCATGCCATTAGCGTTCGGTGTGTTCCTTCACAACACTAGCCCGCGGTGCGCTCAATGCGCTTCGCGGGCTGTGTCTTTTGTGGGATTCCTG
>CAYYCB010000201.1:0-1745 GCA_964469715.1 uncultured Ktedonobacterales bacterium | reverse complement strand
CCGTGAACGGGCACGGAAGCGGAGCAGGCGGGGCGGTGGAAGGGGCGGGCTTTTAGGGATGGATGAGCGGGGCGATGATGACGATGGCGGCCAGGCTGTTGTTGGCGATGTGGAGGGCGATGCCGGGCCAGATGGAGCCGGTGCGCCAACGGATGTAGGCGAGGACGAGGCCGAGCGCGAGGATGGGAACGGACGAGCCGACGTCACCGTGGGCGATGGTGAAGAGCACGGCGGAGAGGATGACGGCGGGCCAGACGCCCATGCCGCGGAGAAATCCGGCAAGCGCGAAGCCGCGGAAGAAGGTCTCTTCGCAGAACGGGGCGACGACGACGGCGCCGATGAGCGTGGCGATGACGACGAGCGGCATATACTGCGCCTGGCTGTTGAGGGCGTCGACGTTGGTGTGGAGGTTGAGCTTGGTCGCCTGGATGATGAGGCCGTAGATGAATTCGATGACGAGGGTGAGGATGAAGCCTCCGACGATCAGGAGGACTGAGAGACCGAAGGGGGCGCGGCGGAAGCCGAGCGCGCGAAATGCCTCACTTATAGGCACTCCATGGGCGCGGGTGCGAATGGCGAGATAGAGCGGCGCGATGAGGAAGGCGGCTTCAATGACGCTCGTGAGGACGAGGGTGCCGATGGCGGCGATGAGGTCTTCGACGGGGCTGAGCCGCAGGTGCGCGCCGCTGGTGGCTGAGGTCCCCCCGGAGGCGAGTTGGCCGACGACGAGGAACGCGACCCAGGGGACGAGGGTGATGGTGACGCCGGCGATGGTCTGGACAAGGGTCCAGGGGACGATGCCGATGGCGCCGTATCGCGGATGAGGGGTCTGCTGCGGCGGCTGGCCCGCTCCGGCGTAGTCGCTGGGTGGCATGGGGGGATAGCCGAGCGTAGGTGGATAGCCCTGGCTGACGGGATTGCCCAGTCCACCAGGATAGGGAGCGCTCGGCATGTCAGATCGGGGGCCATATGCTGGCTGCTCGTCGCCGTGCGGGCGCATAGGGATGTCCTCTCGTGCTACGGATTTCGGTATCTAGCTGGAGGTTGCGAAGCCGGCGCGCGGCCTCGTGCGTGCCCGATGCGGAAGAGCCGCCGTGGTGGTCTACGCACGGGTTGGGCCGTGGGTTCGTCCAAGGCGCCGGATGTACGGTGTGCCTCGCGTGGGAACAGCGCGACTGTTTGTGGAGCCGCGGAGCCTTGCTGCAAGGGCGTTCCCGGCTTATAATAGCGTCATCTCTGCATGGAGCGCGAGGCGTTGGCACCCTGCTTATGACTCGTAGCGGAGGGATAGGCGAACTAGACGACGAGAGGTCCTGTTTCCGTGATCGACGGACTGCTGACGAATCCCATCACAAGCGTCAATTGGCGCAGGCACCGAAGCGGATGCCCGCACTATAGGGTGCGCTGGCTCCCGGAGAACGACTTCACGGCAGGGGAGCCGATGTATCAGGTGTTCTGCGCGAAGGATACGCCGCCGACGACCTTCGAGGAGCAGGAGAAGTGCCTGAATAGCAAGATGCAGTGTTGGCGTATCGCAGACGCCAAGCGCACGGGCAAGATGACCGACATTCCCCTCGAAAGCGTGAAGCGCCGCAAGCCAGCCTAACCTCTCCCCCGCGCACAATTCCTCCCCACCATTTCTCATACCCCAACTGCTCTGCCGAAGCTCTCTGCGCGCCCCGGCCTCCACCTGTCTGCTGCCGGGCCGGGTGGTGGCATCGCGGCACTGAAGGTGCCGGCGCAGG
>CAYYCB010000200.1:0-5946 GCA_964469715.1 uncultured Ktedonobacterales bacterium | reverse complement strand
AAGGCCAGGGCGGTAAGCTCGCGCCCGGTTTTGGGGCCGCCGATCTGGAGCGCTGCCAGCGGGACGGTGATGTTGATCTGCGCCCAGAGGAACCAGAAGCCGGCGAGCAGGCATGTCAGCCAGACGAAGGTACGGTCGCGCCAGAGTATCCGCAGCGTGCCGCCCAGACCGAAGTTCAGGCTGCTGAGGTGTCCGCTCGCGCGTGATACAGCCGCTTCGCCACGCAGAAGCGTCGGCGGGAGCAGAGTGAGCGTTAGCACACCCACCAGGACGAAGCACGCGGCGGCAATGACGCTCACCATCATGAAGTTGATGTCGAGCAGGGCAACGCCCACGAGTGGGCCTGTCGCCTGGCCGACGTTGGCAAGCATGGCCGAGGTGGCGAACATGCGCTGCCGGCGCTCAGGCTCCACGAGATCGGCCAGCGCGGCTGTCGAGGTGGCATCGAAAAAGGCACCGCCAAGGCCCGAGACGATGGCCCAGAGGAGCAGCGGTGCGAGGCTTGTGGATGCGCCAATGCCGACGAAACCGGCCGCGCGCACGAAACAACCGATGGCGATGGCTCGCCGCGCGCCGAAGCGATCGCCGAAGGCGCCTCCGATGACGTCTAGGCCCTGTTGGGAGAACTGGCGGAGCGCGAGCACCAACCCAATAGCCGCCGCGGCGAATCCCAGATGTTGCGTGTAATGAATCGCGAGTAGCGGGACGAACATCGAGAAACCGAAATTCATCAGGCCGGTGTTGCCGAGGAGCACGACCACACTGACGGAAGGGCGCTGAGAGAATGCTTCTAATTTCACTGAGCGATACATTACAGGTCCGGAATCATTAGGCGACGCCGATCAGGAAGCTCGGATGCCGGCGAGCGGGCCGCGCGGGCCTCAGCGACGCAGGTGGCGTATGTCGGGCATGGTGTGTCGCACTGCGACAAGGCCTATATTGTAGCACATCGCGATATTAGGTACTGCCAGCAGGCGGGCAGGTCCACGACGCGAGACCCAAATGCACCCCACTTGACGGGTTTTGTCTCGACCAGTATTCTTCATTCATTCGCTTGACTAGTTTCGCTTCTAACTGGTGTTCGCCCTTTCCTACGCCGTCAGAGAGGGTCTATGGCGAGACGCGACACGGCTGACGAGCGGCGTGCGGAGATCTTGCAGGCGGCCATCCGCGTGTTGGCGCGCGAGGGACTGGTCGAGGCGACCACACGCAAGATCGCGGCAGAGGCCGGCGTGAATCAGGCGATGCTCGGCTACTACTTCGGCGGCAAAGACGAGCTGCTGCTGGCGGTATTGCAGGAGATGATGCGCCTCACGGGTGAGATTGCCGCCGCCGCGGTTCCGCCGGAGCAAGGGCTGCGTGAGGCGTTCGCGTCTGCCCTGACGGCGTTCTGGGATCACGTCGAAGAGGCGCCCGAGCTTCAGGTCATGCAATATGAGCTGACTTTGTACGCTCTGCGCCGTCCTGAGTCGGCGTGGCTGGCACGCCAGCAGTATGCGGGTTACGCAGAGGTGGTGGAGGCGCTGGTGCGCGATACCTACGCGGCGGCAGGCCAGACGCCCGCCATTGCCCCAGATGAGTTAGCGCGCTTTCTCGTCGGCGGCCTCGACGGCATGATCCTCCAGTTTGTCAGCGACCGCGACACCGTCCGCGCTCGCCGCGACCTCGCGAACCTCATCGCCGGCGCCATTGCGCTCGCCGAAGGCGCCGCCCCACAGACGCAGGCAGTCCACCCCACGCAAAGCGAAGGAGGGCGACCGTGACGCAGCCCCAGGCCCAGTCCGCCGTCTTCGGGACCGCGGCGAGTTCGCCCGCTCCGACGCCGGAGCGTGACTACGCCTACTATCGGGCGGCATTCGCGGGACAGCGTATGCCGTTTGCCTTTCTCGACCTCGATCTGCTCGACGAGAATATCCGTGCCGTGCTCTCGCGGGCCGGAAGTAAGCACATCCGTGTCGCGACGAAGTCGGTGCGTTGTGTCGACGTGCTGCGGCGCATTCTCGCCGCCGACCCGCGAATCCAAGGATTGATGTGCTTCACGGCGGCGGAGGCGGTCTGGCTTGCCCGTCAGGGATTTGATGACCTCCTGCTCGGCTATCCCTGCTACGACGAGGCCGACATCGCGGACGTCGCCACGGCGACGCTCGCTGGTGCGCACATCACGCTGATGGTGGATAGTCTGGCGCACGTAGAGCGCGCCGAGGCGGTGGCGCGGCGGCATGGCGTGCGGCTGCCACTCTGCCTTGACCTCGACATGGCCATCGACATGCCAGGCCTGCACTTCGGTGCGTGGCGCTCGCCACTGCGGACTGTTGCCCAGGCGAGACCAGTGATCGAGCGTATCCTTGCGTCGTCCGACGTGACGCTGGACGGCGTGATGGGCTATGAGGCACAGATCGCGGGTGTGGGCGACCTGGCGCCGGGGCGGCGGCTCAAGAATGCCCTTGTCTGGCGGCTGAAGCGGCGCTCGGTGCGTGAGGTGGCGCGACGGCGCGCGGCGGTGGTGAAGCTGATCGCGGAATTGGGCGGCACGCTTCGTATCGTCAACGGCGGCGGCACGGGCAGCATGGCGACGACGCGCGACGAGTCCGCGGTAACGGAGATCACGGTTGGCTCGGCATTCTATGCACCCACGCTCTTCGACAATTACCGCGACTTCCGCTATCGTCCGGCGTCGGGCTTCGCGGCGGAGATTGTGCGGCGGCCCAAGGATGGCATGTATACCTGCCTTGGTGGCGGATATGTTGCCTCCGGCGCGGCAGGGCCTGATAAGTTGCCCAAGCCATACCTGCCGGAGGGTGCGCGGCTCGATCCGCTGGAGGGCGCGGGCGAGGTGCAGACCCCGGTCCATTACACCGGCGACGTGCGACTAGGTGTTGGTGATCCCGTCTTTTTCCGCCACAGCAAGGCCGGCGAGCTCTGCGAGCGCTTCACACACCTGTTGCTGGTGAAAGGCGGTGCGGTGGTAGAGCGCATCCCGACGTATCGCGGCGAGGGGCAGTGCTTTCTGTAGAGGGTGTCTGGGAGGGCCGGCATGGCGAGAGACAAAGCCCGCGCGAAGGGACGGCGCTGGGAGAACTGGTCGGGCTCGGTGCGCTTCAAGTCGCGCGAGGTCGCGCGACCGCGCAACGTGGAGGAGCTGGCGCGGCTGGTAGGACAGTATGGGCGCGAAGGTCGGCGCGTGCGCGTGGCTGGTTCCGGCCATTCCTTCACGCCACTGGTGCAGACCGACGACGTGTTCCTTTCCATGGAACGACTCCAAGGCGTCACGGCGGTGGACGAGGCGAACGGCACGGTGACGGTGCTCGGTGGGACGCAACTCAAGCGGCTGGGCGACGATCTGCTGGCGCGTGGCCTGGCGCAGGAGAACCTTGGCGACATCGACGTGCAGACCATCACCGGCGCCATCAGCACAGGCACGCACGGCACTGGAGTGGGCTTCGGCACGCTCGCCACCCAGGTCGCGGGCCTGACGCTCGTCACGGCCGCTGGCGACATTCTAGAGCTTTCGCCGGAGCGTGATCCTGACCTGTTCAAGGCGGCGCAGGTCTCGCTTGGCGCGCTCGGCGTGATCGCGTCGGTGAAGTTGCGCGTCGTGCCGGCCAAGCGGCTGCGTTACGAGACGCGGCGCGAGCGGCTGGAGAGCTGCCTCGCCAACTACGACCGCTACAACGCCGAGAACGAGCACTTCGAGTTCTTTTGGTTTCCCTTCACAAAGTGGACGCAGGCAAAGCTCACGAATCAGACCGATGCGCCACCCACCGGCGCCAACCTCGGCTCCGAGCTGAATCGCATCGTGCTGGAGAATGGCGTCTTCTGGCTACTTTCGGAGGTGAGCCGGATCGTGCCGCCGCTCAGCCGGACGGTATGCAAGGTCTCGGCCTTGGGAATCGCGTCGACTACGGCCGTGGACTATAGCCATCGCATCTTCGCCACGCCGCGTGCCGTCAAGTTCCAGGAGATGGAGTACAACATTCCCCGCGAGCACTTCGCGACCGTGATGGGCGAGATCGAGGAGTGCATTCAGCGCGGGCGCTTCAAGGTGAACTTCCCCATCGAGTGTCGCTTTGTGCGAGGCGATGACATCTGGCTCAGCCCGGCTTATGGGCGCGAATCGGCCTACATCGCCGTCCACATGTATCAGGGCATGCCGCACGAAGCCTATTTCCGCGCCATCGAGGAGATCTACCAGAAGTACGATGGGCGCCCGCATTGGGGCAAGATGCACACGCTCGATGCCGCGACGCTCGCCGCGCGCTATCCCAGGTGGGACGACTTCCGCCGCGTGCGCGCCGCGCTCGACCCGCAGGGCATCTTCCTCAACGATTATCTACGCCACCTGCTGGATGCCGGCGGCCCCGCGCAGCCGTCGTCCGCGGCGCAGGCAACTTTCACCGCTGGTGCAGTGGCGGCGGTACCGGAGGACGCCCAGAACTGACATGGAATCTGTGTGGGAAGGTGTCGTTTGCAGCCGCGGCCCTGAAAGGGCCGGCGCAGGGCGCGAACCGGGCTGAAGCCCGCGCGATCCACCAACCCTTCAGCCGAAATCGATATGACACATCGCAACGAGTGCTACGTGACGGGCGAGGCGCCCATCTACGACGAAAGTGAGCGCGGACGCATGGGTGAGACTTCGGTGCAGGTGGGGGCGGAGGCCGGGAGTGGGGCGGCGGAGGGGAGCACGCCGGCACTGCGCCGCGGGGTGCTCGGCCTGCCACACGCCATCGTCATCTCAGTGGCGGTGATGTCGCCCGCCGCCTCGGTCTTCTTCAATACGATCCCCCAGGCGCAGATCGTCGGCGCGGCTATTCCTTTCTGCTATGTGGTCGGGTTCGTGGTGGCGCTGCTCGTCGCCAACCAGTATAGCGAGCTGTCACGCGAGCTGCCTTCCAGCGGTTCGGCCTATACGTTCGTGACGGAAGGGCTGGGACCGCGCTGGGGCTTCCTCACCGGATGGATCGGCCTCATCGCGCTCGGCCTCGGCGCGCCCTACACGTTCAATGTGATGAGCGCGTTCCTACCTGAGCTGGTCTATCGCTGGTTCGGCGTCCAGCTTCACTGGAGTGTCTATTTCGTCGCGGCGCTGGCTATTGTCTTCTTCCTCTCCGTCGTTGGCATCCGCGAGTCACTGCGTCTGGATCTGGTGCTACTGGTCTTCGAGATTAGCGTGTGTGTGGTGCTCGCGGGCCTGGTGTTGGCCGTGGTAGGCGGCAAAGGAGGGTTGAGCGCCACTCCGTTCACGCCGGCTTCGATGCCAGCGGGCGGTGACCTCACCGTCGGAGTCGTCTTTGCCGTGCTCAGCTTCATTGGCTTCGAGACGGCAGCGACTCTCGGAGAGGAGACGCGCCACCCGCACCGCAACATCCCGCGTGCTGTCTACGGCTCGATGATTCTTGTGGGCGCGTTCTTCGTGCTCATGGTCTATATCGGCACCGTGGGTTACGGCATCGACAACATGGTGGCCGGCTTCGGCAAAGATCCCGTGCCGTTCGATACCATCGCACGGAGGTATGGCGGCGACGGCCTGGCGGCGCTGATCGATGTGGCGGGCATGCTCTCCTGTTTCAGCGCGGCCCTTGCCATTGTCAACGGTGGCGCCCGCATTCTCTACGCCCTCGGTCGTGATGGGGCGATGCCGCGCTGGCTGGGCACCGCGCACGCGAGCCGCAACACACCTGTGGCGGCGATCTCGCTGCTGTGCGCCATCGGCATCGTTTGCGGCCTCGCACTCGGCGCAGCCCTCACCCCCGGCACAGCCTACGGTTTCCTCGGCCTGCTCGACGCCGTTTTCATCCTGCTCATCTGGACGCTGGTCAACGTGGCCTGTCTGCGCTTCTTCTGGCGCAAGCGCCGGGCACAGTTCCGATTCGTGCGCCACGGTCTCGTGCCCAGCCTGGGCCTGCTGATCACGGCGGCGATCGTTGTCCTGGTGCTCGTCGGCGTCAG
>CAYYCB010000199.1:0-5954 GCA_964469715.1 uncultured Ktedonobacterales bacterium | reverse complement strand
TCGCCCACCATCAGCACCGGCCCCGTCGGAGCCGCGCTGCCCGTGGAAGGCTCGGAGCTTACAGCTACCGCGTCGAGCGCCGTCAGGTCCTCGGGGGCGCGCACGACAACGTGCGCCGTGCCGTTCGGCCCCGTGCGGAAGACGATGCTCGGCGCCGGCTGACCGCCGCTGAGGAACCAGATCTGGTACGCCTTCTCCGGCGGTAGCGTTCCCAGCCCCGAGAGCACCAGCACCGCCTCACGCCGACCCGGAATGCCCACCAGACGCGCCTGCGCCCCAGGCGCGTCTGGGGTACCGCCGACGTTCCATATGGCGCATTCGGGCTGCTCTAGCAGGTCCGCGAGACGCTCAGCCGCTGGATCGTCAGAGGGTAGATCCTCGCCGAAGAGTGCCCGCGCCGCCCGGCGCAGCCGGCCTTCCGTCCGAGCCGGTGGCAACATGGGACGTGCCGGCTCGGACGGCGTCGCAGCCGGCACGCTCGTATCCTGTGTCGCGGCGGCGGCACGCACCCGCGCCAGCATGCGCGACTTCAGATTGGCCGCCGGCTCAGCCAGGGGCGGCGACGAGAGGAGCGCCGACGCCGTGCGGCGCGAGGCGGCAGCGAGATCGCGGCATCTGGCGCATCCCGCCAGGTGCGACTCGACCGCGCCAACCTCGTCGTCCTCCAGCGCGCCCAGAGCGTAGGCGTCTAGGAGGTCGTCCACATGCTGCTCGTTCATCGTTCCTCAGCCACTCTCGTGTCAGTTAGTTAGATGGTGTCTCGCGAACTCTGGCCAGCTTTCATTCGGCGCCGTCAATCGCGTGCTCGTCGATCCCCGCGGCGACCAGCAGCTCGCGCAGTCGCTGCATCCCCACGCGGATCCGACTCTTGATCGTCCCCAACGGGTCACCCGTCGCCGCAGCCACCTCCGCTTGCGTCAGGCCGCCGAAGAAGGCCAGCTCCAGCGCCACCCGCTGCGCCTCCGGCAACTGCCGCATGGCCTCGCGGATCACTGTCCGCCGGTCACGCTGCCAGGCGACGGCCGCCGGGTCCGCGTTCACGTCCGTATCAGGCAGCGCGGCGTCGTCGGCCGGCCCCTCGAACGTGTGTGCCACGACCGGTCGGCTGCGCTGGCGGCGCAGCTCGTTCAGACAGAGGTTGTGCGTGATGCGCAGCAGCCACGCCCGCACCTGCCCGCGTGCGGATTCGAAGCTCGCCGCGGAGCGCCACAAGCGCACGAAGGCCTCTTGCGTCACATCTTCGGCAGTCGTCACATCGCGGACGATGTGTAGCGCGAGCGAATAGACGAGCTTGCCGTAGCGGTCGTAGAGCGGCCCAAGGGCCCCCTCGTCGCCAGCGGCCACCCGTCCCAGCAGCGTTGCATCGTCGAGAACCTGTTGGCTCAGGGCGCCGACCTCTTCTCTTGCTTTGTATTACACGCGCCAGCACGATTTGGGTGAGACGAATGGCCGTTTTGTCACACATTCGAAACAGCGGCTCGCCGCGGAAGTATGAGTCCTGCGTCACCCTCTGCCAATAGAGTAACCCACGGGAGCGCGTGAATGGGAGAGTGGCGTCAGGTTGGCGCAAGTCGAGTGCCAGGCCAGCTTCCTTATGGCGACGTCATTATACACGGCATGCGCGGCTTTTAACGGGGCAGCGCGTCAAGGCCGCCTCCGCCCCACGCTCCATGACGGCGTATACTACCCCTCATTAGCCTCTCCTCGCGCTCACATGGAGGTAGCCATGGCCTCGACTTCGCAGTCTCCCGTCCAGCTCGACACCCTGCTTGCCGACGACCGCGAGCACCTTGTCCATCCCCTCCAGCATCCCGCCGACCACAGCCGCCCCATCGTCTTTGTCCGGGGCGAGGGCGCCGTCCTCACCGATGCCGAGGGCCGCGACTACCTCGACGGCCTCTCCTGCCTGTGGAACGTCAACGTCGGGCACGGGCGCGCCGAGCTGGCCGAGGCCGCGGCCGAGCAGATGGGCACGCTGGCCTTCGTCACCAACTATGTCGGCGCCACCAACGTCCCCGCGATTAGCCTCGCCACGCGCCTCCTCGGCCTGGCATATCCCAACATGCGCGCCGCCTACTTCACTACCGCAGGCGCCGAATCTAACGAGGCCGCCTTCAAGACCGCTCGCTTTTTCTGGAAGGCACAGGGCAAACCGGAGAAGGTCAAGTTCATCTCGCGCGTTCACGGTTATCACGGTGTGACGATGGCCGCCGCCAGCGCGACCGGCATCCCGGCCTATCACAAAATGTTCGCGCCGCTCGTCCCCAACTTCATCCAGGTCGCCCCGCCACACCCGTATCGGTGGGCGGACTACGGAGGCAAGGGCGGCGATGCCGGGGTGGAGGCCGCCGACGCCGTCGAGCAGGCCATCCTCCGGGAGGGGCCGGAGACCGTGGCGGCGATTCTCGCCGAGCCGGTGATGGGCGCCGGCGGTGTCATCGTCCCGCCGGACTCCTACTTCCCGCGACTGCGCCAGATCTGCGACCAGTACGAAGTCCTGCTCATCGCGGACGAGATCATCACTGGATTCGGCCGCACCGGCAAGTGGTTCGCCCTCGACCACTGGGGCGTCCAGCCTGACATCCTCGCCTTCGCCAAGGGTGTGACCAGCGGCTACCTTCCACTCGGGGGCATCCTGATCTCCGAGGCGATCCACGACGCCATCCAATCCGCTCCGGCCGATCTCAAATACATGCACGCCGCCACCTACTCCGGCCACCCCACCTGCTGCGCCGTCGCCCTGCGCAACCTCGACATCCTCGAACGGGAGCGCCTGCCGGAGTCCGCGGAGACGAAGGGTAAGCGCCTGCTGGAAGGGCTCAAGACGCTCGAAGCGTATCCCGTGGTCGGCGATGTGCGCGGGCTGGGCCTGATGTGCGGCGTCGAGCTGGTGGAGGACCGCGCAACCCGCGCGCCGGCCATCGGCCTCGGCGGCAAGGTCATCGCCGAGGCGCGTGCCCGCGGCCTCTTCACCCGCATCCGCGGCGGCGCGCGTGGCGACTATCCCATCGGCGACACCATCTGCATCGCCCCGCCGCTCATCACGAGCGACGAGCAGCTCGACCGCATCGTCTCCATCTTGCACGACGCCATCCGCGCCGCGACGGCGTGATGTCAGGTTCGGGTAGGGAGCCGGGAACACGAACGTCCCCCGACTCCCGGCCCGGCCAGTATCATCCCCGAACTCAGGCGATTTCGCGGCTAAACGCCGTCCATCAGCCCGCGCAGTCGGCGCAGCTCTGGCCAGATCAGCGCCACCAACCCGACGACCACCAGCGTCCCGATACCGCCGACCACCACCGAACTCACCGGCCCAATCGCGGCCGCGAGCGTGCCGGACTCGAAGCCGCCCAGCTCGTTCGAGGCGCCGATAAAGATGCCGTTCACCGCCGAGACGCGGCCCCGCAGCTCGTCCGGCGTCCGCGTCAGCATGAGGGTCGCGCGGATCACCACGCTGATGTTATCCAGCGCGCCGAGCGCCATCAGCATCGCTACTGAGAGGAGGATATTGCGCGAAAGCCCGAAAACGATGGTCGCCAGTCCGAAGCCCGCCACCGCCAGCAACAGGGTTCTGCCCGCGCGGCGGAAGGGCGGCAGGTAGGCCCGCGAGATTGCCATCGCCACGGCTCCCGCCGACGGCGCGGCACGCATCACGCCCAACCCCAGCGCGCCGACGTGCAGGATGGAGGTCGCGTAGATGGGCAGCAGCGTCACCGCCCCGCCGAGCAGCACGGCGAAAAGGTCCAGCGTGATCGTCGCCAGGATAAGCTGTGTCCGCCAGAGGAAGGAGAGCCCCTCGCGAAGGGATTCCAGTGTGGAGGCCTCAGTCGCCTCGCGCGGCGGCTGTTGTGAGCGGATAAGCGCCAGCAAGACGACCACCGCCAGGCCGGCCGCCGCATCGAAGGCGTAGACGGGCGTTGATCTGCCGGCGAACGCGATGAGCAGGCCGCCAAGCGCCGGCCCCACCACCGCCGCAAGCTGCCATGAGCTACTATTCCAGGTGGCCGCGTTCTCGAAGTGTTCCGCCGGCACCATCAGGGGCACCAATGATCCACCCGCCGGATTGTTGAAGGCCTGCGCCACGCCGAAGAGCAAAATGAAGAGGTAAAAGAGCGGTACTGGGCCGTTCGTCGCCGAGAGCGCGAAGAGCCCCAGGGCGCAGAGAGCGTAGCCCGCTTCCGTGGCGATCACGATGCGCCGCCGGTCGCGGCGGTCTGCCAGGTGGCCCGCCGGCAGCGAGAGCAGGATCACCGGGAGCACCTGCGCCAGCCCGACCAGCCCCAGCGCGAAGGCCGAGTGCGTCCGCAGGTAGAGCTCCCAGCCGACGGCGACCGCCAGCATCTGTTCGCCTAGCGTCCCCAGGAACCGGCTCGCCAGATAGAGCCGGTAGTCCCGGAAGCGCAGCGCGGCGTAGGGGTCGTGCGCGGTGGGAACGTCCGGCGTCGCGAACGCAGAGGACTCATCGTGGGTCTCGGTGCTCAAGCGATGATCTCCAAGGCCGCTGGAGGATGCGGCGGCGTGCTCCATACTATACCGCGCGCTCGCAGCCTGCTGTCTCCATGGGCGCCTCCATGCGCACCGCCGTATTGCACGCACGGTATGCCGTAGTACCTTGCGCGTGATACAACGGGGAGGCGCAAATTCGCCGACTAGAGTGAGGACCGCATGACGCCAGAAGAGTTCCGCCAGGCCGGCCACCAGCTCGTAGACTGGATCGCAGACTTCCGCGCCCATATCGCCGAGTATCCGGTGATGGCGCGCACCGAGCCGGGTGCGATACGCGCCCAACTCCCCGCCACACCGCCCGCGTCGCCAGAGTCCTTCGACGCCATCTTCCGCGATTTGGACACGTTCATCGTGCCGGGGCTGACGCACTTCCAGCATCCCAGCTTCTTCGGCTTCTTCCCGGCCAACAGCGAGCTTTCCTCGGTGCTGGGCGATTACCTCAGTACGGGCCTCGGCGCGCTCGGCCTCTCGTGGCAGGCCGCCCCCGCGCTCACCGAGCTGGAGGAGGTCGTCACCGACTGGATGCGCCAGATGGCCGGCCTCTCCGACGCGTGGAGCGGCGTCATCCAGGATACAGCTTCCACGTCCACCCTCGTCGCGCTGCTCTGCGCTCGCGAACGCGCTTCGGACTTCTCGCTGGCTCGTGGCGGATTGCAAAGCGCGGAACGGCCGCTCGTAGTCTACACGTCGAGCCAGAGCCACAGCTCGGTTGACAAGGCCGCGCTATTGGCGGGCTTCGGTCGCGACAACGTGCGCCACGTCCCGCTGGACGAGCGCTACGCGATGCGCCCAGACGCCCTGGAGGCGCTGATCGCCGCCGACCTGGATCGCGGCCTCCTCCCTGCGGCCGTCGTCGCTACCACCGGCACGACTAGCACGACCGCGCTCGACCCTATCGAAGCGATTGCGGAGATCGCCAGGAGGCACGGCCTCTGGCTCCATGTGGACGCGGCAATGGCCGGCTCAGCGATGATCTTGCCTGAGTGCCGCTGGATGTGGCAAGGCATCGAGGGCGCGGACTCACTCGTGCTCAACGCCCACAAGTGGCTCGGCGCGGCCTTCGACTGCTCGCTTTACTATGTCCGCGACACGCAGCATCTCGCCCGCGTCATGAGCACCAACCCCAGCTACCTGCGGACCGCGATGGACGACAAGGTGAAGAACCTGCGCGACTGGGGCATCCCGCTCGGCCGCCGCTTCCGCGCGCTCAAGCTCTGGTGCCTGATCCGCGAGGAGGGCGTCTCGGGCCTGCAAACCCGCCTGCGCCGCGACCTCGCCAACGCGCAGTGGCTCGCCGAGCAGGTGCGAGAGACGCCCAACTGGCGCGTGCTGGCGCCCGTCCCGCTGCAGACTGTGTGCGTGCGCCATGAGCCGTCGGGGCTGGAGGGTGAGGCGCTGGACAGGCATACCCTCGCCTGGGTAGATCGCGTGAACCGCTCCGGCGCCGC
>CAYYCB010000198.1:0-6001 GCA_964469715.1 uncultured Ktedonobacterales bacterium | reverse complement strand
GGGCCGCCAAAGCTGAATCTCAGCCGACTGCGGCCGAAAAAGCGGCAGAAATGGCAATGCTGCCAGGCAGCTCGTCGCTCCCTCCCTCGGATGAGCCGACCGTGCCCGCCCTCTCTGGCTCCGCGACCTCGCCCTATGGGCATCTCGCCGAGGGCATAACGACCTCCATGCCTGCGGCCGACGCCCCGACTTATCCGTCGCTGCCCGTCATCCCCGCGCCCGTCTACTCTCCCGCCTACGTGTCCGCCCCCGATCGTCCCTCGCTCCTTGGGCGGCCGTTCCCAGCGGTCGTGACCGTTCTGTTGAGCGTCGCCGCCATCCTCGCCGTCGTCCTCACGTACGCGCTGGCCGAGCTTGTTGGTCGCGCGGACTGGGCGGACGGGGCTGGTGTCGCTGGTGTCGTCGCCCTTGTTCTCATGGGCGCCACTCTCCTTGTCGCCAGCCTGCGCTTTGCGCTAGGTCGTCGTGCTCTGGCAATGATCGCCCTTGCCCTCGTGCTCGCTGTCACGCTCGGTCTCGGTGGCGTTGGGGCCATCTCCGCCGCGCCCGCGCTGCATCGCGCGCAGGCCCAATCCTTCGAGCGCGCCCACGCCTGGGACGCAGCCATCACTGAATACAAGCGCTCCGGCGAGCGTGCTCCGAACGCCACCGACCTCGCTCGCGTCCTCGACGCATCCGGCGAGGCGCAAGCCGCTGGCGGCCGATATGCTCAGGCCATAGCGACCTTCGAGACCGTCACGACGCAATATGCCTCCAGCGACTCCGCCACGGTCGCCCGCGCCTACACCGACGTCTACCAGACCTATGCCGCCTGGGTGCGCGCCAACCGTCCCGATGTGCCCTATATTGACGCCTCCATCTTCTTTGTCGCATATCGCTCTCGCCCCACCTGTGACCAGACATGCAAGCAAGGGGTGGTCGAGATAGAGGCCCAGGCACACTTCCAATACGGCCAGGCGCTCGCTACCGCCAAGCATTACAGCGAGGCCGTCGTGCAGTTCGAGCAAGTCACTGGCCCGGTGTATACGCCCAAGGCGCACAGCGCCGCGGCCACCGCCTACCTCACGCTCGGCAAGCAGAAGCTCCAGCAGGAATGCCCAGCGCCCGTGCGTGCGGACCAGCCGCCCTCGGAGTCGCTGTCGATCTACCAGAAGCTCGCCACGACCTACGGCGACACGCCCGAAGGTCAGCAGGCGAAGGACGCGCTCGCCGCGCCCCAGGACGTCACGGGCTATCTCTATCACCCCAACACCAACCCAGCCCCGACGCTCTACTTGTCGAAGACCATCAATCCCAACGCCTACTCCTTCTCCAACGACTACACGGGGACCTACGACCCGTCGAGCGGCCTCTTCACCTTCAAGAACGTCTCCCCTGGCGCCTACTACCTCAACGCCATTCGCGACGACGGCTCCTACATCCACTACATCTGGTACGTCGATCCCAATACCCAGGGGCCTAGCGTTCACGTAGGCTCGCTCTGCGGCACGGACTGGGGATCGAGTTTCTACAAAGAGAAATAGCCGCGACGGCCAGAAATCATCCGGCGAGGGGCCAGCACGATGCTCTACACCGACAAACTGCTCGCGGAGCTGCGCGGAGCGCGGGACCGCCTCGCCAGCTACGAAGACGCCCACGCCGGGCGGCTCCAGGCCTACCGTGGCGCCTTGGTCTCCCTCGCCCGGCGCTATCCCTCGTCCGATGCCGTCGCGGAGGCGCAGTCGGCGCTCAAGCCTGCCACCCAGGGCAGGGGAGCCGTCTCGCTCGGCGCTGCGCCGACCACCGAATACGACGCCTGGGTGGCCAGCGGAGCGGATCTACCCAGACTCCCATTCGGTCGCGACTTCGCCCACCACGAGGAGGCCCGCGCCTGGGCCGAGCATCTCCGCGGGTGGACGACAATCGCCGTGGACGGCAGCCAGCTCCTCCCCTGGAAGGACGCCTCCGTGCCGCTCGCCCTCGTGCAGGCGGGCCTCTTCGAGAATCCCCACGAGCCACCCGCGCCCTACGTCAAGGACGTGGAGACAGAGCTGCTGCTGCCAGACGACCTCGTCTCCGAAGACGACACCGCTGAGGATGCGCGCGCTGGCGAGTTGATCGGCTACTCCACACAAGTGGTCCACCTGCGGCGCTTCGAGCTCGAAGCCCGCACCCTGGCCGAGCGCATGCGCTTCCACGCCGCGCAAGGCCGCGCCGGGCGCACGGTCGCCCTCTGCGACGGCAGCCTCATCGTCTCCTTCGCCGTCAAGATGCAGCCCGCCTACCGCGACCGCTACGTCCAGGCGGCCCGTCTGCTCCTGCGCGCCTCGGAGGAGTATCGCGTGCCGCTCGTCGGCTACATCGACACCAGCTACGCACGTGACGTGGTGACGATGCTTCAATCACTCGCGGGCGACGATCCCTTGCCCTCATCGCGCGGTGTCCACGACGCCATGCTCTGGCGCCATAGCCTCGCCTGGGGCGACCGCACGCCCGCGTTCATCTCAGCGCGGGACGACCTCAAGAGCATGCGCTACGCCGAGCAGAGCGACGAGGTCGCCTTCGTCTACCTCCAGGCCGCGATGGATCGCCCGCCCGTGCGGCTCGAATTCCCCCGCTGGCTGCTGGAAGGCGGCACCCTCAACTCTATACTGGATGTGGTGCGTGCGGAGATCATCGCCGGCGCTGGTTACCCCTACTCCATCGAGGCTGCCGACGCCGTCGCCGTCATCTCCACCCAAGACCGCGCCCAGTTCTACCGCCTCTTCCAGCAGTTCGCCGAGCGCGAAGGGCTCGGCTTCTCCTTCTCGCGCAAAGCCCTCAGCAAGACCCGCCGCCGCGTGTAGCGCGAGCCGGTGCGATCTACGGCCAGCCCTCGTCATCCACCGGCGCCGGGAACCGCTGGTCGCGCTGCGCCGCGATGGCGGACGCGCAGCTCGCCTGAAGCAGCCCGGCCAGATCCGGCTCGTCCGTGAGGAAACGGCGCCATCGCGCGGGGAAGTCGGAGTATGCCTGCCGCAGTGCTTCGGCCACGTCACAGCGTTCCCAGAGTGTGTTCTCACCCGACGGCTGTGCGACGATTGCCAGGCAACCCGCGCCGACGAGCTCCTTCTGCGCCGCGACGATCACATGCCGGTAGGGATCGGCATAGGGATGGGAGAACCAGCGCCCAATCACGGCTTCCACCGCGTCGTCTTCGGCCACGCCGGAGATCGCATCCAACAGATCCTGAGGGAAGCCGGGCGACGAAGAGCCAGCCACGCGTGTGAGCTGAATTCGCGTCTCGCTGCCGAGGTACAACCTGCGCTGGACGACGTCCATGCGGAGCGCGCCTTCCTCGCGCAAGCTCCAGAGCGTCGCGGCCAAAAGCTGGATCGTCAGGTCATCCGCGCGTACGGCGCCGGGCACGCAGGGGACCGACACCGTCCCATAGACGTTGACGGCGGTTGGGGCCGCGGCGAGCTGATCGGCAAAGAGGTAAAAAAGGACGCACGCCGGCACCGTCGGCTGGGCTACACTCATGGATGGACTCCCCTAGATCTGCGCGGGGGTCCGTCCGCGACGTATCCTAATCGCTTGTTATGTGTGCAGTGTCTCGCAATCCGAACTATAGTGCATTTTTAGCAACCACGCAAGCTATTTTCCCAGGTCGCAACCGATTCTTGAGCCAGTCTTTACCAGAACACCACAGATTCGGAGGGCACAGCATGAGTGAAATGCCGACCTATCTGGTCCAGCTTGAATGTGCGAGCTGTGGCGCTTCGCACACACCGGCCGAGCAGCAGCATCTCTGTCCCTGTGGCGGCATCCTCCTCGCTCGCTATGACCTGGAGCGGCTGGCATACGAAGTCCCGCGCGACGCTATAGCCTCCCGACCCTGGCGCGAAGGCTTGTGGCGTTATGCGCCGCTGTTGCCTGTAGCTGCCGCTAGCGACCGCGTCACGCTAGGTGAGGGTGCGACACCCTTGCTCGACCTGCCATGGCTCTCGCGCGAGCTGGGCGTCACCGCCTGGCTCAAGGACGAGGGGCTCAACCCGACCGGCGCATTCAAGGCGCGCGGCGCGGCGGTGGGCGTCTCGATGGCTCGCGCCCTCGGCGTTCGGACCATCGCACTACCAACGGCGGGCAACGCGGGCGCCGCTTGGGCAGCCTACGGTGCGCGGTCTGGCATCCCCGTGATCGTCGCGATGCCCAAAGACGCGCCACCCCTCACGCAGCGCGAGGTCCGCCTCTATGGCGCGCGCCTGCATCTCGTGGATGGCCTGATCTCCGATGCCGGGGCATGGGTTGCCGCGGGAGTACGCGAGCATGGCTGGTACGACGCAAGCACCTTCAAAGAACCGTATCGCCTGGAGGGCAAGAAGACGCTCGGCCTTGAGATCGCCGAGCAGCTCGACTGGCAGCCGCCCGACGTCATCCTCTACCCGACTGGAGGCGGTGTGGGCCTCATCGGTCTCTGGAAGGCCTTCTCCGAGCTACGCGCCCTCGGCTGGATTCCGCGCGACGCCGCTCCTCCGCGCCTCGTCGCAGTTCAGGCGGCGGGCTGTGCGCCCGTCGTAAGCGCGTGGGAGGCCGGTGCCGAGAGCACGGCGTTCTGGCAGGGCGCAGAGACGGTGGCCGCTGGCCTTCGCGTGCCGGGTCCGCTGGCCGGCGGCCTGATGCTGCGTGCGCTACGCGAAACCGGAGGCACGGCGCTAGCCGTCGAGGACGCCGAGATTCGCCGCTCGGTGGGCGAGCTGGCTCGCCAGGGCCTCTGGGTGTGCCCCGAGGGAGCCGCCCTGCTTCCGGCTGTCCGCCGGCTGCGCGAGCAGGGGTGGCTCCGCCAGGGGGAGCGTGTCGTGATGCTCAACACCGGCGCCGGCCTCGTCTATCCAGAGGTCGAGCCATCTGAGTGACATAGGCTTCGGGCCACCCGCGACCTCGATAGTTATCCCCGGCTTCTCATCCGAGCGTGGTTTGCAGGCCGGGGATGACGCGGCGCAGGAGCCAGCCCGCCAACCCCAGCGCCAGCAACAGCATCGAAACGCCCGCGCCGCGCTGGGCGAGCGCGCCAATGGAGAAGAGGTCGACGTCCCACAGCGGACGCGCGATCACGAGGTAGACCACAGCCAGCGCCCAAAATGGGAGGGCGGCGAGCAACAGCGCGACCGTGAGCCGGCGCGAGAGCAGCCCCACCAGCGAGGGTAGCAAGAAGATCGCGACCGAGACGAGATTCGGATAGAAAGCGCCCAGAGGAACCAGCTCGATATGGAGCGCGACGCTCAAGACGACGAAACTCTCTACGAGGACCGTTGCCCACAGGACAATGAGACGGGGAGTGACCCCGCTGGCCAGTTTCATAACTCCTCCTTATGCCTCCACAGAGCGCTCGCCGGGCGGCGCGATGTTGTCGAATGAACGGATATTGCCTGGGAGCCGGCGGCCATCAAGCGGTGGCCGCTCGCCGCGCGACCTCGGCAGGCGCATAACTCGCCGGTGGCGGCGCCGGCTGTAGTGGGTTGCTCACTGGGCCACCCGTGGGATAGCCCAAGATGCTCTCCACGGCGTTCGCGATAACGCGATAACCCTGTGTAGTCGGGTGCACATCGTGATAGGCGCTGCACATCCACGTGAACGCACACGTATTCTCCGCCTGATGGGCGTCCCCGCCGAACGCCGCATACACGTCCACAACCTGAAGCCGGAACCGCGAAGCGGCGGCCAGGATATGGTCGTTCAGCCGGCGGATGAACGGCCCAGAGTCGGGGCACGATTTGGCGAACGGGTTGTAGTAGTTGAGCAACACCAGATCAGAGCTGCGATGGCCCGCGGAGGTCGTGAGCGCGTCCACCAGGCGCGGCAAGATCGTGTTGGTCAGGTTGGTGTCGAGCTGCGTGAGGTCAGTGTCGGCATTGGAGCTCGCGGTACATGACCCCTGGTTGAAGTCCGCGAGCACGTCATTGGCGCCGATCTCCAGGGTGAGCGGGGCCACCTGACCAGGATGTGCCTTGATGAAACTGACCACCGCGTCGAGCTGCGGACC
>CAYYCB010000197.1:4794-6016 GCA_964469715.1 uncultured Ktedonobacterales bacterium | reverse complement strand
AGCAGACCTGATTGAGCATCTCCGCCATCGACGGATTGACCTTGCCCGGCATGATGGAGGATCCTGGCTGCACCGCCGGCAGCACGATCTCATAGAAGCCGGTGGCCGGGCCTGAGGCCAACAGACGCAGGTCATTGGCGATCTTCGTGAGGTCCGTCGCCAGAACCCGCAGCGCCCCAGACACCTCCACGAAGGCCGCCATGCTCGGCGCGATCTCCACCAGCATGTCCGCCTGGCGCAGCGAGAATCCCGTCATCTCCGAGAGGTGACGCACCATGCCGTCGATATAGGCCGGCTCCGCGTTCAGTCCCGTGCCCACCGCGGTACCGCCGATGTTGAGCTCGTAGAGCGCCTCGCTGGCGTGCTCCAATCGCTTCATATCCTTGCGCACCGTCAATCCGTAGGCGGTGAACTCCTGGCCAAGACGGATCGGCGTCGCATCCTGCAAGTGCGTCCGCCCGGACTTCACGATGTGGTCGAACTCGCGCCCCTTCGCCTCGAAAGCCTCAGTCAGCCGCTGCATCGCCGGGAGCGTCTCCCGCACCATCAGCAGCGTCGCCACCCGCATCGAGGTCGGGAACGTGTCGTTGGTGGATTGCGCCATGTTGACGTGGTCGTTCGGGCTGACCGTCTTGTACTCGCCGCGCCGGCCTCCCAGGATTTCGATGGCCCGATTGGCCAGCACCTCATTCGCGTTCATGTTGTGCGACGTGCCCGCGCCGGCCTGATAGACGTCCACGACGAAGTGATCGTGCCACTTACCGTCCAGAATCTCGTCCGCCGCCTGGACAATCGCCTTCGCGATGCGCTCGTCGAGCCGTCCGGTCTCCATGTTTGAGAGAGCCGCCGCCTTCTTCACCATCACCGTCGCGCGAATCATCGCCTCGTGCGCGTGCATCCCACTGATAGGGAAGTTCAGCGCAGCGCGCTGTGTTTGCACGCCCCACAGCGCCGAAGCCGGCACTTCCAGATCGCCGAGCGAGTCGTGCTCTATGCGCACACCAGCGGACGCGCCGCTCGCCTGTGTCATGCTCCTGTCCTCCGATGCACCATCGCATGCCTGCGGCTTCCTCAGGTGTCGTCCTAGCCGCGGCCAAACACTGAAGATACTACCACGTATGCATCACGTCGGCCGCTCGCGTCGGGGCATTTGCCGCCGCCATCGCACCCATGCCACAATTCAGCATGAACCGCGGCGCCTGTAGGCGGCGAGAGAAGCGCA
>CAYYCB010000197.1:0-4694 GCA_964469715.1 uncultured Ktedonobacterales bacterium | reverse complement strand
CCGTGAATTCCCCAGTGAAATTCATAGCAAAGGATGAGAACGACGATGTTCTTCCACCTCACCGACGAGCAGCGCGACATTCGCGACCTGGTCCGCAAGTTTGCCGAGAATGAGATCGCTCCCCACGCGGAGCGCTGGGACGAGGAAGAGCACTTCCCCCGCGAGATCTTCTCTCCCATCGCCGAACTAGGGCTGGCGGGCCTGCTCGCGCCCGAGGAGCTCGGCGGCACCCAAATGACGCGACTTACCGGCGCTCTTATCTACGAGGAGATCGCCCGCGCAGACATGTCCACCGCCGTCTGGCTCGCAGTCCACAACATGGTCGCCGGGTTGATCCACCACTACGGCGACGCCGAGCAGCAACGCGCGTGGATCCCTCGCATGGCCGCGGGCGAGCTACTCGGTGCGTTCGCGTTGAGCGAGGCGCATGCGGGTTCTGACGCCGCCAACATCCGCTGCGCCGCCAGACGCGAGGGCGACGGCTACATCCTCAACGGCGCCAAATTTTGGGTCACCAGCGCAGGCGTCGCCGACCTCTACGTCGTCTTTGCCCGCAGTGACGAGCAATCCCGTGGGCGGGGCCTCTCCGCTTTCATCGTCGAGAAGGACACCCCAGGCCTCACCATCGGCAAGCGCGAGCGCAAGATGGGCCTGCACTCCAGCCCTACCGGCGAGCTCATCCTTGAAAATTGCCGCGTTCCCGCGGCGAACCGCCTCGGCAGCGAGGGCGACGGTCTCAAGATCGCCCTGTCGTCGCTCGATGGTGGGCGCATCAATATCGGGGCCATCTCCACAGGTGTCGCCCAGGCCGCCTTCGAGGTCGCCACGCGCTATGCCGGCGAGCGCAGTGCATTCGGCCAACCGATTGGCGCGTTCGAGGGTATACAATTCATGTTGGCTGATATGGCGATGAAGATCGAGGCCGCGCGGCTGCTGGTCTATCAGGCCGCCTTCAAGTATGACGAGGGCGAGACCGACGCGACCATGCACGCCGCGATGGCCAAATGTCTCGCGAGCGACACCGCCATGCAGGTGACGACAGACGCCGTACAGGTGCTCGGCGGAGCGGGCTATGTGCGCGACTGGCCCGTCGAGCGCTACATGCGCGACGTCAAGGTGGCACAGATCTTCGAAGGCGCCAACCAGATCCAGCGGCTGGTCATCGCCCGCGCGCTCCTAGGCGATCTCGCCGCTTCGCGGTAGAATACGGCAGGGTTGTGGCGGGCGAGCTTAGTCCTACGGCCATTGTGTCGCATTGTGACGTCCTGTATAATGGGCGGACGCCCGCGACTGTGGGTCGGAGGCTGACGCTCGTCGGCGCTTGATGGGTGGAGCGGGAGGCTCAAAAGCGATGGCGACCGATTTCATTCCCGCAAATCTCCCCTTGGAGGTCGCCACCACCCTTGCCCAGCTCCGCCGCGAGAACGAACGCCTCCACACGCGCATCGACCAGCTCGAAGAGGAAGCGCGGGCGCTCCTTGTCCTCCAGGAGCTTGCCCAAACGCTCGGCGGGGAGCTCCACCTCCCCGCCCTGCTCAAGCGCATCGCCAGGGCCGCGCTTCGCCTCACCAGCGGCCACACGGCAGCGGTCTACCTGCTCGACGCCAAGCGTGGCATGCTCTCGCTAGAGGCCACCGAACGCGCCGCCAACCTGGCCGATAGCGGACCGCTCACCGGCTTCGACCCGGCCGCCGATTCGCTGCCAGGTATCTCCGGCGACCACAATGCGTCCGGTATCCACTCATTCGTCGCCTTGGAAGATGGTGTGGCCGGCTGGGTCGCCTCGAACAATACGGTCGTGCTCATCGCCGACCCCTCCACCGATGCCCGCTTCTCGCCCCAGGTGCTCGCCGTGGATAGCCGCCTCCTCGGTGCCAAGCCTACCAGCCTTGTCGCCGTGCCGATGGTCTTCAAGAGCGTGGTAACCGGTGTCCTCCAGGTGGCGCAAACCAGCGCGGGCGAAGGCTTCGACGCGCGCAGCCTCGATCTCATGCGCACACTCGCGGCGCAAGCGGCCGTCGCCGTAGCGAACGCCCAGTTGTACCGTCGCCTGCGCCGCGAGCGGGACCGTATCATCCAGGCCCAGGAAGACGAGCGCAAGCGCCTCGGCCGTGACCTCCACGACGGGCCTGCTCAGCGCCTCTCACAGATCGTCATGTCGCTGGATTTCGCCGAGCAGCTAGCCAAGCGTGAGCCGCAGCGCCTCCCACAGGAGCTTCGAGCCATCCGCGAGCAGGCCCAGGTCACCACGCGTGAAATTCGCAACTTCCTCTTCGATTTGCGCCCGCTTATCTTGGAGGCTGAGAGTGGCGGCCTAGACGCCGCGCTCAAACATTTCCTCGACCGCTTCAACAATCAGCCCAGCCCGCGCATGCACCTCAGCGCCCAATACACCGAGCGCCTCCCACACAACGCCGAGATCACCGTCTTCACCATCATTCAGGAAGCTGTCAATAACGTCCTCAAACACGCCAACGCCGAAAACTGCTGGATCGACATCCGCGAGCAGCCCGGCCACCTGATCGCCACCATTCGCGACGACGGCGCCGGATTTGACCCGAAGCAGCTCCAATCTGAGTACGAGAGCCGCGGAAGTTGGGGGTTGCTTAGCATGCTGGAGCGCGCCAGCCTCATCGAGGCCAAGCTCTCCATCGGCTCCCAACTCGGGCACGGCACCGTCGTCTCGCTCGACACACCGCGTTGACCGCTTCGACGGCCCTATGGTACACTCTCGTGTAGTTTGCCGGTATGCGCCCGGCTGCATCCCGCCCACACGGAGCCGCCTCGCGCGACATTCCGTCCCCAGGCGCCGCACCGTAGCGTTCCCCGCAGTCGAGAAATAACAGGGAGTGTACCTGTGCCCAAGGTGACATTCGTCAACGAGAATCGGACGGTCGAGGTCGAGCCGGGCGCGTCGCTGCGCTATGCCGCGCTTGAGAACGACGTCCCCCTCTACTGCATGTGGTTCGGCCTCTCCAAATATGCCAACTGCCACGGCAACGGCCTCTGCTGGACGGACCGCGTCACGGTGACCCCGACCACTGCCATCAACCCACGCACTCCACTCGAACAGGCTATGAATAGCGTCGGGACCTTCAAGAAGAACCGCAATCCGCAGACGCGGCTCGCCTGCCAGGTCCAGATCTTCGAGGACTGCGAAGTCGTTACGCGTTGCCGTCGCCGCGGCGGCCGCTAGGAGAACACGACATGCGCCTCGATCGTGTCTACAGCGAGGGTGAAGCGAAGAACACCCTCCGGCAGCTCGGGTTCGATGTCCGCGAGTCTGCCGGTCGCCCGGGACTCTACGATCTCTCCCATCCCAATCTTGGCGGCGCGCGCACGGTGACAGTTGACCAGTTGGTCTATATCGCCGAGGGTGCGGCGCTTGCTGACCAGCTCGCCCGCGGCGTCGCCTCGCGCGACATGGCCTGATTCCGTCCTCACGTCCATCGGCGGGAGGGATTGCACGATGCATCATTCCTATCTCCCCTCCCGCGCCGCGGTACGCGCGCTGACCGAAGATCCCGTTCCGCAGCCGCCCCTCACGCCCGGCATCCATACCTCGCCCGCCGCCACGCTCGACCCTGAGCGCCAGCGCCTCGCGCGCCGCTATGCCCGGCAGCGCCAGATCCTCACGCTCGTCAATCTCGGCATCAGCGCCGTTCTGATCGCCATCCTCCTCTTCTCCGGGCTGAGTTTCGGCCTGCGCGACCTGCTCAGCGGCATTCCAGCATGGCAGCCGCTTGCCGGCTGGCAGCCGCTCCGCGTCGGCGCCTACTTCCTCACCATCCTGGTCGCATCCACACTGCTCGGATTCCCCCTCTCCTACTACAGCGGCTTTATCCTGCCCCATCGCTACGGCCTCTCCACCCAATCCTTCGGCGCGTGGCTTCTCGACCACCTGAAAGGCTTTGCCATCGGCCTGCCCTTCGAGCTCGGCGCCGTCGAATTCGTCTACGCACTCCTCGCCGCCGCCCCAGGAGCCTGGTGGCTCTGGACCGCGCTGGCCGTGCTGATCTTCACGGTCATCCTCTCCAACCTCGCGCCGATTCTGCTTCTGCCGCTCTTCTACAAGCTCACCCCACTGCCCGAGGGAGACGTCCGCACGCGCGCCCTGGCCCTCGCCGCCAACGCGCGCACGCGTGTCCGCGGCATCTATGCCATGAACATGAGCGCCAAGACCACCGCCGCCAACGCCATGGTGATGGGTCTCGGGAACACTCGGCGTATCATACTCGGCGACACGCTGCTCGAACACTACTCCCCTGACGAGATCGAATCGGTAGTCGCCCACGAGCTCGGCCATCAGGTCCATCGCGACATCCCCAAGCTCGTCGCCGTGGAGTCACTCAGCACGCTCGCCGGCCTCTATGCCGTCAATCTGGTCCTCCACGCCGTCGTCGGCTGGATCCCCCAATACACCGGCCTCGCCGATCCCGCGACGATGCCCCTCGTGGGAGCCGCGCTCGGTATCTTCGGCCTCGTCGTCCTCCCCCTGCAAAATGGCTTCAGCCGCCGCATCGAGCGCGACGCGGACCAATACGCCCTGGAGGTCACGCGCAAGCCCGCCGCCTTCATCAGCGCCATGACCCGCCTCGCCAATCAGAACCTTGCCGAGCTAGAGCCCTCTCCCCTCGTCGAGTTCCTGCTCTACAACCACCCCTCCATCGGCCGCCGCCTCGCCCACGGCCGCC
>CAYYCB010000196.1:0-6022 GCA_964469715.1 uncultured Ktedonobacterales bacterium | reverse complement strand
TGCGGTCGAAGATCTGGTCGGGCACGACGAGGTCCAGCGGGGCGTAGTCCTCGCGGAGGCTGCCGACGGCGCTGACGGCGACGATCCATTCGACGCCGAGGCTCTTGAGGGCGTAGATGTTGGCGCGGGCAGGGACCTCAGTGGGCGTGAGGCGGTGTCCGCGACCGTGGCGCGGGAGGAAGGCGATGGAGGTGTCGCCGAGCGTGCCGGTGACGATGGCGTCGCTTGGCGCGCCGAAGGGGGTGTCGATCGTCACTTCTTGTACGTCGCGCAGGCCCTCGATGGAGTAGAGGCCGCTGCCACCAATGATGCCGAGCTTCGCGGTGGGGGTCGCCATGATGTTCTCCTTGGTGTTAGGGAGGACGCGATGTTGCGCCATAAGAGGCCGGCAAGAGGCCGGCGCTACACGCCATGGGACGTGTATCTCTGCCACGCCATCAGAGCCGGCAAGATGCCGGCGCTACAGCTAAGAACTTAAGCAGAAATGCTGGTGCTACGACTAAGGATTTAGGCGGAGATGCTGGGTCAGCGTGCGAGCGGGCGGGCGAATCCGGTGGTGTGGGAGAGCCGGCCGTCGCAGCGGGCACGGGCGCGCATACGTACCATAGCGCGTTAGTAGCGCGCGCTGCTCGCAAAGCCCTGCGGCGGGCGGACGTGGAAGCGCACGGGGATGATCTGGTCGCCGCCATTGGTCCGCACGGCGAGGTGTGCGGTGTATTGGCCAGGTTGGAGGCCGGTGGTGTCGAGATGGACCTGTAGCAGCGTGACGTCGGGCTCAATCTCGCCCGGCAACACCTTGAGACAGCGCATGTTGGTCTCGGTATGGCCAGAGAGGTGGCCGCTACCGCCGTTGGCGATGTTGATTTGTAGCAGGGTCGTCTCTTCTGGTTCGATCAGGCCGGCGTCGAGCCGCAGCGGCCACACCTGCAAGCGCGGTCCAGCGGCGGGAATGCGCGTCATGGGCCGGCCGGTGACGCGCGAGGTGGGGCCGCCTGTTTGCCGGATGCCCGCTGTGGGGCCGCCTGGCTGTAAGGCCGGAGCGCCGGTCTGCCAGTGGCCGTCGCTGAGCGCCCATTGGAGCGCCTCCATCATCTGGCCGGCGTTCTCGTAGCGGTCGCGCGCATGGAGGTTGAGGGCGCGCACGATGACGTGCTCGACGTGCTCAGGAACCTGAGGATTGATGGAGCGGATGGGCGTGACCGCCTGCCCGGCGATGCGCGAGGGGGCCGATTCTGGGACGCGACCGGTGAGCAGATGATAGAGCGAGGCGCCGAGCGCGTAGAGGTCCGAGCGCGGCTCCGAGCGAGCGTTGTATTGCTCAAGCGGCGCGTAGCCGTCGGTGCCAAGCTGGGCGGTGTCGTGTTGGCGCGCGGGATGCAGCCAGCGCGCGATGCCGAAGTCTATGAGCTTGAGCGGCCCCTGAGGAGTCAACATGACGTTGGCAGGCTTGAGATCGCGGTAGATGATGGGCGGGTGGAGGCTGTGGAGGTAGCGCAGGACGTCGCAGAGCTCGATGCCCCAACCCAGAACGCTGCGCCACTCTAGTGGCCGTCCGACCTGGATCAGCTCGTCCTCAAGGTTGTGGCCCTGGACGTACTCCATGACGAGGAATTGGCGCTGGCCGTCCACGAAGGTGTCGTAGACCTTGGCGAGCGCCGGGTGGTCGAGGGTGCGCAGCATGTTGGCTTCGCGCAGGAAGTCATTGACGGCCTTCTCACGCTCGGCGGGGGTCATGTGCGAGTCGCTCATCTCTTTGAGAGCGAGCTGGGTGCCTCCGTTGAGCGTGTCGCTGACGAGGTAGACGGCGCTCTGGCCGCCCTGCGCGAGCTTGCGGCCGATCATGTAGCGTCGATTGAGGAGCTGGTTCGACGGAAGCCTGCCGGTGGCGAGTCGCGGCTTGGCGGCGAGGTCGAGGCCGCAGCCTGGGCAGAAGCGCGCGCCGTCGGGCACTTCGCGCCCGCATCTCGTGCATTGAGCCGCCATGCCCGTGCGCTCTCCTGAGATAGAACCCCAATACCTCCGGTAGCAGCCGGTGGCGTGGCGCTTCGTGATGTTTGCGGGGGATTGCGCTCTGACTGAATCCCACCGGCACCGCGCGCATTGTAACACAGCCGGTGACTAGTGCTAAACGAATTTGGCTCGATATGAGAAGACTGCCTCACCCAATACGGTGGTTGGCGTGCGGTCGGCGCGTTTCCTAGGCGGGTTGCGGGGGCGCACGGCGGCTTCGTACAATGGTTGGAACGTGAGGGAGCTCGTGTGTACGTCGAGCGCGTCGCATCGAAATAGACACGGCGCGGCATGGGCGGCGGCATGGAGTTGACCGATAAGTACGTGGGGAGGACGCCGGGGATGGGCCACGACTCGGGAGAGAGCCCGCGAGACCGCGAGGCGCGTGCGCTGGCGCAGCTCGTCAATAAGCGAGTGGTGACGATTGGCGGCGGCACTGGGCCGTACGCGGTCCTCTCAAGCCTCAAGCGCTACCCCTGCTCTATCACGGCTATCGTCAGCATGGCGGATAGCGGCGGCAGCTCACGACGCCTGATGGACGAGTTCGGCCAGCTTCCGCTGGGCGATTTGCGCCAGGCGTTGGTTGCACTCTCGCGCAAGGGGGCGCTCTGGCGCGACGTCTTCACATTCCGGTTCGCTAAGGGCAAGGCGCAGCGCCCGAACGACGACCCCGGCAGCTCAGGCTCGCAGCTCGTCGCGCAGCAGGCGGGTGTCGCCGGACATAGCCTTGGCAACCTCATCATCGCAGCCCTACAGGATCTCAACGACGGCAACCTGTTGCGCGCCATCGAGGACGCCCAGGAAGTGTTGGATACTGCTGGCAAGGTGTTGCCAGTGACGCTCTCTCGAACGACGCTCTGCGCGGAGACGGAGGATGGCGAGCTCATCCGTGGCGAGACGGATATCGACACGCGGGGCATGCACGAGCCGGGTCCGCTGCCTCGGATTAAGCGGGTTTTCTTGCAGCAGGATACGCCGGCCTGCGAAGATGCGCTGCGCGCGATCCGGCGGGCGGACGTTATCGTCATCGGGCCGGGCGACCTCTACACGAGCATCCTGCCGAACCTGCTAGTGCAGGGCGTGGCCGATGCGGTGCGGGCGTCTGAGGCGCAGAAGGTCTATATCTGCAACCTAATGACGAAGCACGGGGAGACTGACGGGTTCAAGGCGTCGGACTTCGTGAGCGAGATCCATTCGTATCTGGGCGGCAGGGTGGACCGGGTGATCGCGCATGACGGGTCGTTCCCTGAACATCTATTGGGCCGCTATGCCGCGCAGCAGCAGCACCCCGTCGAGCTAGACCTGGATGCGATACGCGAGTTGGCGCCGGATGTGATCGTGGACAAACTCCTCGCGATCCACCAGGATCATCTGGTGCGTCACGACGCCGAACGGCTGGTGGCGGCGATCTTCGCGCCGCCGTCATTTGCGTTCTGATGGGTGGACGGTTGGCGCTGAGAAGCCGCGGTGTCGTGGGAAGAGACTTGCCCACGAAGCGGTGAGCTCGTTCACAGCATGGGCGATGGACGTTTAGTATAATGTGCCTTGGCGTGCCGTTGGGCATGGCAGGCAGAGGCACTGGTAAGCAACGTGCGATGGGGTGATGGTTGGCGGTGCGCGACTCGTTCGCGGCCTCCATCTAGACCGTGGCCGGTGATCAGGAGCAGGCATATCGTGATCTCGCGAGGAGTGCTAAGCGCACAGGTAGCTCCCACGCCGCGGTCGCGCAGCTTCCGTTACGCTTTGTTGATGCTTGGCGCGCTGCTCATCTTCGCGGGATGCAGCACGGGCCAGGCCGCGGCGGGGACGCCGGCGGGGCGCGGGGCGGTGATCTCGCTGGGGGCGACAGGCACGGCGGCGCGGTTCGATCCGTCAGTGGGGGCGGTGTTGCCCTACAATCGCATCGTGGCGGCGTATGGCATCACGGGGGGTATTGACGCCAACGGGCCGGCCTCCACAGTGGACATGCTTGACGCCTTCTACCCGAAGCTGCGCGACCTGGGGCAGCAGTATGCGCAGCTCGACCCGACACATCCGGTCAAGCTGGCCGTGGATCTTGTGGTCAACGTCATCCAGCCGTGCAGCGCGTTCCCGCAATGGTGCGCGTCGTGGACGGACGACGCCACGATGCAGGCATATATCGACTATTGCCAGAAGCACGACTTGCTGCTGTTCCTCGACGTGCAGCTTGGCACGGAGCCGGTCTCGGACGCGGTGACGAATCACCTGCTCCCGTACTTGCAGAAATATTCCTTCACACATCTGGCACTGGATACCGAGTTCCATTTCCCGAATACGCCGCAGGGCTACGCCGATGCCCGCGGGTATCCTTGCTGCCTGGGCTGGATGCAGGCGAGTGAGATCAACTGGGCGAGCAATGAGCTGGCACAGATCGCCGTGCAGCAGCATTTGCCGCGGAAGGTGCTGCTGGTACACGAGTGGAATCCGGGCGTGCTGCCTGACAAGGAGAACATCCAGCGCAACCCGAACGTGTCGTTCTTGCTCCAGTCGGACGGGTTCGGCGGCTACGGGAACAAGCTCGGCGATTACGAGATATTCGCTCGGCGTGAGCTGGTGCAATATGCCGGCTACAAGCTGTTCTTCTATTACAACAACCCGAGTGGGTCGTACGACTTGGATTTTAACGGCAATGCGCGTGTCCAGTCGCCGAAGGACGTCTTGAGCATCTTCCCGCAGCCGCTCTTCATCTCGTACCAATGATTCTCCCCGCGCGGCAACGTGACCGCCATCCTATGAGGAGCTTGGTTTTGACGATTCGCCCTCTCCGAGCGGCGGCAAGGGTGCTTGCCGCGCTGACGTGCGCGCTGGTCGCTGTGTGGCTGGCGGGATGCAGCCCGATCACGCATGAAGAGAAGACGGTCGCCATTGGCACGTTCTTCCCGACGACGGGGGCGAACGCGACACTCGGCCAGGCGCTGCAGAACGCCGTCGATCTGGCGGTGAAGCAGCATGCGTCATTGGGCGGCGGCTGGACCCTGACGGCGGCGCATGTCGATTCGGATGGGAGCGACCCGGCCTCGGCGGCGGCCGGGTTTGTCGGGGATAGCCGGGTGATGGCCGTCGTCGGGCCGCTCGGCAGCCAGGCGGCCGCTGGCATCATGCCGCTCATTGGCCAGAACGGTCTCGCCACCATTAGTCCCGGCGCGACGCTGCCCGGCCTCACGCTCGCCGATCAGGCCGCGTCGGAGGGCATCCCTTTTGCGCAACTCCATCCGCAAGGTAAGCCGGTCGCCTTCTTCCGTCTGGCACAGACGGACCTCGCGGCGGGCAAGGCGGCGGCCGATCTCGCGGTTGCTCCGGCGAAATCGCACGGCCTGGAGGCGCAGTCGGTCTTTGTGGTGGACGACGGCTCAGCCGCGGCGAAGGCGCTGGCGGCGGTCTTCGGCCAGGAGCTGAAGGCCAAGGGCGGCTACGTCGTGAAGCAACAGACGCTCGTGGCGCAGGACCCCGATGGGGCGCAGGCGGTCGTCACGGCGATCATCAAGGCGAATCCGGACGTGGTCTTCTATGCGGGCGACACGCTGACGGGCGCGCAACTCCGTGGCACGTTGTCGCTGACCGGTGCGCCGATGCTCCCAATGCTCACGACGGGGGCCATCGCCGATTCCGCGAGCTGGGGGGCGGCTGTCGGCGTGGCGGCAGCGGCGGCCAACACAACGGCGATCCTGCCGGCCGCGGACCTTTCGACACTGCCGAATGCGAAGCAGTTCATCGCGGACTATCAGGCGGCCTACTCGTCCGTACCGCCACCGCAGGCAGCGCTGGCCTACGACGCGGCTATGGACGAGATCGCGGCGATCCAGGCGCAGGTGAAGGCGGGGCGGGCGCCCGCGCGGGCGGATGTGCTGGCGGCGGTGGCGTCCGGCAAGTATCCCGGCGTGACGGGGACGCTTGCCTTCGACCGGAATGGCGACAGCGCGACGCCGGTTCCGTTGAGCGTGTATATCTGCGATACGCAGGGGAACTGGCAGTATCAGGCTACCGCCGGCGG
>CAYYCB010000195.1:0-6060 GCA_964469715.1 uncultured Ktedonobacterales bacterium | reverse complement strand
CGACCTGGGCCTCGTTCGAGACGCGTGTCGAGTCCGTGCGCATATACGTGATGAGGCCTTGATGGCCCCTGTCGCCCAATTCGATGCCTTCGTAGAGCTCTTGGGCAAGACTCATCGTGCGCTTGGGCTTCATACGCAGGCGGTTCGAGGCGTCCTGCTGCAGTGAGCTCGTGTTATACGGCAGGAAGGGCATGCGCCGCACGTCCTTCTGCTCCACGCGCAGGACGGCGTACGCCGCGCCCTCTAGCTGACGCAGCAGCGCCTGAGCCTGTTCCTGATTCTCGATGCGGAACTTCGCCCGGCCATTGCCATTCTTGCCGTTTTTGCCGTTTTCAACGGCGCCATTGCCATTTTTGTCGGCGTCGTCATCGGCGGCCTCGATCTCGCCCTCGCGACCTATAAGCTGCGCGACGAAGGTCTTGCGTTGCGCGTGCTTGCTCAGCGTCGCCTCGACCGTCCAATATTCTTCCGGCACGAAGGCGCGAACCTGCGCCTCCCGGTCGCAGATGAGCCGCACGGCGACGGATTGGACGCGGCCAGCGCTGGTGCCGCGCTGCACGCGCCGCCAGAGGAGCGGGCTGATCTTGTAACCGACCAGGCGGTCCAGCACGCGACGCGCCTGCTGAGCGTTGAAGAGGTTCTCGTCGATGTCGCGCGGGTTGGCAATTGCCTCCTGCACGGCGCGCTTCGTGATCTCGTTGAAGACCGCACGTCGCGGCTTGCGCAGCTTCAACTGGTCCTTGAGCGCCCAAGCAATAAACTCACCCTCACGGTCGGGGTCGGGTGCGAGATAGACCGTTTCGGCCTTCTTGCTCGCATCCCGAAGCTCCTTGATGAGGTGTTCTTTCTTCTCGATGACCTCATACTTTGGGGCGAAGTCGCGGCGCGTGTCCACGCCCAGCCCCTTCTGAGGGAGGTCGATGATATGGCCCATCGAGGCGCGCACCTCGAAGTCCTTGCCCAGGAATTTCTCAATCGTCTTCGCCTTTGCAGGCGACTCGACGATCACCAGATTCTTCGCCATCCAGCGGTCCACCTATCGCTCACTGGCTTACAAACAGGACGGTCCGGGGATCAGGCCGCCCCACGTAATCTCCAGTTCACCTTTCTCGCCGTCGTCTCTCGGTCCGACGTCCACACAGCCCGCGCCCTCATGTCGGACCGTCTCCCAGCGTACCAAGTCGGGCCACAGTATGGCACATCGGTCAAGTATTGCAAGGCCAGCACGCCGCACGGACTCGCACCGTGTCAGGAGCATAACATTAAGGTTCCAGGGCTCCTAGCGGAGAGGACACATGGCAGATATGGCGGCTGGGACAAGTGGGGGAATGTGTGGCCCATCAATGTCGTGAAGCGCGTCTCGCATACTAACCGCGTGAATCCCATTCTTCACACGTCAATCAACCAAGTCTATCACATCGCGCCGCCCGGCTGCACCTCTCGGCGCATGGAAATCTCAGGATACAAACTGAGCAGCGCTCAGCCGGAGCTAGATAAAAATAGAGGCGGCTCGCGCGAGCCGCCTCAAATGAAAGCGCGCAAAGAGCACACTACTGCCTGATATCGTGGGCTTGTTTCTCCTCCGCCTCGCGTCGCAACTGCTCTCGCAGTCGCTGGCGCACCGGCTCGGGATCCTCATCAGGAGAGATATAGGCTTCGGCGACCGACTCCTCGACCACATCGTCGCCGACCTTCACCTGACGCACGACGCGAATGTGCTTGAGGAGGTGGCGCGGCGTCTCCTCCACCTGCGGGGTAGCAATCGGCTCAGGGACGGGAGCAGGCCCCGTAGGGGACGGCTCGACTTCTTCGCGGTATTCGCCCTCGCCGCCAACGAGGCTGTCGCTCGCCGGAACCGGCGCGAAGTCAGCGGAATCATCCGAAGCTGACGATTCCGCCCCGGCGATTGGCCACGACGGCACGTCCGCAGCAGGCCAGACTGGTACAGACGATTCGGGGACGAGCAGCAGCGCCGTGTCGCCAGAAGCCGCCGGGGCATCGGGCATGGAAGGACTTGCCGCCAGTAATCGCCACGCAGACTCCGGCTCGATATCGGAGATTGGCGCGAAGCGAACACCTTCATCGCCGAGGTCAGTCACATCGCGACCGTCACGCGCCTCGGAATCCGTTGGATCGTAAGCCTCGAGAGGCGCTTCACCCCGCGCAGCACCCCAGGCGGGCATGGTCAACGGCTCAGCAGCGTTTGTTCCATCATCCGCGCTGGAGTTGAGCCCGGCGGCCGCTTCATGGGCCTCTGTGGAGATCTCTTCGCCGGACCGATGCTGCCACGCTAATGCGGCGCTCGATGCCGCGCCCAGAGCCGCCACCGCGGCAGCCGTCTCTGCATTCCAGCCTGGTCCAACATCAGCGACCTCCGACTCAGACACGGCCTCTGAGCCGGCAGGAGGAGTGCCGCTCGCGGCGCCGGCATCTACCTCAGCAGACGGGATCACCCGATACCCTTCACCCTCCGCAAGGCCGGCGATGCCGGTCACTGTCTGGACGGCGACGGAGGCCATGTCGCCCCTGTACGGATCGGCGGCTGCGGGCGTCACGGCCTCTTCCTCAAACGGTACGGCAACCCCCGTTCCGAAGCCGACAGTCTCAGGCGTCGCAACCACAGCCTGCGCAGCCGCTTCTGGATCGTCCGGTGACACGCTCACGGCAGCCGCAACAGGCACGTGCTGAGCCGCTTCACGCTCCTCGACAGCGGCGAGCATATCGAGGGCCATGCGTCCCCGTGCCGGGTCGTGTATCAATGCCTCACCCGCCAGCATTTTCGCGAGGGAGAGATTGCGGCGCGACACCTCATCGTCGATGCGAAAGAGGTCGATCACGACCCAGACCAGGGAGATGAGCAGGAGAGGCACGGCCACGGCGGCGGTAAGCGTGGGCGACCACCCTAATGCGATGCCCGCCGCGATCACTGCGATGAGCACGAAGAAGAGCGCCAAGTGTCCCAAGGCGCTCCTCCACTGGCGGAGGTAGAACCTGTGAGCTCCGGCGACGCCCAGGAAGAAGCACCATAGGAACGCCGCCGTCTCGCTCTGAGCGCGCTGGCGATAGGCCTTACGCACGGCCTCCTGTTGCGGGTGGGGAAGATGCTCGGTCAGATGGGTAATATCCACGCTCATATGCGAGGGCGCTCGCTTTCGCTTGAAGAGGAGTCACGTCCGGGCGCAAGCGGCAGAGCTTCCCCGCACGCGGCGCTACATTACCATAGTTGGCGTCAATCGTCAATTCGACGCAGCCTGCTTGTAAGGCGTGTGGCTTCCAAACGCTTCTTGAGTGCGATACAATGGAGCGCTGGAAACGCACCCCCTATGGCGCCCGGTTGGTTTGGCGACCCTGGTACTGGCGCGTGGAAGCAGATGTATGGTTGCCTTATCCGCCTTGTTGGGTGTCCCCGTCCGAACGCCGAACGGGGACATGATCGGTTGTGTACGCGACGTCGTCGTGCGTTTCGACGATGACGAGCGGGAGGCGGTGGCCGAAGATTACCCGCGTGTGATCGGGCTCGCCGTGGAAGGTGACCACGAACCGAGCGAGGACGACCATGAGCACGGATTCGTGCCATGGGATCTCGTTGCGGACGCCGGTCCCGACGGCGTTGCGCTCCATCACACACCGCCGGAAATTCGTGGGCACGACGCAATGCCTGCCGAGCTTGGACTCCGGCAGGGTTTGCTAGATCGGCTCGTAGTCGACGTCGCACATGGACGCCTGGCGCGTGTGAATGATGTCGAGCTGGGGCAGCACGGCGACACTCTATGCCTGTTGTCAGTGGAGATCGGCCCGCGGGCACTACTGAGACGACTGGGCATCGGCGCCCTCGGCGACCGGCTGCTCGCGCGCCTCGGTGGATTGGCGCGTCCCTCCGGTTCGCTGGACTGGGCCCAAGTTGTGCCGCTGCCAGAAGGTGACGAGCACCGGCCAGCATGGATGAGCGGCAAGTCGGCATTGCTAGGACGCCTCGATCCGAACGATCTCGCCAAACTCGCCAGCGACCTGTCACCACGGCAGGGAGCGGCGCTGCTCGGGGTCGCAGATGCGCAGGTGGCCGCCGCGGCCATCGAGCAGATGGAGGACGTGCAGCAGGCGCAAGTGTTGCGGGCGATGGATCCCGAGCGCGCCGCAGACGTGTTGGACGAAATGGATCCCGACGAAGCCACGGACGCCCTGCAAGCCTTGCGCAATCTGGACACCGAGGAGGCGGACGATCTTCTGGGCCGTATGGAACGCGACGAGGCCGATGACGTGCGCGAGCTTTCCGAGTACCCGAATGATACCGCTGGCGGCCTGATGACCACCGACTTCGTCGCCGTGCCGGCCGATGTCGCGGCCGGTAGCGTGTTGGAGGCGCTGCGGCAGCGAGAACGTGCCGCGGTAGCCGGGGAGGGAGATCCAGTACCCGAGGCGTTGGCTGACGTCTATATTGTGGAGCCGGACCTCCGCCCAAGCGGCAGGAGCGATCAGCCCATGCTCGAAACCGAGGGACGCCTGCTAGGCATCGTGGGCCTGCGCGAGCTCGTGCTGGCCGAGCCTAGCGCCACTCTCGGCTCGATCATGCGCCCGGTAAACGACGTGGCACACCCACTGGACGACGCCCGCACCGTGGCACGCGCTATCGCAGATGCAGACGTCGTGGCGCTGCCCATCGTGGACGAGAATGGCGCACTCCTCGGAATCGTGACAGTGGATGACGCCATCGATGTGATCCTGCCGGGGCAGTGGCGCATACGTCCTTCACGGCGCGCACGTTAGGGCACCTCCAACGAGCGACACATTGATGTCGAGGAAGTCGGGACATGCGGGACATGAGGAGCGGACGATGCGGCAAACGGTGAGGTTCACGGATCTGGTGACGGGGTTGCCCTCCGAAGCGCCATTCATCGGGCCTGAGACACTTGAACGCCGGAGCGGCCGGCGCTTCATCCTGCGACTAGGAGCCAACGAAAGCAGCTTCGGTCCTTCGCCACGGGCCCGCGAGGCGATGACGTCCGCGGTCAGCCAGATCGCCTACTACGCCGACCCGGAATGCTACGAGTTGCGCGCAGCTATCGCCTCGCGGCATCACGTCGGCATCGAGCACGTCGCAGTCGCGGGTGGAATTGACGAGATGCTGGGCCTCGTGGTGCGCGCTTACCTTGAGCACGGCGAGACGGCTGTAACCTCACGCGGCGCATATCCGACTTTTAACTTCCACGTCGCGGGGTACGGTGGCCGAATCGAGACAGCGCCCTACCGTGACGACCGGAACGACCTGCCAGCGCTCGCCGAGCTCGCCCATCGCGTGCGAGCTAAGCTGGTGTACCTGGCGAATCCCGACAATCCAAGCGGGACCTGGTTCGAGGCGCACGAGATCGCCGCATTCCAGGCAACACTACCCGACGACTGCCTGCTGCTGCTGGATGAGGCTTACATCGAATTCGCGCCGGCCGCAGCTTATTTGCCTGTCGATCCTGCCGACTCGCGGGTGATCCGCCTGCGCACGTTCTCGAAGGCCTACGGAATGGCCGGAGCGCGCATCGGCTACGCCATCTCCATCCCAGAGACCATCGCCGCTTTCGATAAAATCCGCCTGCACTTCGGGGTGAATCTCGTCGCCCAAGCGGGCGCACTGGCCTCACTCGCGGATGACACATACCTCGAAGAGGTCGGCGCCAGGGTTGCGCAGGGGCGGGAGGAGTACGCCGCGTTGGCTCGCGAGCTGGGGCTGCGACCGATCCCGTCGGCCACAAACTTCGTCGCGATGGACACAGGAAGCGCCCATCTGTCGCTAGCGGTCATAGATGCGCTGGCGAAACGCGGCGTGTTCGCGCGGCGGCCTGGTGCGGCTCCGCTCGATCGTTGGGTGCGGGTCACCGTCGGCAGCCTCGAAGAACGCGCCACGTTCGCCGCCATCTTCCGCGAGGTTTGGGCGGAGGTCATCGCGACACACACGCCGTAATCCAGACGACGCGGCAGTGCGCTCGACGGCTGACTGAAACAAACGACCGGCTTCGATCTGGGCAGAGGCGTATGGGAGTCGAACCCACCCAGGACGCCTAGGGACGCCCT
>CAYYCB010000194.1:0-6069 GCA_964469715.1 uncultured Ktedonobacterales bacterium | reverse complement strand
TATGGGAGTCGAACCCACCCAGGACGCCTAGGGACGCCCTGCAACGGTTTTGAAGACCGCGAGACCCACCGGGGCCCGTACACCTCCAAGCGCAAGGTTGCGCACCTCCAACTCTGCCACGCGATGAAGGGGGCCGTCAATGTTCTCGACGCTCCTCGAACTCGGCGATACGCCGCGCACATGTCTCAACCGACGAGTATGGCGTTCATTGCCGCCCTGGCATGTCGACTGCGCGTAGGGCCGGTCGTGGTACGGGCAACGCATTGGGGGAGGCGACAGTGTACGCAGGTGAGAGCATCGACAACTTGGCGGACGTGTGCTGGCAGTGCGAGCGAAAGTTCCGAGGCGCCGAGCTCATTTGCGGGCGCTGCGGGGCAACACGAGTGACCAGCGTCGCCTCGGCTCGGCTCAGCGGATCGGCGCGCGAGCTTATGGAAATGTTAGATTCCTTCGCCAGCCATGAGGCGATGGATGCAGCAAACAGCCCCACCGACAGCGGCGCAGGCACAAAACCATCCGCGGGCGAGGGTGCCGGAAGGGCGAGACGCAGAGCGACGACCAACCGCCCGTCAGGCATCGCCCGCGCCGGCGCGGCTGTCTGGTCTGGGCAGCATGCGGACGTTCTACTCAGTGCTATACATGGCGCGCTCGGCGCGTTCATCGGCGCGGGGCTCTGGTGCGTGATCGCCACTATCGTCCACGGTCTCGTAGGCCCGATGGCCATCGCTGTTGGGTTCCTCGTGGGGATGGGCACCGCGATGGACGGACAGCGTCGCGGTATCCCGCTTACCCTCATCGCCATCCTGCTGACCGCGGCCACGTGGGAGGTGTGCGTCGCCCTTATCACATCGCAAGGGGTGACGTTCGGGCCGCTCGACATCGCCTTCTGTGCTATCGGCATCCTCGCGTCCGCGTTCCCGACCGAACTTCTCCCGCGCTACTCAGCAAGGTAGCTGAACAGCCCACGCGAACCTTGACACGCCGGATGGTCCGCCCTATACTCTGTCATGCTATGAGTAAACACAGCAGTCTGTTGACAACCACAAAACGCCCATGCGCCGCGGCTCCTGTTCGCGCGTATTGGTGGTGGCGCTGCCCTCCGGCTTAACGGCGGGGTCGTTTACCATGCATCGCGGACCCGCGGGCGGCCGGAGGGAGAGCAGAGGAGTGGTCCTCTGCTTTTTTGTTGCCCACGGCTGAGCTGATCGCATAACCGGCACAGGTCGCGGGCGCCAGTCCCCCCGACCGACCGATTCACACGTCAGGGTGTTTCGGCAGTGTACGCATCGGGCGTACACCAGGACTGGATTCAAGAGGTCATCCCATGGTCGTCCTACTGCGAGAAGACGCCTCGCCTGACGCACGCTCGGAAATCGCGCGCCTGCTGGAAGCCGAAGAGATCCCATTCGCTCTGCTGGGACACCGGGCATTTCGCCTGAACGCCACGCTCTCCGCCGATGTTCAAGTCCAGCTTGATCGCCATCCGGCGGTCGAGCAAGTGGTAGCGGCTATCGAGACGCCGTACGTGCTGGCGAGCCGGGCGGTGCATCCAGAGGCCACGATTGTCCGGGTCGGAGGAGTTCTGATAGGCGCGCGCCAACCAGTAGTGATCGCCGGACCCTGCTCTGTTGAGAGCGACGACCAAATCTTGGAGGCAGCGCGGGCAGCGCGGCACGCGGGCGCGCAGATGCTCCGGGGCGGCGTCTTCAAGCCTCGCACCTCGCCCTACAACTTTCAGGGGCTGGGGCTGGATGGCCTGAAGCTGCTCGCGCATGCGGGCCGCGCATACGGATTGCCCGTCGTGACTGAGGTAATGGAACCGGCGCTTGTCGAGCCTGTGGCGGCGTTGGCTGACGTGCTACAAGTCGGCAGCCGCAATATGCAAAACTTCCCGCTGCTGCGCGCCGTCGGCCGCGCCCAACGCCCAGTGCTGCTCAAGCGTGGTTTCGCCTGCACCATCGAGGAATGGCTGCTCGCCGCCGAATATATCCTCGCGGAGGGCAATACTGACGTCATCCTCTGCGAGCGGGGCATCCGAAGCTTCGATCCACAGACACGCAACGTGCTCGATCTGGCCTGTGTGCCGCTGCTTCGGACCCTCACCCATCTGCCCGTCATCGTGGACCCAAGCCATGCGACGGGACGCGCCGACCTCGTGACACCCATGGGCCTCGCCGCCGTCGCCGCGGGCGCCGATGGTCTTCTCGTGGAGATGCATCCACACCCGGAAGATGCTCTCTCTGATGCTGACCAGGCGATTCGCCCCGATGAGCTGGGCCGGCTCATCGCTCAGGCGTCCGCCATCCGAGCAGCGCTTACCGACTTGCCATCGCCCAGTTCGCAGCCACACCCGAACGGTCGTAGCGTCGGCGAACTGGTCGCAAGCACCTGGTAACCACGTTGGGAATCGAGGCGCTGGTGAACGACACGACGACGCTGCGATTGACCCATTTCGCGCGCCTCGCGGCCGCGCACACCATGGGCATACAGGAGATGTTGGAGTCTGAGCTTCGCGCTGCGCACGCCGCCGGCATCGAGTGGGACGCTTGTCACGAGGCGTTGCTGCAGCTCGTCGCCTACACCGGCTACCCTCGTACGATAAATGCCCTCACCACCTTCCGGGCGGTCAGCGGCGTGGCGGCTGGCGAGCGCCCGACCGAGCCCTGGCCAGAGTTCGCAGCTGCGGTATGGCCGCAGCGTGGGGCCAAGGTGTTCCGCCGGCTCTGGCCAGGACATGAGCTGGGAGACAGTATACGTCCTGTCTCTGCCGAGCTGGCGGAATGGGTCATCGCGGACAATTTCGGGCGCATTTTCGGCCGGGCAGGGCTTTCGCTCGTCGAGCGCGAGGCGGTCGTCCTTGGGAGCCTGGTCGCACAGCACGCCCTACCCCAACTGCGCTCCCACAGGCTCGCTTTTCTCGCTGTCGGCGGAACGGACGCCGAGATCGACGCCCTGCTATTCGCCGTTACAGACTTGGCGCCCGAAGACGAGGTAAACGCGGCTCGCGCGGCCATCGCAGCGCTGCGCACCGGAGACTGACCTACCGGTCAGGGAAACTTGGGTAGCGCAGCCTAATCGCATCGTGGCTGCGGAAGGCCACTTTCGACGCCCCATTGGCCCGTGTCGTGCATTGAGATGTACGGGGGCAACCGAATCTGCACCGAATTCATACGCCCATCGAAATTGACACCCGTACGTCCACTGGGTACGATGAGCAAGCGGTGGGACGAAGATGTTCCCTCGCGCGGCATGGGCGCCGCGAATTGGATAGCAGTCGCGATTAATAGCGCATGGCCTGGCGTGGGAGGAACTCCAGGTGACGAGGTGGGGGCCGTTCGGATTATCAGCGGGGAGCCTCCAGGGTGGGCAGCGCCGCTACCCTAACAAGGTCGTATGCAAATTCGGCGGGCGACCGCCGGGACAGGACGCGACCAGCGGCGAAATTATGAAGGGAACCGGGTCCGCCTATGTGCGGTATCGTGGGCTATGTCGGCCCTAAGAATGCGACGCCAATCCTGCTGGAGGGTCTTCAGCGTCTCGAATATCGCGGCTATGACTCCGCGGGTATTGCCGTCCTGACGTCGGACGGCGATCTTCAAGTGCGGAAGGCCGCGGGCAAGCTCGACAATCTCAAGACAGCCATCGCCACCGCCGAGCCTGCAGGCTCGATGGGCATCGGTCATACGCGTTGGGCAACGCACGGCCGCCCGACTGACGACAACGCGCATCCCCACGTGGACTGCCACGGCGACGTGACGGTCGTGCACAACGGGATCATCGAGAACTACGCCGACCTGCGCGACGAGCTCGTCGCGGCTGGCCACACCTTCCGCTCGGAAACCGATACGGAGGTGCTCGCCCACCTGATCGAGGCACAGCTTGCCGAAGGGGCAAATGGCCTCGCGGAGGCAACGCGTCAGGCGCTGCGCCGCGTAACAGGATCGTACGTCGTCGTCGTCGTCAGCGCTCAGCATCCTGGCCGGCTCGTAGGCGCCCGCTTGAATGGCCCACTGATCATAGGCAAGGGCGAGGGCGAAAACTTTCTCGCATCCGACATTCCCGCCATTCTGCGGCACACTCGCTCGGTCGTGGTGGTGGATGAGGGAGAAGTGGTCGACGTGACGGCCACTACCGTCTCGATCACCACGCTGGACGGACAACACGTGTCGCGCGATGCGCTGCACGTCGATTGGGACATCGAGGCGGCGGAGAAGGGCGGCTATCCCCACTACTTCGTAAAAGAAATCCACGAGCAGCCACAGGCCGTGCGGCGAGCATTGTTGGGGCGGGTCGTGGAGCAGCCCACAGGCCCGGCACTGCGGCTCGCCGAGCTCGACCGGCTCGTCGCTTCCGGGCGGCTTGAGGGCATCCGGCGCATCGCCATCCTCGCCTGCGGCACTTCGTACCATGCCGGCCTCCTGGGCAAATATGCCATCGAGCGCTTCGCCCGAATCCCCGTCGAGGTCAGCATCGCGTCAGAATATCGCTACGCCGATCCCATCGTCGGGCCGGATACGCTCTGCATCGCCCTCACACAATCCGGCGAGACGACGGATACACTGGCCGCGACACGCCTGGCGCGCGAACACGGGGCCGCGGTCATCGCCATGACAAACGTGGTGGGCAGCGCCATCACGCGGGTGGCGGATGCAGTGCTCTACCTCCAGGCTGGCCCCGAAATCAGCGTCACGGCGACCAAAACCTTCGTCACCATGACCACAGTGCTCTATCTGTTCGGCCTGTGGCTCGGCGAACGGCAGGTAGCCGTTTCCGAACCGGAGCTGCACACCGTTTTGGGCGAGCTGCTCGCACTGCCCGGAAAGGTCCAGCAGGTTCTCGACGACGCGGCCAAGGCAGAGATCTCTCTGACGGCCATAGCGGATCAGCTCGCCGCATGTCAAAGCTGCATGTTCATCGGCCGGGGCTTCGGCTTCCCCACCGCGCTTGAGGGGGCGCTGAAGCTGAAAGAGATCTCGTACGTTCATGCGGAGGCCTATCCTGCGGGCGAGCTCAAGCACGGCCCGATTGCGCTGCTGGACGAGCACGTGCCCCTGGTGGCAATGGCGACGGCCGGCCGCACATACGACAAGGTCGTGAGCAACATCCAGGAGGTCCGGGCGCGCGGAGCGCAGGTGATCGCCATCGCAACGACAGGCGATACGAATATCACGCGCCACGCGGAACACGTCGTTTTCGTGCCCGATGCGCCAGAAATGCTCACCCCGATTCTGGCTGCGGTGCCTCTGCAGCTTCTCTCCTATCACGTCGCCCTGGCGCGCGGGTGCAACATCGATCAGCCGCGCAACCTGGCGAAGTCCGTGACCGTCGAGTAACTCACTGGGCGAATCCTATCGCCTAAAATGTCACCGGGCAGGGTCCCCAACGCCGTATATCGGCGGGGATCCTGCCCGGTCGCTATCTGTTTGAGGCCACTGCGCTGAGCGATGAGGCGCGAATCAGGCGAGCGCGGCATCGAAGAATGTCACTACCCGGTCGACATAGGCCGATCCCGCGACACGGAAGGCCCGTCCGTGGCCAGCACCGTCCACTAGCCAGGTCTGGACCTGCGCACCAGGGGCCAATCGCGCGGCTGCCGCCAGGCGTTCCATGTGCGCTGGAGGAGCGGACACATCCTCCGAGCCGTGGATGAGCAGGAGCGGCCTCGGCGCGAACTTAGCGGACACCTCGGCCGGGCGAATCGCAGGATAGTCAACACCATAGAAGATACGTGCCGCCAGGAGCGCTCCCGGTTCGATGAGCCCGCGCAGATTCGCGGGATTGGGTATCTTTGCCTCCACGACTGGGAGGACCTCAGCAAACGTAGAATCGGCAACCACCGCCCGAAGAGCCGGCTCCCTGGCCCCAGCATACAGCAGGCTCTGCGCGCCAAGCGAGACGCCCCAACCGCCGATCACCCGTGGACGCCCCAGCTCTGGATACGGCAGCGGGCCTGAGCGCAAGAAGTCAATCGCACCCAGGACGTCGCGCTGCTCATCGAGGCCGCCGGTAAATTTCGCGTCCGCCGATGTTCCAGTGCCGCGCATGTCAATCGCGAGCACGGCGAAACCA
>CAYYCB010000193.1:0-6120 GCA_964469715.1 uncultured Ktedonobacterales bacterium | reverse complement strand
CTGCTGCCTCCGCTCAGAAGCCCGTCGCTCAAATATCCGTGTCCCTCGTCTGGGCAGGGAGGAACAGGCCTAACGCCCACATATCAAAAGTGAAACGCGGGCGGATACGTTACCGTGCGCTTTTCGAAGCACGCGAGCTTGGACGTCATATGTTTACTCACGTCTCCGCCTCAAGTCTCCGCATGCGCTGGGCCAGCGCGTGCCGCCCGTCCGTGTTCCATCGCTAGCGCGCGATGCGGCGCGTCACGCTCCGCCTCTAGCAGGCGGAGTCGCACGTTCGATCCGAATGTGCGCTCCGTTCTGTCACATAAGAGATTAAAAGCATCCAGGCGCGTGCTCGGCAAGTCGCGGCTACAGTCCGCTTCACAGATGCGTCAGGTCATGCTACAGTACCGGACGGTGGGCCGTTCTTAGGAGTGCGGCAGGGGGGAGTGCAGGAGGAGGGGAGTGGTCTACTGGCTCACATGGGCCGTGGCTCGGCTCGTGATGTGGACTCAGGCTCGGCTCGTGACAGAGAAGGCGCGGCACGCGCCACGGCGTGGTCCAATGCTCCTCGTAAGCAACCACCTCGGTCCTGGAGATCCGGTGGTCATCGGCATGCGCCTGCGCCGTCAGATGCACATCCTCGCGAAAGCCGAGCTCTTCGACGTTCCGATTTTCGGCTGGCTCATTCGCAGGGCCGGCGTCGTGCCGATCCGGCGTGGAGCGTCGGACCGCGACGCCCTGAGAGCAGTCGCCCGCCTGCTCTCGCGCGGGCACTGCGCGCTCATCTTCCCAGAGGGAACGTATAGTGACCCACCCGAGGCGCCGGAGATGCTGCCTTGGCGTACAGGCGCCGCGTGGCTGGCCCTGCGAACGGGCGCGACGGTCGTGCCGGTGGGCATCTGGGGCACGGAGAACCTGTGGGTGCCCGAACGGGGCTGGCACGTCGGATCGCGCCCAAAGATCAGGGTGCGCTTTGGTGAGCCGTACACCCCCGCGCTCCCGCCTGGCGTGCCGCTCAAATCGGCCCTGGAATCGGCCACTCAGGACATGGCGCTGCGCGTGGCCGCGCTGCTCCCGCCGGAGTATCGAGGCGTCTACGCCGCGGCGACCGAAGATCAAAGTCACGCGGTACTCGCGACCATCCGCGACACGCACATCGCAGGCTCATAGAAGGGCCGAGCCGTTTCGTACGCCTTGGAACCATCCTCAAAATAGCCTCGGAGGAAGATCCCAGGGCACAGGCTCCAGCCAGAAACCACCCAACGCCCTTAGTTTGTGGTGAGGCCCTGGCCGATCAGCACGAGCGCCATGGCCCGCTCCGCGGCGCGCTCCACTAGCTCCTGCGCGCGGGCCAGGGCTTCTTCCAGCCGCATTGGCCCATCGGGAATGGGTACGACGGCATCGATGCCCAGGGCACGGAAGGCTTCGGGTGGTCCCGCCACGCTGCCGCAGAGCGCAATCACGCGCGCACCTGCCGCTCGCGCCGCCCCGGCGACCGCGCCAACAGACTTGCCGTACGCGGTCTGCTCGTCAAGCTGCCCCTCCGCGGTGATGACCAGCGCCGCGCCCGCTATCCGCTCCGCGAAGCGCAATGCGTCGAGCACAAGCCCCGCGCCGGGAACCAACGAGGCTTTCGCGAACGCGAGCAACCCGGCGCCCAGCCCACCCGCGGCGCCTGCGCCCGGAACGTCCGCAACCTCCGCCCCAAGGTCGCGCCGCAGAATCGACGCGTAATGCCCAAGTGCCGCGTCAAGCTCGCGCACAGCCTGTGGTGTCGCGCCCTTCTGCGGACCATACACCGCGGAGGCGCCTTGAGGTCCGGTGAGCGGATTGGTCACGTCGCATGCGACGCGTACGCGAGATTCGCCAAGCCGGGGGTCGAGCCCTGCCATGTCAATGCGTTCCAGCCGTGCGAGGGCGGCCCCGCCACGTTCGAGCTCATGCCCGTCGGCATCCAGCAGGCGTACGCCGAGCGCCTGAGCCATGCCCGCGCCGCCGTCGTTGGTCGCGCTACCGCCGATACCGATGAGCAGGTCGCGACACCCCGCATCGAGCGCGGCGCGCATCAGCTCACCAGTGCCGTACGTCGTAGTGATACGCGCATCGCGCCGGTCGGGTGGGACAAGCGGCAATCCAGACGCCGCCGCCATCTCGATCACCGCTGTTGGTCGTTCGCCGCGCGCAACGCCGAGCAGCCCAAAGACCGCCTCCACGGGCGTGCCAAGCGGGCCGGTGACACTGACGCTGCGCGCCTCACCCCCGGTCGCCGCGACGAGCGCCTCCACGGTCCCCTCGCCGCCATCCGCGACGGGGATACGCTCAACTTGTGCATCGGGCGCCACCGCACGCACACCGCGCTCGATGGCGGAGGCCACATCCGGCGCGGCAAGGCTGCCCTTGAGCGATTGCGGCGCGATGACGACACGCAGCGGCCCGCTCATAGTTAGCGGTTGACCCAACGGCGCACGCGCTCCTCGACGTCCCAGTTGCGCCCAGCCACATCGCGCAGCACCGTCAACGCGACGTCGTACCCGGCAACCATACCGGCGTAGAGCATCGCCTCGCCACCCTCTTGCGTCCGTTCCCAGGCCGCCAGCGCCGCGCTGCGGTCGGCGACCACCTGCCGCCAGACCTCCTCATCGGTGATCTGACTGCCAGGGCCGCCCATGAACGTTGCCACACTCCCCAACACCTGGGACTGCCCCTGCCAGTTGAGAATGTCCTCGCGCGTATCCGCAAACTGCGCCTCGTGCTGCGCACGCGCGGACCACAACCGCAGCCGCTCGATAGCTTGCTCTCGCGTCACGCGATTGCCTCCAAAATCACTCCCGATTGGGCGCCACTGGCCTTTCATGCCCTCAGCAACGGAGTATAACATAGAGCTAATGGGTGCGGTCGAGCAATCCGCGACGCGGCGGGGTCACAGCCCTTCGGCCTGTGTACTGTCCCGTTGTTGTTATCGCTTGCTGGCCCGTCCGTTCCGAATGTGACGATGCCGCGGAAGTGAACGAGATGCAGGTGTGGTGGTCCCGGTTGTTCCGGGCACGGGCCAAACCTTGCGGGAAGGCGATTGGACAATGCGGTCCAAGAGAAGTGAGCGGGTGAACGCCAAGGGGGACGTGCCATGAGTAGCGCACGGGAAGCCCATGGCGTCTTGCGTCCGCTCGGGTGGGAGCCCTTCGGCGCCTCTGCGCGGAGCCTCTCGCGCTGGCTGGAGCGTACGGACGTGCGCATCGCGCTTGGGGCCACGCTGGGTCTCCGGCTCGCGGCATCGGCCTTCGCCGCACTCGTCGTCCTGCTCCTCCATGGCCCGTATGCTCACGTCACGCAAGACGTCGTGGCTCGCGGACCCGCGATGAATATTTACGTGCTGCCGGTGCCGGTCACCGGAGCGGGCGTCTACCTGACAGGCCCCTGGCTCCGCTGGGACGCCGACCACCTCATAGGCATCGCGCAATTCGGCTACACTCACAAAGACGCCACAGCGTTCCTGCCGCTCTATCCTCTGCTCGTGCGCATGGGCAGTGTTCTCACGTTCGGCGACCCCACCGTCAGCGCGCTGCTCATCTCGACGGTCTCCACCTTCTGGGCGTTCCTGCTGCTCCACCGTCTCGCGCTTCGCTTCACGCAATCCGCCCGCGTCGCGGCGCTCACCGTCCTCGTCGCCGCGCTGCTGCCGCTCTCATTCTTCTTCATGGCCCCGTATTCCGAATCCCTCTTCCTCGCGCTCTCGCTCGGATGCATCTGGCAGGCGCTCGAAGCGCGCTGGGGCCCCGCGACGCTGCTCGCCGTGCTCGCCACCCTCACCCGCCAGCAAGGGCTTCTCCTCGGCCTGCTCGCCGTGCCCGGTATCTGGGGTGACATTCGCGGCGTGCTAATAGCGGGCGGTTACGGCGTCACTCGGAGGCTGCGCGGATTCTTCGGGATTGCTGGCCCTGGTCTGGCGTTCCTCGCCGCTCCCTTCGTCACGTATCTGGCGTGGCTGCTCGTGCTCCAGTTCATCTTCGGGCGCGGCACGCCGATGGAGCTTCTGACGGCGCAGCACGGTTGGAACCAGCACTTCACCCTCCCCGGCCTTGCCGTCCTCACGAATCTCGCTAGCATCCTGCGCAACCCCAGTGGCGCGTGGCAGCATTACTTCAGCCTCCCGCTCGACACGGCCGCCGCCCTGCTCAGCCTGATTGGGCTGGTCGTGATGCGGCGCCGACTGCCGCTCTCGGTCTGGCTCTACCTCGCGGCCTGTTGGTGTATCGCGCTCATGAAGGTGGATTTCTTCGGGAATACAACAAGCGCGGCGCGCTACCTGCTCGCGCTGCTGCCACTCTGCGTCGTCCCGGCCCAATGGCTCGAAAAAGCCCGGCCGTCGGCCCGCATCCTGCTCTGCGCGACATTCGCCTACTTGTGGTGCTTCTATTTCGGTGAGTGGCTGCTATGGTCCTGGGTCAGTTAGGCCTCCGCGCGGAGGCCGCCGCCGCGGGGCGTCCCTCGCGCACGCGCTTGCCCGGCCGCTTGACGTTGCTAGGCGCTGGCACGCTACTTCTGGCGCTGCCCGCCTGGCTTGGCGCCTCCGGAGTGGGCGGAGGCAGCGGAGTGGCGGCGCTCATCACCTTCGGCGCGATCCTCGCCGGCTCCGCACTGCTCCTGCGCGCGGCGCTCGCGCCCTCCGAGGGATTGCCTCGCCCAACGCCTATGAGGAAACTACTTCGGGGCGTCGTGTGGTCCCTCTTGGCCCTCAGTTGTCTCGCCACAGCGGCGCTCGTCGCGGGCACGCTCACCAGCCGCTCCGCCGCGCCCTACAACTCCGACGCGGCGGCCTTCAATCAATTCAACGCCCAGCTCGCTCTGCACGGCGTCAATCCCTACACCGCAGATGGGCGCTTCTGGGACGCCGTCGCCCAGTTCCCCGACGTGGGCGCCACTCCGTTACGTGCTGGGCGGTACGCGAACAGCGTATACGGTCCTTCGCTCGATCAGGTCGTGAGGGACGTGCGCGACGAGTTGGCCCACCCGGACCTTCGCGGCCCCGAATACTCCGGCGCATCCCTGCACAGCTATCCCGCGCTCTCGTTCCTGGTCTACGCGCCGGGGCTAGCGCTGGGCATGACCACTACCGTGCCGGCCTCGCTCGCCATCATCATCGGCTTTCTCGTGGCCTGCGGCTGGGGAGCGGCACGCGCGTTGCGGCCGGCCATCGTGTTGCTGCTCCTCGCCAACGCCCTCCTCATCTCCGGAACGTTGCGCGGCTCGTTTGAAGTTGTCGCGCTCCTGCCACTCGTGCTGGCGTGGCGCACGCTCGACCGGCGCTGGACCTCGGCCATCCTGCTCGGCCTCGGATGCGCCGTGAAGCAGATCGTCTGGCCGCTCTCCGCGCTCTACGTCGTCATCGTGTGGCGGCGCGACGGTGCGCGTGAGGCCGTCACTCGCGCAGGCATCGCGGCAGGGGCCTTCCTTCTGCCGAACCTGCCGTTCCTCCTCGCATCGCCCGGCGCGTGGCTGCGCAGCCTTGCCCTGCCCATGACCCTCCCCATCTTCCCCTCGGGTGTCGGCCTCGTGGGCCTCTCGCGCGCCGGGCTGCTGCCGCTCTTTCCGTCGGCCGTCTATGCCGGTCTGGAGCTTGCCGCCGTCCTGGCGATTCTCCACTGGTTCGCCCGCGCGAAGCGTCCCCCGCGCCCGGAGGTTGCGCTTCTTGTTGGCCTGCTCCCCTTCCTCCTGGCCTGGCACAGCCTGCTCGCGTACGTCATCGCCCTGCCTGCGCTCGCCGTCTTCGCCTGCATCGAGCCGCTGAACGCCGATCTCGCCGTCCAGAAGCAAACCGACCACAGCGCACCCCGCGTCACTCCCATTTGAAGGTGCGCGCGGCTGCGGCGATGAAGACGACCGCCCAAACGAGCAGCACCACGACGCTCGTGCCGATGTCGCCGTGGCCGGCCAGCGTACCGCGCAGCGCCTCGGTGAGAGCGGCCGGTGGCAGCAGGCGAAGGAGACCAGCGAGCGGTCCGGGGAAACTGGAGACAGGCAGGAACGCGCCGCTGATGAGCAGGAAGACGACATAGAGACCGTTCGCGCCCGCCAGCGTCGCCTCCGCGCGCAGCGCCCCGGCCATCAGCAGGCCGAGACCGGCGAAGGTCGCCGTGC
>CAYYCB010000192.1:0-6130 GCA_964469715.1 uncultured Ktedonobacterales bacterium | reverse complement strand
GGCGGCTCCTATGGCGGCGGCCACAGCCTGCTGCTCGCGCTGCTCAACGACCGCACGATGCTCGAAGATGGTACGCTCATCCCCTGGCGCAGCCCGCGCGGGACTTCCTTGCACATCGCGGCCGCCGTGCCGGAATACACCTGGGCGAGCCTCACCAATTCGCTGATCCCCAACGGGCGGGCGAGCGACGCGGACGCCGGTTCACGCGCGCTCTTCGAGCAGCCGGTGGGGGTGCCCATCCAAACGTATGTCGCAGGTCTCTTCGCCGATGGTCCCGCCCTGCGCAACGGATTCTATGCGCCGCCAGGGGTCGATCCGACGGCGGACCTCACGGCGTGGTACGCCCGCGTGAACGCCGGCAATCCCTACGACCCGGCGCACGATCCGCTGCTGGCGGCGGCGCTCACACAGCTCGACCTGCGCTCGCCGCTCTATCTGACGCCCGACGCAAGTGTCCCCATCTTTCAAGTGCAGGGGCTGACCGATCCGCTTTTCCCGCCTGTGCAGGCGCTGCTGATCCGCAACAAGCTCTTGGCGTGGAATCCAGCCTACCCAATCACGGACGTCTTCGCGGACGTGGGCCACTCGAACGCGAACAATCCCGCCGACGAGTGGGCGGCGGCGAACACCAGCGCCAGCGCCTTCCTCGATTTCCACTTGCTGGGGCGCGGGGCACGGCCGGCCCCCGACGTGACCCTGATGACGACTCAGTGCGTGGCGGGGCAGACGCGCGTGACCTACCATGCGGCCGGCTGGGCACAGCTCGCCCACGGTACGTTGCGGCTGAGCTCGACCATTCCGCAGGTGACGGGGAATGCGGCGGCCGGTCCTGAGGGGCCGAATACCGACCCCATCGTGCATTCGGGCTGCCTCTCAAGCGCCGTGCCCGCGGGCACCGGCGTCGCGGCATGGACGTTCGCGGTGACGCAGCCATACACACTCGTGGGGCAGCCGGTCGTCACGGTATCGCTGCTCGGCGCCGGGGCGGATGAAGAGTTGAACGTCCGGATCTGGGACGTCGCGCCGGACGGCAGCAGCCAGACGCTCGTCTCGCGCGGGACCTATCGCCTCATTGGGACGGCCGGCTCCGCTGCCCAGGTGAGCTTCCAAACGTCGGCGAACGGGTGGCAGTTCCAGGCGGGACACACGCTCCGCGTGGAGATCACCGGCAACGACAGCCCCTACTACCAGGCGGATAACCTACCTTCGGCCGCGACAATCACGGGCATGAGTCTCGCCCTGCCCGTGGCGTAGTCGCGCCGTGTCCATCGTGCGTCTTACGCGGCCGGCGTTGGCGTGCGATTGGCCAGGCGGACGATCCGCACGGCGATCCACGCCAACAGCCAGTAGATGAGGATCGCGAGGAGGGAAGATACTTCGAGCGCGCTGCCGCGATAGCCTGGCTCTGGGAAGACACCGGCGAACGGGAGCACGAACGGCGCGGTGAGAGCGTACCAGAACTGCGAGAAAGGGGCGTCGGGATTGGCGGCCAGCAGGCGCAGGAGCACGCGAACGAGAATCAGCACGCTCACGATGCCGACGATTGTGTAGAGCATGCGCGTGATGCGCTGTGTCCGCAGCTCCCGCGCTGTGGCGGTCGTCACATACTCCACTGGCTGGACTGGTTGTACCGCCTGAACAGGTTGGACCGGCTGGACATACTCCACAGGTTGGACGTATTCCACCGCGCCGGGGTCGATGCGGTGCGCGTGCGCGTGTGCGCCATGCGGGGGCAGAGACTCCAGCGGCGGCACGGCGTCGGTCTCGGTCGGCACGCCGGAGTATGCTGGCTGCGCCGGTTCATCGGGTTGCACGGATGCCGCTCCTTTCGTTCGCGGGCTGCTCCGTCTTCATGTGCGTCAGTTCCGCCATCTTCGCGGCCTCGTCCTCCCCACAGCGGGAGGTCAAGCCGGTGCGAGCGGGACCGGCGATTCCAGCCCCGCTCGATAGACCATCCCCGCTCCGGCTATGCGGTATAGGTCGGGCCGCGCCGCCGCGAGCCGAGCTCGAGAAGCCGTGCGATGCCCCAGGCAAGCAGGGCGTAGACCAGGATAGCGAGCAACGAGGCCACCTCAAGCACGCTGCCGTTGCTCTGCGGCGTCGGGAAGACACCCTGGAACGGAGCGACGAAAGGCCCCGTGATGCCGTAGATCAGATTGGAGAAGCCGGCGTCGGGGTTGGCGCCGAGCAGCTTGAGAACGGCCCGAATCAGAATCAACATCTCAAGGATGCCGAAGATCGTGTAGATGATCTGGGCCGCGCGCCAGCCGCGCCACGACGGCGCGTAGTCATAGTCCGGGTCCACCCGTTGCACGGGCCTCACCGGCTGAACGGGCTGAACGGGCTCCTCCGGCTGCGTGCGGCGCACGTAGTATGGGTCCTCTTGCCGCACAGGTTCGACGGGTTCCATGAAAAGTCCTCCTTTTTGACCGCCAGCTTGTCGCAGAGTCCGCGGCCCCATGAGTTCACACACTTGGGGGCGAGTATGGCCGGCAGGCGGTCCATGATGACCGCTCTAATGCAGCTTGTGTGCCAGCCCATCCGCACGGGCGTTCCGGGCGGCCAATGCCCAGCGCGGTGGCGGGCGTATCGCTGTCTTGGTTGTGTGAGTTTGCTGTCCGGGTTGTGTGTGGCGTTCGTGCGACGGGTAGGGTATATTTGCGGCGGCACTGTAAGGAGTGCCCAGCGTCACAGTACCTGCTCCGCAGGAAAGGAACCCCCACATGGCGGAAGACATAACTATAACGGCCAGAGGCACGCGCGTCCTCGATCACGCGGCGGCGCGCATCGAGCGTGGCGACGTGGAGGGCGGCATGAGTCTGACCTTCGCCCACCTGTACGAGCTGCGCCGGTCCGCGCCGCCTGAGATGTGGAGGGAGGAGATCGTGTCGGAGTGCCGGCGCCATCCCATCCTGCACCTGCTCCATCAGGACCCCATGACTGCGCGCGGATTCGCTAAGCCCCGCGGCTACGCGGGCGACGCTGAGCTGCTCGACTTCATCTATGGCCCCGAGAGCGACCTGCCGCTGCCGGCCCTGGAGGCCGCCTCCGAGCTGGGCAGGCGCGTGTATGCTGCGGCGGTGCGTGCTCCTGCCGCGTCCGCCGTCCGCATGAGGCGTCGGATGGTCGGTGAGCGGGTGAATGCGCTCACCACACAGCGTCCAGGGCTGAGCGTGCTGTCGCTGGCCTGCGGCCACCTGCGCGAAGCGGCTAGTTGCGCCGCGGTCCGTGAGGGACGTGTCGGCCGCTACGTGGGGGTCGACCAAGACGAGGAGAGCCTGGCTGTGGTTGCGCGTGAGCTTGGCTCGCTCGGTGTCGAGCCGGTCGCCGCCTCCGTGCGCGACCTGCTGCGCGGGCGGGTGGAGCTTGGGACGTTCGACTTCATCTACTCCGCTGGGCTCTATGATTATCTGCCGATGCCCATTGCCCAGAGCCTCACGCGCCGCCTCGTCGACATGCTCAATCCCGGTGGTCGCCTCCTCATCGCCAATTGCTTGCCCGATATCAGCAGCGCCGCCTACATGGAAGCCTACATGGATTGGTGGCTGATCTATCGGACCAAAGCCGAATTGCTGCGAATCACCGAGCGTGTGCCGGAATGCGAAATGGCGAGCATTCTCCTCTATCTCGATGAGCTCCAGAATGTCGGCTTCGTCGAGATAGAGCGCAGGTGAGTTGGGTAGGCTCCCCGACAGTGGATTGGTGAGGCGCCGCGGCGAGGCAATGAGGGCTGCCCCGACTAACATGCGGGGCGCGTCGCCATTCCCGCCGCGCTGGGCCGAAGCGTGCGCATAGAGGCGGCACCTGTGGCAGCGGCCACGCTGCGCCCGCTGGCCTGACTGGCGGACCGCGCCCTATCATGAGAGATAGTCGGCGTCGCCCCGCCGAACGAGCGCCTCTCCGCACCACGGAGCCCTCAGATGAACGTGAACGACCAGCAGTTGCGTCGCGTCGCCGCTGTATTGGGCCTCGCGACGCTTGCCTTCGGCGTTCTGCCGATGTTCGCGCCGAAGCGGTTCGCCCGCCTCTTCGGCTTCGCTACGCCGGACCCCGCCACTGCCTCGATGATGCGCTCCCTCGGCCTGCGCGACGCCGTGATGGGCCTGGGCCTCTGGTCCGCGGCTGCGCACGGCGGCAAGTACGCGCCCTGGCTGCTCGCGCGCACGCTCACCGACGCCGGCGACACGCTCGCAGTGGGCCTCGCCATCGGCCAGGGCCAGCGCAACACGCGCTTCGTAGGACTGGGCGCGCTCGCCCTCGGCGCCGCCGCCTTCGACGGCGCGCTCTATGCCGCCAGCCGCCAGGCGTCATCTCCCGTCTGACACGCGTTCCGGGTGGGGCATACGGGATGGGGAAACGTTCAGCTTCTCGCCGGCCCTATCCCGTCCGCTGCTGGCGGCTGTCTCAATTTAGCCTTGGCGGCCGGAGCCGGCGAAACCACTCTCGTCGGCGTCAACGTCGACATCGCCGCTGTTCGCCTGGCGATCTCCGGTCCAGCCCTCCTGGCCGGGCCATGCGGCCTTTTCGTCACCCTCGCGCTGTAGCGCCTCTTGCTCGTCGGGCGGCTCCGTGGCTGTATCGTCGATGAGAGAGCCGGTGCCCGGCTGCATCGCGCCGGTGCTGGGGTCCGACCCGCGCATGATGCCGCCGCCCGTGCCCATGGGCGGGAGCTCATCCGGCCGCCCTGTTCCTGGAATGTCGTTCATCGTCTCGCCTCCTCGTCTCGGACGCCGCTCGCACACGTCCAAAGCGTCGCGAGCGACATCTCATGCGGAGAGAAGGCGCACGAGGCGTACCACCGGCGGAACCCCGCGGATAGAACGACGCACGGCGAAGCGCCCTTCCGGGGACGGCGTGGAACCGCATGCGCGACCCCGGCCGACGCTTCGCCGTGCGTGATAGAGAGGCGCTGAGGCGGCCGTTAGGCCGCGCGCCCGAACGCCTGCTTCACCGCTGGAGTGAACAGGTAGTACAGGATGAAGGCGCTGATCGCGATGCTAATGACGTTACCGAAGATAGACCCTGTGGTCACGATGCCGAACACGTCGAATGCGATGCCCGCGACCTGAAGCACAATGCCGAGCGTCCAGGCCCACGGCTTCACCTGCAAGAAGCCGACGCCCAGCACGATGTCAGCCACTCCCAGGACGAGGAGCACGATGGAGTAGAAGAAGACCATACCCGTGGCCTGTGCCGCCTGCGTGCCCGCGAGCGCTGCGCCCGAGCCTGCGAGCAGTGCCCCGCCCGCGAGGCCGCCGACCCCGCCGCAGAGGCCCAACACGCCAGCGATGATAGCGAGGACGCCCAGGATGGTAATGCCTGTTGGTCGAGCCGGTCGATTCATGTGCGCTGTCTCCTGACCTCGAAATTTGATACCGTGCGGTTCCACGCCGCGCAGCACGATGGCAGCGATGCGAGGTCACAGCGCCTCCGCCAAGCCGGCCTTCTGCTTGCGTGAGGCGAGTATAGCGGCAGAGCTTCGAGAACACAAGTGGCCTATTTCACAGGGGCGTGTCAATGTCGGGCCGGAGAGAGACGCATGCGCGCGAGGGACACCCCCTCTCATGGTCGGTGGCTCTGATGACGAATTGCGTTGACGATACCGGCCTAACGATGATGGGCGCGCTTGTCAATCACCCTCGTGGTTCGCGGGAATGCGGTATGCGCCTGCCGCGCGAAGCTGCCCGTCTGTTGAAATTGGCCGTTTCATGGGTTACTACCTACTCTTGGATGTTGTGTCGTCCGCAGTGAGCTGGCTTCTTCGGAGGAGGTGAGCCGTTCGTGAGCAGCTAGCTCTGCCTGGTCGCGACGCTGGCGGCGCCCGACGCCCTATCGCGTCTGGGTCGTGGGGATGCCACCGGGAGTATCCGTGTGTGGGGTCGGATGAAATGGCGAAACGTGGTCCGCACAATCCCGCCGTGAGTCTATCAATGAAGGGGGACCCTACCATGCACGCACGTGTCACGACGCTTACATTCCAGAGGGACAAGCTCGATGAGGTTACCCGTATCCTCCATGACCGCGCACCGGAACTGAAGCAGCAGAAGGGATTTAGTGAGATCCTGGCGTTGATCGATCGCGCCACCGGCAAGAGCACGCTCCTCACCCTCTGGGAGAGCGAGGCCGACCT
>CAYYCB010000191.1:0-6138 GCA_964469715.1 uncultured Ktedonobacterales bacterium | reverse complement strand
CGATCAGCGCCTCCATGCAGACGTCAATCGGCGGCAGCTCGTTCAGCCCGGCGTATTTGAGCTGCTGGCCCTCGTCGGCGGTGGCCGAGAATTGGCCCTTGGTGAGGCCGTAGACGCCGTTGTTTTCGACGATATAGACCACCGGGACGTTGCGGCGGACCATATGTTTGTACTGGCCGATGCCGATGCTGCCGGTGTCGCCGTCGCCGCTGACGCCGATCGCCACAAGCTCGCGGTTGGCCAGCGTGGCGCCGGTCGCGATGGAAGGCATGCGTCCGTGCAGACTATTGAGGCCGTGCGACTGGTTCAGGAAATAGGCGGGCGTCTTCGAGGAGCAGCCGATGCCGCTCAGCTTGATGACGCGCGTCGGCTTCAGCGACACGTCGTAGGCGACGGAGATGATGCGCTGCGAGATGGAGTCGTGGCCGCAACCCTTGCAGAGAGTAGAAGGGCGACCCTTGTAGTCGTTCTTGGTCAGGCCGATCAGGTTGAGGCCCGCGGAGGGAGGCTCTTGCACGGTCATCGTCTATTGCTCCTGTTCGACAATCGAGCGGGCGATCCAGCGGCCAGTGAGCGGCAAGCCGTCGCACTTGCAGATAGAGACCATGCGCGCGGCGTGCTCGGGCGCCTCGCTCAACAGAATGCGGCGCATCTGCCCCTCGATGTTGTTCTCCACCACATAGAGGCGTGGGTAGCGAGCCACGAATCGCGTGAACTCTTCGGTGGTTGGGAGGGCGCGCAACCGCAGATAGCTCGTCTTGACCCCCTTCGCGGCGAGCATGTCGCGGGCCTCGGCGATGCCGGGGTCATTGGAGCCGAAGGAGATGATGCCGATCTCGGCGCCGGCAATCTCGTCTACAATGGGCGGCGGCACAAGCGTGCGCGCGAAGTCGTGCTTGCGCTCTAGACGCTTGAGGTTCGCCTCCCACTCGTCGGGGCGCTCGGTGTACTGCGCCTCTTTGTTGTGGCCGCTGCCGCGAGTGAAGTAGGCCGCGAGGGGATGGTCCGTGCCCGGCAGCGTGCGGTAGCCGACACCGTCTCCGTCCACGTCCTCGTAGCGGTGGAAGCCGCCCAGACGCGAGAGGTCCTCGGCGGAGAGCACCTTGCCGCGGTCCATTGGCTTGTCGGGATAAGTGAAGGGCTGGCTCATCCAGTTGTTCATGCCGATGTCGAGGTCGGAGAGCACGAAGACCGGCGTCTGAAGTCGCTCGGCGAGATCGAAGCTGCGCCAGCCGAACTCGAAGCACTCCTCCATGCTCGCGGGCAAGAGGCAGACGTTGCGCGAGTCGCCGTGGCCGAGATAGTACGCCATGAGCACGTCACCCTGCGAGACGCGCGTGGGCAGGCCAGTGCTCGGTCCCATGCGCTGAATGTCCCAGATAACGCATGGGATCTCGGTGAAATAGGCGAAGCCGGCGTATTCGGTCATGAGCGAGATGCCAGGACCGGAGGTGGAGGTCATGGAGCGGGCGCCGGCCCAGCCAGCGCCGACGATGGTGCCAATAGCGGCGATCTCGTCCTCCGCCTGGACGATGGCGTAGGTGTGTGCCTTCGTCTCAGGATCAACGCGCAGCACCTTGGCGTAGTCGCCGAGGGCGTCCACGAGGCTGGTGGACGGCGTGATCGGATACCACGCCGCGACGGTAAAGCCGCCGTAGACGGAGCCGAGCGCGCCAGCCGAATTGCCGGTGATCAGAATCTTGCCAGCCGTCTTATCCATCGGCTCGACACGGAATGGATCGCGCTTCGTGATAGTGGCGCGGGTATAGTCGATGGCCGCCTGGACGACGCCATAGTTGAGATCAATAGGCTTCTGCTTGCCTTTAAAGTGGTCGCTGAGCGCGGCTTTGATCTCGGCCGCGTCGATGCCCAGCAGCTCGACGAGGGCGCCGACATAAGCCATGTTAGCGACGTATGGGCGCAGCTCGGCGTTCGCGCCGGAATCCTTCGCCATCTGCGCGACGGGCAGCGTGTAGTAGGTGATGTCTTCTCGGGTCTGCGGAAGCTTCCATTCCTCGGGGAGGATGACGAAGCCGCCGGACGCGACGCCCGCGATGTCGTCGGCCGCTGTCTGCCGGTTGAGCGCGACGACCACCTCGGCAGTCTCGCGGCGCGCGATGTAGCCGTCCTTGCTCACGCGGATGTGATACCACGTCGGCAGGCCCTGGATGTTGGAGGGGAAGATGTTCTTGCCGCTGACGGGGATGCCCATCCTGAAAAGCGCGCGCAGGAGGCAGTTGTTCGCGGTCTGGGATCCGGAGCCGTTCACAGTGGCGGCGACGATGGTGAAGTTATTAACGCCCGCCGGACTGTCTTCGATGTCTGCCGGCGAGAACGCACGCTGGACACTGGTGGTGCTCATCGGCGAGCCGCCCTTTCTGCGTGGGACGTGGGAATACCCTCCTCAAAGTGGAAGAGCCGCGGGATAAAGTGCAGGATGAAGTCGCAACCCGGAAGCTCTTATTCAATGCCCTCCATTATATCGCGACCCCCCAAATCGCCAGGACGCCACAGGCAGCGGCCGATGTAGCGGTTCGCCACCTCTTGTTCGACCGTTGAAGGTGTCCGCTGGCCCGCGGGTTGCGGGTTCCCGTAGCCGGGCGGAACGGTCGCCCAGCAACCGGCCATTGGATGGCCGAACGGTCGGAGAGAAGGTGCGCGACACATGGCCAATCAGGACACGAACGATCCGATCAGTCAGAGTAACACGACCGACGAGAAGCGCGAGAGCGGCATGCCTGGGGGTGGCACAGGCCGTCGGGACGAGATCGGCCACACAGGCATCTATCCCTATTCGGCCTCTGAGGGCGTCAGCGGCGACGCGCCGGTGCTGGCCGAGGGTGCGCTTGGGCAGGGCGAGCGCGGCGTCGAAGGCTATCAAGACTCCGGCGGCTCCGGATTCGACGCGACCTTCGATTCAGGCGCGTCCGCAGGATCAGGTGGAGCGGGCGGCGAGCTGACGGGCGACACACCCGCGGATCAGGCTGGCGCCGGTGGCATATAGCGCCTATCGGCAGGCGTCCGCGACACTTTTCGTCGTGCGGACGAGACACACGCGCCTGTAGGCTAAATCAGCGAGATCTCGGCGCATCACACGTGTGGTGCGCCGTATCGCATTCCCCATCGGCTCAATTCACCGCTTTCGCATCGTCGCGGCCCTCCGCTTGCATGGCGCCGAAGCGCAGCAAACGCGGGCATGTCCATGGTGAAGGAGCACGACGCTCAGCGTCGGATGGGGGACGACCATGAGAGACACCAACGTATGGACGGGGGAGCCAGAGGAAGCGGACACGACGCCAACGGGGCGCGGTCCACACACCCTGGCACGGGTGCAGCGTGTGGAGGGACGGAGAGAAGCGCCGCACAACATACAGCGACGCCATACTCCGCTGGACGCATGGTATGCGCTCATGACGCCATCGCTACCGAGCGCCGCGGCGAGCTTCGACGAGCACGTGCAAGTCCAGCGGGCTCGCCTGGGCAGTCTCGTGCTCCTTGGATTCGTCATCTTCGAGCTGCTCATGCTGCCTGTGAGTCCCCAGATCCCTTCCACCTGGGCGGGCGAGGCCATCGCAATGGCCGCCAACCTCGCGGGAGCGGTCTACCTGCGGCGAGGCAACGCCGCCGTCGCGGGCGCACTGGCCGTGGGCGCGTTCGACACCGCGCTGACACTGGTGCTCCTCAATCTGCCGGGCGGCCGGCTCGATACGATGTATCTCCCCGCGCTGGATCTCTACCTCGTGTCGGTGTTGGTCACTGCCTCTCTCATGCCTCCGGCTTTCATGTTCCTCGCCAGCATGGTCAACGGCTTCATCATCGTCGCGGAGCTGCTCTTTGTGCCGCGCACCGTGGCATTGGATCAGGCGTTGGCCTTCAGCCCCTACTTGATCTATATTCGGCCAATCGCGCTGCAGTTCATCGTCGCGCTGGTGGCATACGCCTGGATGCGCAGCATGCTAGATTCCGCCCGTCGAGCGGATCAAGCCGAGCGGCTCGCCACACTTGAACGCATCTCCGCCGAGCGCAGCCGCCGGCTCGAAGAAGACGTGCAGACGCTGCTGGCGGTACACGTCCAGGTCGCCAACGGCAACTTCACCGTGCGCGTGCCGCCGATGCGCGACAAGATGCTGTGGAAAGTCGGCATCAGTCTGAACAATCTCATCGGCCGTCTCGGGCGGCTCGGCGAGGTCGAGTCCAAGCTTCAACGGACCGACGCCGCGGCGCAGCGGCTCGCGGAGGCTATCTACGAGGTACGGGCCATCGAGGGCGTCCAGCCACTCGCACACGTCGAGCGCCTCTGCGGAGTCGCCTGTATGGGAACGCCGGTTGATCAGGTGCTCCACGCCTTGTGGCAGCCGATGCCCCGCCACACGCCAATCCCCCCGGACTGGTCCGCCTCGTCGCATACACACTTGGAAATGTAACCGCCGAGCGTCCCGCGCCGCTGGGCCAGCATCCCGCCGGCCTCCGCCGCAATCATCAACTCGCCGGTCGCAGCTTGGCCAGCTCCTCGAAGAGCGCCTTCTCGCGATCAGTCAATTTCTTCGGTAGCACAACCTGAATGCGGGCAATGAGGTTGCCCGCGACGCCACCCTGCTTGGGCATCCCCTTGCCGGTCAAACGGAACGTCTGAGCATTCTGGGTCTCAGGTGGGATAGTCAGCAGCAAGCGTTTGCCGTCCGGCGTGGGGACTGGCGCCTCGCCGCCGAGCATTGCCGTCGTCAGCGACACCTGCACGTCCACTATCAGGTCAGCGCCTCTGCGCTCGAAACGCGGATCAGGTTTAACCGTCACTGTGAGGATCAGGTCGCCACGCGATACACCTGCGGCGCCGGTGTTGCCCTCGCCCGCGACCACCACGCGTGTACCGTTGTCTGCGCCAGCCGGAATCTTCACCTCTACCCGGCGCGAGTGCAGAACTTGCCCCGTCCCATTGCACACGAGACAAGCGTGCCCGTTCGCGCGCCCCGTCCCGCGGCAGGTGGCGCATTCCTCCGGCGCCTCGATGTTGTAGGCGCGCGCCGTGCCGGTGTACGCCTCACGCAGCGAAATCTCGACCGGCTGCTCGATATCCGCGCCGCGCAGTGAGCCGAAGCCGGAACGCCCGCTGCGTGTGGTCGTCGTGCCGCTCGCGGTGCGCCGCCCAAAGAGCGTCTCGAAAAAATCCGAGAACCCCGTGGGATCCTCGAAATCAATAGTACTGCCGCCCCTCGATCTGCCAGTGGGCGAGGTATAGGTGCGCGTGCGCATCCCCCCGCCCGCGGGCGCTCCGCCGTACCCGAACTGCTCCTGCCAGTTGGGGCCGAGCGTGTCGTATTTGTGGCGCTTCTCCGGGTCGGAGAGCACCTCGTACGCCTCGTTGATGTCCTTGAACTTGTTCTCAGCGGACTTGTCGCCAGGGTTGACGTCGGGGTGATATTTGCGCGCGAGGGCGCGGTACGCCTTCTTGACCTCGTCGGCGGTCGCGGTCTTCGCCACGCCGAGGATCTTGTAGTAATCCTTGTAGTCCATCGACCGGCCGCCTCCCCCTGCGTCGCGCCTGAAAGAGCGCTCCCGCGCTACTCCTTCTCGCCGGAGCTGACGGTCACACGCGCCGGGCGCAACAACTCATTGCCGAGCATGTAGCCCTTGCGCACCTCGTTCACGACCGCACCTTCAGGCTGCTCCGCGGAGGCCACCGTCTCGATAGCTTCATGTACGTGTGGGTCGAAGGGCTGGCCGACCGTCGCAATCGGAGTGAGCCCCTCGCCGCTCAATACGCCGTTGAGCTGCGATTGCAGCATGCGCAGCGTTTGGCGCAGGCTATTCGCGTCCATCGTGGACTCGTACTGCATCGCGCGTTCGAGGTTATCCGTGACGTCGAGCACCTTCTCGAAGAGGTCGCGCTTAAACCGCTGCATGCGGTCGTTGGTGATGCGCTCTTGCCGCTTGCGGAAGTTCTCCATCTCGGCGCGCTCGCGCAGGAAGCGATCCTTATAATCCGCTGCCTCGGCCTGCGCCGTCGCAAGCTGCGCCTCCAGGTCGCCGGCCGCCTGCGCGTCGTTCGCCGCTCCCGTCGCGTTCAAGACATCCTCGGTGCGTTCTGCCATACTCATCGCTCCCGCGTGGTGTGCGCTCTATTCCATACAATACGGCGGA
>CAYYCB010000190.1:0-6167 GCA_964469715.1 uncultured Ktedonobacterales bacterium | reverse complement strand
CGCGCCGGCAATTCCTCCGGCGGCGTATCCCAGAGCACGTAGCGCGCGGGGATGCCGAGAGCGTCGAACGCCGCCTGTTGCATCACAGGCGAGCGCGAGTGGCCTATGGGATGGCCGATCAGCCCAACCGTGAGCACGTCGCCACCCATGATGTCTCGCCCTCCGGCCCCATCGGGCCTCGTGATGCTCGATAGCAATATCCGCGCGTCATAGCGTCGAGACGTGGGCAGACCATCCCGAATGTACCTCCGGAGCCCCATCTCTCTGTAGCGTTCGTTTCTGCTGTTGGCGCGTCGTGTTCACGAATTGATCTCTGGGATCGTCCGTCTGGTATGCCGTATGCGTAATACTGTACGACGCGGACGTGTAACGAGGCGCGATCCGATACGACATTGCAACGCGACATAATGCATACATCCTTGACGCGGACGAGCGGAGGCCGTATTCTCTGCCGGGTGCGTGCAAGCGACAAGCTAACCAGAGGTGCTGACATGATGGCGGGGGAGAGGCGCGCGCGAAGGGGCGCGACGCCAGTGGGGAGCGCGGACCAGGGCAACAGGCACGCGCCAGCGGAACAGAATAATACGAAGGCACACGTCAGGCGCCGCAAGACGACGGTGGCGAGCCTTGAGGCGGAATCGGCCTCCCACGCCGCTGAGACGGCGCGTAGGGCAACGCGAGTGCGCGTCGATGCCCCGGCCATCGCGCACTGCGTCGAGCTTGATCACCTCCGCACCCTCGGGCCAGATCAGGCAAGGCGCCACGTCGACGCGTACCTGCGCGACGTCATGACCACCCGTGAGGCGGACGATTTCGAGGCGATGGCCTACCGCTGGGAGCTGCATCTCGTCGAGCTCGACCAGCTCAAGCTCGTGCGCACGGTGGACCTCAATAAGCGCAAGCTCGCGCACTATCGCGCCGTGCTCCGCAAAAGCGGCGCATTCCCCCCACTGATCGGCCTGGGCGGCGACGGCCGCAGCGTAACCGACGACGTTCTGCTCCTCGACGGTTATCACCGGGCGCTGGCCATGCGCGACGTCGGCCTCTGCTTCGCCTGGATGTGGCTCGCCGTCGGCGCGTGGAAGCCCGCCCAGCAGGTGCCCGCGCTGGCCGGAGAGCGCCGAGTCTAGGGGTCGCGATACGGCCAGAATCCATCACCCAACGTGGCGCAACCCCTGCTCGCCTGGGGCAGGTCACCATGCGCGTCGGATCACTCCGCTCGACTCAGGTCCAGTACCCGCGCACATTCAGCGCGCTTGGTGACGCCATGCGGTAGAGTAGGAGGGATACCGGCCGCGAACCGAGATCCCGGCTCCCGCGCGCCGCACCGCCGACACTCCACCCAGATAAGCAGGGACTGCCGCATGTTGTCGCTTGAGTCACCGCGCGAGACTGGCCGCCGGATCGTCTCCGCAATCCGTCCTGTGGTCGAGACTGGGCGGCGATGGTGGGCACGCTTCGAGCCTGTGGCGCCGCTCGTTCTCGTGGCCGTGATGCTCCTGCTCATGGCGCGCACGTTCTACTTCCAGCTTCATTTCGACGCCAAGCCCGGCTGGAAAGCCTACGCCCAGTTCGCCGACATCGGCACGATCTCAGGCCATCACCTCGGCCTCAACAGCCTTGTGCGCAACCACAACCCCACAGGCTTCGACGGGCAGTTCTACTACTACATGGCGCTGGACCCGACCCAGCCCTTTATCTGCGCGCATCATGCGCCGACCTGCGCGCTGGACGACGCGTTTGGTATCGTGCGGGCGGAGCGCGTGCTCTACGCATACACCGCCGGTGCGCTGACACTGGGCCATCCGGCGTGGGTCCCATTCACGCTGCTGCTGGTGAATCTGGTCGCCATCCTCATGACGTGTTGGCTCGTGATGCGGCTCAGCGTCGCGGCGGGCGCGTCGCGGTGGCTCGGCGCGCTCGCCGCGCTCTATTGTGGCATGTCACTCGGCTTCCTGCGCGACCTCGCCGACCCCTACGCCGTGATGTGGATCGTCCTGACGGTGTATCTCTTCGGCAGGCGCCGGTACACCTGGGGCGCGCTGACCATGGCCGCCGCGCTCCTCACTCGCGAGCAGCTTATCCTGACGCTTCCCGTCTTGCTGGCGCCGCTCGCCCTCGAACGCCGCTGGTGGACCCTCGCCCGCTCGGCGCTGATCGGTATAGGCCCCTTTCTCGCCTGGCAAATCACGCTATGGATCGTATGGGGTCACTTTCCGCTGACCACAGGCGACACACGCGCATCAGGTGTCGCAGGTGGCTTCCTCCCGCTGCCATTCCATGGATTGTTCGAGGTGGGCACGCGCTACGACTTCGGGCTGCTGCTCGCCTTTGTGGCCGTCCCGCTCACCGTCGCCTTCGGCATCGCCGCGCTCACATTGCGCGACCAGTGGCGAATCAAGGGCTGGCGCGGCTGGCTGGCGGACCCCACAGCGCTCTTCGTCGCTGGCTACGCGCTGTTGCTGAGTGTGACGTCGGCTATCGTGTGGGAGGATATGTGGTCGCCGACGCGGCTCGCGGCGCCGGCAATCGTGCTGGCGGTGGTGCTGGCGGCACGATTGCCCCGACCACAACTCCGCGCGACCTACGCGACGCTGCTGGCTCTGAGCGCGCTGGCGCCCTTCATCATGGTGGTGCGATAAGACTGACGACCGGCGCCTCCGTCTGCGGCCTCTCGCCGTCTCGCCTCGCCTCATGTGGCGCATGCGGACCGTGACATGTGGCGGGCATGGACTGTGTCATAGCGATTTCGTCTGGGGTGCTGGGATATCGTGAGGGCTTCAGCCGCATCGCATTATGCGCCGGCGCCTTGAGCGCCGCCACCGCAGACAACAACATCCCACGTGGAATCCCTGTCATGGCGCGTCCGCCAACGCGCGAGCAATTGCGCTTATGTCATCTTCGTGCTACACTTGCGCCTGCGAGTAGCGGCCGTTGAGTATGGTTGGCCTCGGCGTACTCACCAGGACGACGATTTCTGTCCCGGTGTCTGTCGCCGGTGGATGTGTAGGATCCGGCCGTGTGCTCCCGCAGCAGTCTTGGGCGGCGCGACGAATACCGCAGTCCGATTGATCTGTTCCAGAATGACGCTCCACCGTCATAGTGCGTTACTCGTAAGCCCATCCGTCGCCGTAGCTCACCTTTCGCCGTAGGACGTCCGGCGAGCGCGATACCTCGCCTATGACCGAGGATGCGCGGCCAGCACGCTTCTCCGTTGCCGTTCCCTCCCTCCCTCCCGCTGGCGCTACCTCGGCCCCCACAGCGTCGCAGCTTCAGGTCTCTCACGAACGCCGTCCCTGCTGGGCGGCGGATGGAGGCGTGCGCGATGTACAAGACGCAGGATGGCCGCGAGATCTTCGTCGTCGATGGGCACATGCACCTCTGGGACGGCAGCCCAGCCAACCAGGCCAACAAGTATGGCAAGGGGTTCATCGAATGTTTCTACGACTATCACAAGGCCTTCACCCCCACCGAGCTGCTTTGGCCGCTGGATCGCTTCGAGAAGTACGGCGAGGATCGATTGGTTGACGACGAGTTCGTGCAAGGCTACGTGGACGTCGCCATCTTCCAGCCGACCTATCTCACCGACTTCTTCACCAGCGGGTTCAACACCACGGACCAGAACGCCGTGCTCAAGAAGAAGCACCCCGACCGTTTCATCCTGAACGGATCGTGGGACCCTCGCGACGGCGAGAAAGGTTTGGATGAGCTGCGGCGGCTGAAGGGTGAATACGACATCACCGGCGTGAAGCTTTACACCGCCGAGTGGAAAGGGAGCTCGAAGGGCTGGAAGCTCTCAAGTCCGGAGGCGTATCGGTATCTGGAGGAGTGCGAGAAGCTAGGAATCGTCAACATCCACGTGCATAAGGGGCCGACGATCTACCCCCTCAACAAAGACGCCTTCGACGTCGGCGACGTCGACGAGCCGGCCTCGCTCTTCACCGGTCTGCGCTTCATCGTCGAGCACGCAGGCGCCCCGCGCATCGAGGATTTCACCTTCATCGCGGCGCAGGAAAAGAACGTGTACGCCGGCCTCGCCGTGATCATGCCGTTCATCCACTTCCGCCCGCGCTACTTCGCGGAGGTGCTGGCGAACCTGCTCTATTGGCTTGGGCCGGATCGCCTGCTCTTCGGCAGCGATTACGCCATCTGGGAGCCGAAGTGGATTATCGACGACTTCATGGCGTTCGCGATGCCGCAGGACATCAAAGACGAGTACCACGTGGACCTCACGCCAGAGATCAAGGAGAAAATCCTCGGCCTGAACGCCGCGCGCCTCTACAACCTCGACATCGCGACGCATGGCGAGAAGATCAAGGGCGACACCTTCGCCCAGCGGCGGGTTGCGGCGCACGTCACCGCCTGACGACTAGCCCCCTATCGTGATGCCGACCGCCGCGCTTCTGTTCTAGTGACGGGGCGCGGCGACCGGGCGCTGATGCCACACGTGGAGGGAGGGCAGCCGTGATCGATGAGCGCGAGGTCTACTCTCGGCTCGGCGAAGTGCTCGATCCCGAGCTCGACCAATCGCTCGCGCACCTCGGCTTCATCGAAGGGGTCGAGGTCCGCGGCGCGGAGGTCGTGGTGCGCTTTCGCCTGCCGACCTACTGGTGCGCAGCGAACTTCGCCTACATGATGGCGTCGGATATCCGGGAGCGAGTGGCACGCGTGGCCGGTGTCGAGCGGGTGACGGTGCGCCTGCGCGACCATTTCGCTGAGGACGAGATCAACGACGGCGTCAACGCGGGCGAGCCGTTCTCCCGCGCCTTCGCGGGCGACGCGGAGGGCGAGCTGGACGAGCTTCGCCACACCTTCGCCCGCAAGGCGTTCCTCGTGCGCCAGGAACAGCTCCTGCGCGCCCTGATGCGCGCCGGCTATGCGCCTGAGACGCTGGTGAGCATGACGGCGGCGGACGTTCGCACGGAGGGTGATGCGCTACGGGCGCGAGCGATCCCCGACGGCGGCGATGCCGGCGCGGCCACCTGGCGGAGGCTGCCGGGGCACGCCAGGACCTGGGCGCTGTGGCGGCAGAAACGCGAGGCGCTGGGGCTACCGCTCCCTGAGGGCGCTCCCCTCTTCACGACAGCGGACGGCGACCCGGTGACGGCGGAGGGACTGCCGGAGCACCTGCGGGCGGCGCGCACGATTCGCCTCAACGGCGCCTTCAACACGATGCTGTGTACGCGACTGAATCAGGTACGCCACGACGTGCGCGTGGACGACGCCGAGGATCTGCCCGATTCGCTCTGCCTAGCGTAGGAGAGGAAGGCCGATGAAAGCTGTTCGCATCTTCGACTACAATCAGCCGGTCCGCCTCGTGGACGTGCCCGAGCCGAAGATCGAAGGACCGATGGACGTCATCGTGAGGGTCGGCGGCGCGGGCGTCTGCCGTACAGACCTGCACATCATCGAGGGCGTCTGGCATGAGCTGGGCTCCAACCCGGCGATGCCTTTCACCATCGGACACGAGAACGCCGGCTGGGTGGAGGCGATGGGCACGGCGGTGACGGGCTTGAAGAAGGGCGACCCGGTGATCTTGCACCCGCAACCGTCGTGCGGCCTCTGTCGGGCCTGCCGCGCCGGCAACGACATGCACTGCGTGAACGCCTTCTTCCCCGGCTTCGACGGCACTGACGGCGGCTACGCCGACTACATCCGGACGAACGCCCGCGCCGTCGTGAAGCTCGCGCCGGGAACCGACCCGGTGCCGCTGGCGCCCTTCGCCGACGCCGGCATCACGGCGTACCATGCCGTCAAGAAGATCGCGCCTGAGACCTACCCCGGCAGCACGGTGGCTGTGATCGGGGTCGGCGGGCTGGGCCACTTTGCGGTGCAGCTCCTAAAGACCATGACGACCGCCAAGATCGTAGCGATCGACGCGCAGCCGGAGCGGCTGGATTTTGCCAAGCGGCTCGGAGCCGACCACGCCGTGCTCGCGGGGCAGGACGGCGGCGCCAAGGACATTCTGGACTACACCGGCGGCGCGGGCGCCGAGGTCATCATGGACTTCGTCGGCGAGAAGGGGACGCCGGAGAAGGCGTTCCCGATGCTGAAGAAGGGCGGCACCTACTCCATCATTGGCTACGGCGGGATCGTAGCGCGGCCCACGGCCGAGATGATCCTGCGGGAGCTGAACATCGTCGGCAATCTCGTCGGCAGCTACAATG
>CAYYCB010000189.1:0-6182 GCA_964469715.1 uncultured Ktedonobacterales bacterium | reverse complement strand
CCGACTACGCGGCCGCCTTCACCAACAACTACCTGCCCGCGTGCTAGTGGAAGCGGGTGTGATACCGATTCCGGGTGCGGTCGCGGCCCTGAAGGGGCCGGCGCAGGGTGCGTCGCGGCAGTGAAACTGCCGGCGCAGGGTGCGTCGCGGCAGTGAAACTGCCGGCGCAGGGTGCGACAGGGGATGAAGCCCTCACGATACTCAACACCCCAGGCGAAATCGGTTATAAAACGAGCGGGCCGCCCATTCTTGCGTGGGCGGCCCGCTCTCCATCATATCCGTGCACCGGTCAGCTCTGGGGGTCGTCTGTCCTCTTCTCCGCAACGAGCAGCGCGTAGCCGAAGGCGCCCTCGCGCACGGCATCAGCGGCGGAGCGGGCTAGCGCCTTCGCCTGGTCGAAGTCCGCGACGGGCATCTCGACCTTCTTGAGCTTGACGAGCAGCTCGGCCGCCATCAGCTTGGTGCGGACGTCTTGGACCATGCGGGCCAGCGCGTCGTCGTGCTCTTCGACGAGTGTGACCGCCAGCCCCGCGCCGGAGAGGTAGCGTTCGTAGTCGGCCAGCGGCTGCGCGTCGGCGATGCAGGCGACCCAGGCCAGCAGTCCCCGCAAGTCCTGCGGAACGTCGCCACGTCGCGTGAGATCCGTCAGCCCTACCTTGCCGCCGGGTTTGAGCACGCGGGCGAACTCGGCGGCGGCGGCGGGCTTGTTTGGAAACGTGCAGAAGGCGCACTCGCAGATGACGGCGTCGAACTGGCCGGCTTCGAGCGGAAGCGCCTCGGCGTCGCCCCGCTCGAAACGAGTCAGGTGCGCCACTCCGGCTGTCTCGGCCGCCTGGCTCGCCGCTGCGATGGACTCACCGCCGTAGTCCACGCCCACGACGTCACAGCCGAAGGTCTTGGCGAGGTGGATGGCGCTCGTGCCCCTGCCAGCGGCCACGTCCAACACGCGCATGCCTGGCGTCAGCATGAGCCTGGCGCCCAGACGCTCGGTGAGCGTGAGGCCGCCGGGGTGGAACGAGTCGCCCAGCAGAAGTTTCGCCCACTCGCTCTGGTAGGCCGCGGCGCAGCAGGTCTTGACCTCCAACGGCTCGGCGCCGGTGAGGGCTACCGCGTCGCTCGTGGTATCTATCGTCTCCATTGCCTCACTCCCCGACCGTCTGCGCGGCGCGGCTGGCACGTGATCGCACCTGGATGGTCGCCGTTCGTGACGTGGCCTGCCCGTCAACGTTTTGGCGATTGCCGTTCGCGCTTGGGCCGTCGTGGCGCTCGAAGTCGAAGGTGATCGGCGCGGGGGTGTATTCCTCGCCCGCGCGGCGGGCGCGATTGCGGCCACGCTCACGTGCCTCAAGCTGCTTGCGGGCCTGCTCGCGATAGCCCAGGGTGTTGTATGCGCAGAATGGGATCTGCACGCCGCCGGGGAGCAGGAACTCCTTGCAGCACTTCATCAGGTTCTTCTGATTGAAGGTCCAGGGGTCCATGAAGTCTTGCAGCATGATCATGAAGACCTGATTGGCGAAAGCGCCCAGGTCGAGCCCATCGGGCAGCCCGCAGGCGGCGCACGAGATGGCGAACTGCGCCGCGTTCTTCTCCGATCCTGGCACCGCCGAGGACGACCAGAGCCCCTCTAGCGCCGTCTTGACCTCCGCGCTGAGGTCCGGTGTCACGCGGTTAGTGATGTAGTCGAGGTAGTCGTCCACGTTGAGCACGCGCGGCAGCGGCAGGACGGTGTCTCCCTCCACGAGGGCGTAGGTCACGGAGTTGCAAGTGGGGAAGCAGCACGGAACAGGCACGAAATCCTTGACGGCGAACATGCCCGCCGTCTGATGCTCGACCTCCTTGAGGATGTCTGGGATGGTGAGGCGCTGCAGCGGGTCGAACTCCATGTGGCGGCCGGCGTGGAAGGCCGGCTGGAAGTTGATGCCACGAACCGCTGGATGCTGTATGGCGAATTTGACGATGGCGCCGACTTCGTGCAGGTTGACGCCGCGCTCGACGGCAGGCACGAGCACGACGCCGAGGCCGATGGCGGCGAGGCGGTCTAGCGCGCGGAGCTTCGTCTCCAGGATGTCAGGCTCGCCGCGGATGATGCGGTAGGTCTCGGACTCAAATCCGTCGAACTGGAAGTAGATGGAGGGGCGGATCTCGGCCAGCTCGGCGAGGAAGGCGTCGTCGTCCGCGATGCGCTTGCCATTGGTGTTGAGCATGACGTAGCGGATGTCGCGTTTCTTGGCGGAGCGCATCATGTCGCAGATTTTGGGGTGGATGGAGGGTTCGCCGCCGGAGAACTGGACGACCTCCGGGCTACCTTCCGCCGCGACCAGGCTATCCAGAATCTCCTCGACCTCCTCCAGCGTCAAGTTGAAGCCCGCGCCCGCGTTGGCGAAGCAGAGGGGGCAATCCATGTTGCAGGCGGAGTTAACCTCGATGATGCCGAGGCAGGTATGCTGCTGATGGTCGGGGCAGAGGCCGCAATCGTAGGGACACCCGTGGCGGACCTGCGTATGGAATTCGAGGGGGATGGTCCCTGGCTTGTTGAACCGGGCGGACTTCGTGTAGAGCTCCGCGTCGCCGTAGACCAACGCTTCGAACTCGCCGTGCTCCGGGCAACGCTTACGCATGTATACCTTGTTGTCGCGCAGCAGCACCTTGGCGTCCACCATGCGGCGGCATTCCGGGCAGATGCTGCGCGTTAGCTCGTAGAAGACGTAGTCCACATCCTGTTTCTTGCGGGTGGCGGCGGTGGGGGCGAGGGATTGGTCGCGAGCGATGTCCATGAAAACTCCCTACGACGACTGAACAACTTTCGAGAATAGAAGCCGGGCGACGACCAGGAACGGCGCACGTGCGCGCCGCTTGGCGAGGCGTCTTGTGGCGTTTCGGCGCTGCCTATGTGTTACACGCTGCTGCGGCAATGCAGATCAACGGCGATTCGCGGGCCGCGGACGCATGTCTTCTCCTCCTTGATTCGCCGGGCGCCGTAAGTGTGGCCTTATACCGATTCCAGATGGGTTGTTGTCGTGTGCGGTCGCGGTCCTAAAAGGGCCGGCGCAGGGCGCGACGCAAGCTGAAGCCCTCACAATACTCCAACACCTCAGAAGAAATCAGTATCAGAGGCTGGTGTCTTTTAGATGCTCACCTGCTCGACACGTACGGGGGAGTGGCGCGATCCGGTGAGAGGTGGGTGTTAGGAATCTGGAGCGAGTCTGTCAGATGCCAGATGATCTGGAGTGCGCTGCGACGGTGGTTACTCTTCGAGCCGGGTGCGCAGGCGCGCGGGGTCGAGCACCAGCACGCGCCCACGCTTCAACTCCACCAGGCCGTCCGCCCGGAACTCGTCCAAGATCTTTGTGACTGTCTCGCGCAGCGCACCGACCATGTCGCCGATCTCCTGGTGGGTGACGGAGACCTCCGCCTCGGCGCGCCCCTCAGCCAGGCGCAACAGCACCGCCGCGATCCGCGCCGGCGCGCTGCGATACGCAAGCTCCTCCAGCCGCGCCTCGCTCAGCGCGAGCCGTTTGCCCAGCACCTCGATCATCCGCAGCGCAACCTGCGGCTGGTCGCGGATCAGCCGCTCGACGTCGGCGCGGCTCATGACGCAGAGCAGCGACTCCTCGGTCGCTTCGGCGAAGGCATGGCGCAGCGACTCCCCCAGGAGAGGCATCTCGCCGAAGAAGGCCTTCGGCCCGATGGACGCGAGCTCAAGCCGCTTGCCCGCGGGCGTGAGGCGATAGATGCTTATCCGGCCGCGCTTGAGCAGGAAGAGCGCCTCCGCGCGGTCCTCCTGTGAGTAGATGACCTGTCCCTTCGGGATGGTACGCATGACCGTCGCATGTTCGATCATGGTGATCTGCTCGGCAGGCAGGTCGCGGAAGATGTCCATTGTCAGCAGGTAGTCGCGCTTGGTCGGCCCGGCGCCGGCCAGTGGCCGAAGCTGGTCTTTGCCCTGGCGTGCCCGATCGAGCAGATCGAAAAAGCGGTTCTTGCTCATCCGGTGACCTTCTCGCTCGCCTGCCCCAGCATGCGGAGCAGGTCCTCACGGTAGGGATTGCCCAGCGAGATGATGCGGCCGTCGAGTACATAAGTCGGGGTCGCCACGACGCCCGCCGGCACCGGATCGGTCGTCGCGTCGAGGTCGATCACGCGCACCTGCACGCCGGGAACCTGGCGCGCCAGCTCGGCCAAGCGCAGGGCCTCCGCGCAGTTGTCGCAGTGCTCGGCGACGTAGATCTCCAGGCGCATTCCGCAGTTCCCTTCGGTGAGATATGAGAGGACGCCCATCACTACAGGGATAGACGAGGCGCAGGTCGACGCGCCCGCGACATACGAGTATGCCGGGGGTCGCGTTCATTCCGAAAGCTGCACGCCGTTCCAGAAGGCCACATATCCGGCGATCTTACGCGCCAGCGGGGACGGCTTCGGATAATACCAGGCGGCGTCCTCGTTGCGTTTGCCGCCGACTTCGATGGTATAGTAGTGCGCCAGTCCCTTCCAGAAGCAGACCGTGCGGGTGCGGCTCGCGCGCACGTACTGGCGATTGACGGCCTCGGGCGGGAAGTAGTAATTGCCTTCGACTACGATAGGCGCGTCGCTTTCGGCCACTACGACGCCGTTCCAGATGGCTTTCACGGGATCATCTCCATCGCGTAGGTGCGCCACCTCGGCCTCGTTCTGCTGTCGCGGTCGAGGTGGCGTTGACCATCAAAATCAATGTGGGCGGGCGGTATAGGATCTCAGTTTCGCCTCCAGTGCCGCGTTGCCTGGCTCGACGAGTCGCGATCCGTCGGGGAAGAGGATGGTGGGCACGCTCTGCATGCCGCCACTCAGCCGCCGCACCAGCTCCGCCGCCCCTGGGTTTCGCTCGATGTCCACCTCGGCATAGGGCACGCCAAGCGAAGAGAAGACTCGCTTTGTCCGCCGGCAATCGCCGCACCAGGTGGTGGTGTACATCACGATCTGCGTCTCAGTTTCTCGCGCCGTCATGAGCTTCTTCCGTACATGATGTGGAGATCGTAGTTCGTGTCGGGGTGCCCTGCTACGCCGGGTGATGGCCGTACCCCGAAGGCCGGGCGCTCGTTCTGGCGCTTGCTGCGACGTCTTGTGGGCGCGCCGCGACCCACACGCCTAGCGTCAGGCCGAAGAGCAGGTGCTCGACGGTGAATGAGGGCAGCCCGATCATGCCGGGCATGGTGCCGAGGCCGAGGAGCGGCAGCACGACGAGACTCATCACGAATTGGATAACTAGCCCGAAGACTGCTCCGGCAATGACGGCCGTCCCGCCTCGCAGGTGCGCCGCACGGGCGATCACCGCGAAGACCACGCCATACATCGCTGCCCACATCATGTGGACGGCAAGCCCAATCAACGCCGGCCCGAGCGCGAAATAGAGGCCGCGCTGCATGGACGTCATCATCGGGGCCGGTCCCGCGATGGGCGACGCAATGCCATACATCGGTGTGAAGAATCCCTGGTGTAGGAAGGTTGCCGAGGACAACATGGCGTACATCGCCATGACGGCCCCTGCCACCATGCCGGCGATGGCGCCGGCCACCACCAATCGTCTCGTTCCCCCAGTCGTGTCCATGATGTCCTCCTCTTAATGCCAGCCATGAGCGAGGCTGCGGCGTCAGGAGCCGTGACTCGTGTGGCTTGATGGCACAAGCGTAGCCTGCGGAGGAGGAAGATTCCGTGGCGGGGACTACACAACTTTGAGAGGAGGCCCGTGCTGCCAAGAGCGACGAGGAGATAGCAGGCTCTGCCCGGATTGCACCAGGACAGCCGCTGCACGACATGAGTCATCCCGAAGGATCGGAGGTCTGCGGAAGGTAAGCGAGCCAGAGGCGACTCAGCGCTGAACGCAGGCGATAATGCAAAGTGGGGGGATTCCGTGGCGAATCTGGCGGGCATGCGCTCTGCCGGGTTAGCCACGCCGTACAAGCAGCCGTCATCTCACAGGTGCGGCGCGAGCAGCACGGAATTTCAGGCGCAGCACGAGGGATTCGCGCTCAATTCCTTGCCGATGGTGGATTACTGCATGCCGGACGACTACTTGCCAGTGATCGTGACGAACCAGCCGTTCATTCTGCGGACCCGGCGACCCTGCTGACGCAGGCCGCGCCAAAGGGCACGCTCGACCATCACGCCATCCAGGACGCCAACGGGAATCCCGTCACGACCCCGCCCGA
>CAYYCB010000188.1:0-6270 GCA_964469715.1 uncultured Ktedonobacterales bacterium | reverse complement strand
ACCTCGAAAAGACGGATCTCCTCTAGCCCGCGCATTCTGATCCACTCATACGGTTAGGGTTGTTGATCTATCTCAAGGGCCTTAGCCCACCTCGCGCCCTGCGCCGGCCCCTTCAGGGCCGCGACCGCACCGGCCACCGGCCCGCGTCGGCCCCTGCGCCGGCCGTTTCACTGCCGCGACCGCAAACCACAAACAACGACGCCCGCCACCATGGCAAAACGGTGGCGGGCGTTCGATACGGGCGAGAGGCTAGCTGTGTGCGTCGATGCTGATCAGCTTGACGTCGAAGATGAGGGTCGCGTTGGCCGGGATCACCGGAGGGGAACCCTGCGCGCCGTAGCCGAGAGCCGCCGGGATGACGAGCCGGCGCGTCTCGCCCGGTTTCATGCCGATCAGGCCGAAGTTCCACCCCTGGATGACGTTCGGCGTGTCGGAGCCCAGGCCGGAAACCTGGAAGGTATAGGGCGAGTGGCTCAGCGAGCTATCGAACTCCTTGCCGTCGGCCTGGGTCCAGCCCGTATACGTCACCGTCACGGTGTCGCCCTTCTGGGTCGTCGGCCCGCACCCCTGCTGGATGATGTAATACTGCAACGGCGCGGTCTGCGCGGCGCCGCTGGCGTCGGTGTATGACACCTGCTGCGTCTGCTCCTTGGCGTCGGCGGCCAAAGCGGGCGGATGAGCGTTCGGTGTGGCGACGGGTAGCGGCCCGACGGGGGTCGCCGTCGGCGCGGGACAGTTGTAATTGACGGTCTTGTGCGCGGCCGGCGAGCCGCTGGAGAAGCCCGGCAGGCGGTCGTGGAACAGCAGGATGGCCAGGCCCACCACCAGCAGCACTCCGGCGAAAGAGAACATCGCGTTGCGGCGGCGGCGCTCGGCGGCGCGGCGGGCCGCACGGGCGGCACGACGGTTCATTTGCTGCTGCGTCTCGGCACGGCTCGTCGCTGTGCCCGGCTTGCCCGCAGCCTTCCGCACCTGCGGGCGGGTCGCATTGTTGACAGACGACGGCATCGCTCGAGATCCCCTCCAGTAGTGGATACACGCTGAGCCAGTATACTCCTCACCCCAGACCCGCGCAATGGGGTGCCACGTTATGGCTAGTAGCAGCCTGGCGCATGCCTCTACGCCTGGCTGGCGCCGTGAGCCTGCCGGGTGCGACACCGAAGACACGAGCGCGATACAATAGGTGGTGCGGCGCATCTGGAGCGCGCCGCGCGCCCGCAAACACCCGAAAGCTCGACGTCCATGCCGTCCATCTCGCCCTTCTTGGTCCTCGCCCACGAGGCCGCGCCCGCCGGGAACCTCTGGCTGGCATGGAACCTCGATCCCGTCCTGGTGCTCGGTATAGCCGCCTTCACTGGCCTCTACTTCTACGCGCTCGGCCCGCTCCGCCGCCGCCACGGCTGGTCGGAGACGGTGAGCCGCGCGCATGTGGCCTATTTCGTCGCGGGCACGCTGGTCTTTGCTCTGGCGCTGATCTCGCCGCTCGACACCCTGGGAGACGACTACCTCTTCAGCGCGCACATGGTGCAGCACATGCTGATCGCGGTGGTCGCGCCGCCGCTCTGGCTGCTCGGCACACCAGAGTGGATGCTTGCGCCGCTCTTTCGCCGCCGATCCGTGTTGGCGGTCGCGCGCCTGCTGACGCATCCCGCCGTGGCGTTCGCACTCTTTAATGGCGACCTCTGGCTCTGGCACCTGCCCGTGCTCTACGACGCCACGCTCGAAAACGAGGCCGTCCACATCTTCGAGCACCTCACCTTCGTCGCCACCGCCGTGCTCTTCTGGGCGCCGGTCATCTGCGCCTATCGCCCGCTGCGCCAGCTCAGCCCCGGCGCCGCCGTGCTCTACCTTTTCGTCGCGTGCCAGCCAATGGTGGCGCTGGGCGCGCTGCTCACGTTCTCCGCCGCGCCCCTCTACCAGCCCTACGTCGAGGCCCCGCACATCTGGGGCTCGACGCCGTTGGGCGATCAGCAGCTTGGCGGGCTCATCATGTGGCTGCCGACGAACATCCCCTACGTCATCGCGCTGAGCGCCCTCTTCTTCAAATGGGTGGGCATCCAGGATCGCCAGGAGCGCGAGGCGGCCGGCGAGCTCGACGCCGCGGCCTCCGACGCCGAGCCGCTGACGACGGACGGCGCATCTCCCTCACCCTCCGCGGCCAGGGCGGAGGCCCCTTCGATCTCCTAGATCTGTAGGCTTCCGACGCCGCCGCTTCGCTTCGGCTTGCCGCCATGTGTAGAATGGGATGAGCCGCCGCGTCGACGTTCGCTCCGCGCGGCCCGCAGGCATTCGCCCAACGACACCCGCCGGCCACACGTCTCTGGACACACCAGGCCGCTTCGATAGGGTGTGGAGGAGATCCAGCATGGCCAAGTCGAACCGTTCGTCCTCGGGCGCCAAGGCGGGGCAGTCCGCCAGGACAAGGGCGGCCGCAGCCTTACGCCCCGCCACGCCCACCGGCACGCCCACGAGCGCCCGCACCACGGCGGCGGGACAGGGCACACGGTTACAAGAGATGCGCAGCCGCACAGGCCAGCAGCCCGCGGCGCGCCGCCCGCAGCAGCGGCGCAAGGTGCAGCAGCCGTGGTACAAGGGCGCGGGCGCGATCTGGACCAGTGCGCTGGCAATTGCCCTCATCATCGCCTTCATCGTCCTGGTGGCGAGCCGCCAGTCCTCCGACCTGACGACCATCTCACCAACGGTCGCAAGCGAGGTCACCGGCGTCACCCCGCAGACGCTCGCGAAGGTCGGAGCGGGCGGCCTGAAGCAGCCGCTGCAAAGGACGGCGGCTAGCACGGCCCTGTGGAAAGACAGCTCGGGCAAGCCGGTCATCTTCTATGCCGGCGCGGAATACTGCCCCTACTGCGCCGCGGAGCGCTGGAGCATGATCGTCGCGCTCAGCCGCTTCGGCACGTTCTCCAACCTGAAGGAGATGACCTCCAGCGACACCGACACGCCGGCCAAAGTGCCGACGTTCAGCTTCCGCGGGGCCACCTACACGAGCCAGTACATCACCTTCATCCCGCGCGAGCTGCAGGACCGCACGGGCACCTCGCTCTACACGCTCTCGGGCGCCGAGCAGACGTCTTTCCAGACCTACGACGCGCCGCCCTACGTGAACGCGCAGAGCGCCGGGGGCATCCCTTTCATCAGCTTCGGGAATCAGTACCTCGCCCATAGCGCGGGATACGGCGTCGAGATCCTGAACGCGCAGACGCGCGACAGCATAGCCGCCAGGCTCAACAACCCGGATGACGGCATCGCGCAGGTGATCGACGGCAACGCCAACTACATCACCTCGGCCATCTGCCAGATCACGGGCAACAAGCCGGCCGACGTCTGCACCCAGGCGCCCATCTCCGACCTGGAGAAGCAGCTCCCAACGCGCTCATAGCCCGCGAGAGAGGAGGTACGCCATGGCCGAGCCCATCGCCACTAGAGGCCGTGCCCGTGCGGGCGGCGTCCCGTTGCCCGCTGCCGCCCGCCGTGAGCCGCTGCTGGCCGCCGTTGTGGCGATGGCGCTGGCGGGCGTCGCCATCTCCATCTACCTGACCGCCGAGCACTTCGCCGGGGCCGAGAAACGCGGCTTCTGTCCTTTGAGCGGCGGGCTCATCAACTGCGGCAACGTCCTCACGAGCACGTATTCCTTCGTGCCGGGGACGCAGCTTCCCGTCTCGATTCCCGGCATCCTCTGGTTCGTGGGAAGCGGGGTGCTGGCGCTGGCGGCACTCTGGTACGCGGCGCGGAGGCGGGCGGAGCCGGCGCGGCTGCGGCCGGCGCTGTTGGCGTGGGGCGCGGTCGGCGTGGCCACGGTGCTCTATCTGGTCTATTGCGAGTTCGCGCTCATCCACTACGTCTGCCTCTGGTGTACGGCGGTCCACATCCTCACGTTGCTGACCTTCTTCGCGGCTCTGCGCGCCTGGCAGGTCGGTCCGGCGGGGGAGGAGCCGGCGCGAGCGGCGGCGCAGCGGGTCGCCAGCCCGCACCCCTCGGCCCGCGCCAGGGTTCCGCAGCGGGCGGTCACGGCACGCACCGCGAGCGCGATACATCGCTCCTCCGGGCGCGCTCGGACCCCGCGCCGCTAATCTCGGTTGGCGTTGGGCCGGCCAGGAGTAAGCGTCCCCCGACACCCAACAGGACCTCGTATCATACCGATTTCGGGGGAAGGTGAGGTGAGCAGGCGCGGCGCTGAAGGCGCCGGCGCAAGGCGCGAGCCGGGCTGAAGCCCTTACGCAACCCCTACAGCCCAGATGCAATCGGTATCAATCGCCCACCGGCTCGACGGCCAGCACTTTGTCGGGACGCCACGCATCCTGGCCGCCGTCCCACCGCAGGATGCCCAGGAAGCGGCCGCCCGTGGAGTAGGCGCGCAAGGGTTCGTCCGGCGCGGGGGCAGTGTTGTGGAGCCGGGCGGTCAGGCGGAGCGGCATGCCGTTGAGCACGCGCCGCTCGCTCTCGGCGCCGAGGATGGCCGCGCGCCAGTCGAGCAGGGCTTCGTCCGGCGCATAGAGGGCGTCGGCCCAGGAGCCGTCGGCCAGCGCGGCCTCCAGTTCTTCGAGCGTGAGGCATTGGTCCAGGCGGAAGGGTCCGCTGCGCGTGCGGACGAGGGCTGCCAGGTGGGCGCCGGGGCCGAGACGTTGGCCGAGGTCATAGGCCAGGGAGCGGATGTAGGTGCCCTTGCCGCACTCGACGTCGAGCACGAGGTCGGGCGGCGCCCAGGAGATGAGGCGCAGGTCGTAGATGACGACGGGGCGGGGGTCGAGCGCGACGGCCTCGCCGGCCCGCGCCGCTTTGTAGGCGGGCTGTCCACCCCGCTTGATGGCTGAGTAGGCTGGCGGGACCTGCATCTGCGGTCCGAGAAAGGACGGCAGCGCGGCGCGGATTGCCGCTTCATCCAGCGCGACGGGAGCCTCGCGCACTACTGCGCCCTCGGCGTCGTAGGTGTCGGTCACGATGCCGAAGCGGATGGTGGCGCGGTAGGCTTTGCCGCTCTCGCTGAGGAACTCGGCGACGCGGGTGGCTTTGCCGAGGCAGACGGGGAGGACGCCGGTCGCGGCGGGGTCGAGCGTGCCGGCGTGGCCGACGCTCTTCTGCCGGGCGAGGCGGCGCACGCGGGCCACGACGTCGTGGGAGGTCATGCCGGGTGCTTTGTTTATGGGGAAGATACCGTCCATATGCCGAGAGTATACGCCGCCATGCCTCGCTTTGGGGGTGGGATGAGTGGGGGTCCTGGCCGTGAGTGGGAGTGGGAGATTCTGGCCGTGAACGGCCAGGGCACGAACGCGGCGGCGTGAACGCCGGGGGATGGGAAGAAGGGGAAGGGACGCAGGGTGGGGATGTGGGGTGGATGGTAGGGATGCGGCGAATGATGTTGGCCATTGGTGGCCGGATTTCGCTGTGCGCAATGATTTTTGTGCGCGGGGGTGGCCGTTGGTGGCCGGATTTCGCTGTGCGCGATGATTTTTGGGGCGATGAGAATGGCCGATTTGGCCGGATTTCGCTGTTCTGTGTGTCGGTGTCGTTGGTGATGGAGATAGGGTAGCGAGCGAGAGGCATTGCCGTTTTTGCCGTTTTTTCATTTGTCCTGCCTTTGGGGGTGGAGGGTGGAGTGAGGTTGCGGGGGAAGCTGAGGTGGCCGATTTGGCCGGAATTCGTGTTTGTGCGGGCGGCGAGATTGCCGTTTTTGCCGTTTTTCGCGTCTGGCGGATGTGACGCGAGGCCGGCAAGGGGTCTGCCATATAGCTGCGGCGGGGAGAAGGGCTGGTTCGCCTTTTAGCTGGCGAGTGGCATTGCCGTTTTTGCCGTTTTTCGTGTTTGTCTGGGGAGGCGGCGCGCGGCGGGGGAGGGGAAGTGGCGTGCATTTGCTGGCTTTGGGAGGTGTGTGGAGCATGTGGAGGTCTGCCGATCGTGGTGAGTGGGTGGGCTGACTGATACGGAAGCTGGGTGGGACGGTGTCGTGTGTGGTCGCGGCGCTCAAGGCGCCGGCGCAGGATGGGCAGTCGCGGCACTCAAGGTGCCGGCGCAGGATGGTAAGTCGCGGCACTCAAGGCGCCGGCGCAGGGGGCGAAGCGGGCTTAAGCCCTCACGATATCCCAATATACAGGCGCAGTCGGTATGGGGCGGAATCTGGGTGCGGGCGGGTCGTGCCGGGGCGCTGCGGATGAAGTCGCGCGAGTAATCCCGATGCGGCGGCGCGACGAGGGCCGAAGCGGAAACGGAATGCGCTTCTATGCGGTGGACGGCACGGGCGGGGATGAGGCGAGGGCGGTA
>CAYYCB010000187.1:0-6354 GCA_964469715.1 uncultured Ktedonobacterales bacterium | reverse complement strand
CGCGACGGCACCTGACAACCCGCCCACGCGGAATCGATATCATTCGTCAAGGATCGTCAGGTCGAGCTGGCGAAGATACGCGGGGTCGGAGGTCAGGTCAATCGCGACGATTCTGCCGTCCGTGATCGTGAAGCCAAAGACGACGCGGGGCTTTCCGCCAGGGGCCCACACAGCGCCCGCCGCGCCGTTCACCAGCGCCAGTTGCGCGTCGCGGGCTCGCCCCGAGAAGAAGCCGGCCACTGCCGTCGCACCGCGAACCTCCTGCGACCCACCTGAGGGCCCGGCTGGCTGATCCGCTCGGTACACGACGTCCGGGTCGAGCAGCGCAAGCAGCGCATCGAAGTTCCCGGCGCGTGAGGCCGCAAGGAAGGCGGCAACCACCGCTCGCTGACGGGAGAGCGTGTCATCCGTCACCGCCTGAACCGTCGCCGCTCCCCGCACGCGGCGGCGTGCGCGGCTCGCGAGCTGCCGTGCCGCGGTCGGCGTGCGCCCGACGATGGGCGCGATCTCTTCGAAAGGCAGATCAAAGAGGTCGTGCAGCACGAACGCAAGCCGCTCGGCGGGCTTCAACGTGTCGAGGACCACAAGCAGCGCGAGACCGACCGACTCGGCCATGAGCGCCTCATCCTCAGGGTCGATTACGCCCTCGTGATTCACGGTTGGCTCGGACACATGCGCGTCCAGCGGCCCCTCACGCCGCGCGTTGCGCGAGCGCAACATATCGAGGCAGACCCGCGCCACAACCGTCGTCAGCCACCCGCCCAGGTTCTCGACGCCGCTCGTGTCGGAGCGGCTGAGGTGCAGCCAGGACTCCTGCACGGCGTCGTCCGCCTCGCTCGACTCGCCGAGCATCCGATAGGCCACCGCCCGCAGGTGCGTCCGGTGCGCCTCGAACTGCTCCGCCAGCCAATCGTGTTCGTTCATCCGTCGCATTCCCCCGGTCACATTCCTTCGTCGTGTCGCGTCATGAGAGTGACGGGCGAAACCCTCTCGATGTGACAGGGAGATCGGCTCCCGCGGCACAACGAGCGAGTGAGCCGTCCGGTGCATAGTGCGTCACGGGCAGCGACACGGGATGTGTCATTCAGCATCCCGATTTGGCAGAGGCAACTGAATCCCCTCGGAGGAACGTACGTGAGCAAGATTTACACAGGAACTTATGTGAACCTCCAAGGCCGCGCCCGCGAGGCCATGGAGTATTATCACACGGCATTGGGCGGCAACCTCGACCTGCAAACGGTGAACGAGCAGGGCGTAGCCAGGCCAGCCGGGCCAGAGGATCGCATCACTCACGCGCGGCTTGAGGCGGACGGCGTGCTCATCCTCGCCACTGACGGCCACCCCAACTACCCTGCCCAGGTCGGCGAGAACATCGCCATCGCCCTGGGCGGCACGGACAAGGACCGGCTCACCAGCATCTTCAACCAGTTGGCTGAGGGCGGCCGAGTGAAGATGCCACTGACCGAACAGGCTGCGGGCGCAGTCGGTTGGCTTACAGACCGATTCGGTATCAACTGGATGGTCACCATCGACCGGGCTTAGCGCCAGCACGGCACCCACTCATGTCGATTTCGCTCGGAAGTGTTGGCATAGCGTGCGGGCTTCAGTGGTGGCATGTCGTGCGCCGGCATTTTAGTGCCGCGACCGCGCACGATATCTCCCCACCCAGAATCGCATCATACCGCGGGGCGTCCGGGACAACATCATTGAGGTCACGCGAGAGGGACGCACGAACGTGCGCCCCTTCTTCATGCTTTCCCTTGTCTATTCGCCTGCCAATGTCGCATTCCAAATATGAAATCAGTTCGATTAATCGCGCCGCACTTACACTTTCTGGTGATATGTTCGCAACACAAGACTAATTCGTGCGTATATTTGATCGACTAAGTGCGCTTGTCATTCGCGACTGTCTTCCGCCCTCCCGCGCGATGTGAGATTGCCATGGATCCCGACAGCGCGTCCTACCATGCCGACCGCGAGCCTGCACCCGCTAACAGCGGTGGCCCCAGCACCCTGGGCGACCCCGAGACGGTACGGGCATGCTTCGCCATGTTCGTAGACGTCACCCGGCGACAAGTCTTGCATGAGCTTGTCGCTAATCCGGTGCTGCGCAACATCCGACCTGGCGACTGGCTGCGCCGGTTCTATGCCCACACCGCCATCGCCTTCTCCATCCTCGACACCTGGTGCGACGATACCTGGCTGCGCGACTGCATCAACGCCGCCACGGGCGCTATCTCCCGCGAGTCCGTCGCATCGCCCGACGACTTACTGGCTCGTGTCGCGCCGGCGCTCCATCCCTCCGTGCTCGACGTCCTGACGGGGGAAGTGTTCGGCCAGCGGGCGCCCTCGGCCACCTCGGTATCCCACACCGTTCGCTGGGATCTAGCCCTGCGCCGAGCCACCTTCACCCAGCTCATCGAGCGCCACGGTCCTGGCCTCGACGCCTATCTCCGCTATGCCTGGGGTCTCAAGCAAGAAGAAGCGACGCCGCTGCTTGACGCCGCCATTGACGAAGCTTGGTCCACCTTCGGCGCGACACACCCACGCTACGACTTCGCTCCCTGGCTTGTTGCCATCGTCCGCCGCCAGGTGCTTCGCATTCGACGGCGCCCCATTCCACTCCAGGCGGACCCGACGGCGGATGACGGCACCGACATGGCGCTCGTCGGACTGAGCCGCCTCACTCCGCGCCTGCGCGAATGCCTGGTCCTCGCCGAGCTGGCCAGCCTCGAGGAGGCCGACATCGCCCAAGTGCTCGGCATCTCTCCTGCTCTCGCCCGCCGAAATGTGCGTGCGGGCCGTCGCCGTTTGACCGAAGAGTATGCGCGGCTCACCGCCCGCCCTGAGCCGGCGCGCGGCCCACTACCCTTCACGTTCCCCACTTTCAACCTGTGACGAAAGGGGAATTCCCATGACGTCCGACAACAGCGCCGTCCCCACGAACCAACCCCCTGGCGCGAACGACGTCCCGCCACAGCCATGCGCCCTCTGGGAGCAACACTTACGCGGCATGCACCCACGCACCCTCAGCGCACGCGTGCGCGCCGCATTCGACCAGCATCTGCCCCAATGCCCCGAGTGCAGCGCCGTCGCCTGGGACCACTACGCCGCACAGGCCGCCCTGCGGCGCTTGCGTCCATCCACCAGCCGTTATCCGATGCCCGCCGCACTTCTCGATGCGTGGGCGGCCGCCGACCGCTCGGCTGCCGGTGCCCTATCTCCGACCAGCGCCCGCAACGCAGCGCCGGAGGCGTCCGCGCCAGCGCCCGCACCCGCGACAGACCCTATCACCCCCGACCAGCGCACCTATGTGCAGGCATCGCTCTTCGACGCATCCCCTACCGTCGCCGTGCGCCGAACGGACGATGAGCCTGCTATCATCATCACCTACCCCAATCCAGAACATCCCGGCGCACCGACCCGTCTCGTCGCGCTCTTCGGCTTCGAGCTTACCTCCATGCGCAGTGGCAACCTGCCCGACACGGTTACCGAGCGCATCTCGCAGCAGACCCTGCTTCTCACCCGCTTCGACACCTTCGCCTCCTCCTTTCCGCCAACCGCACGCGCCATCGAGCTGCGATACGTCGCCTGGCCCGCCGCCCGCGACAACGACTTCCGCGACACCATCGCGTGCTACTTGCTCGGCCGGCTCGACGCCGCCGCACTGCCACCCGCCGATCTCCTCAAACGTGCCGCGGACTTCCAGCGCCAGGTCGGCGACGTGCTCGCGCATGTACTGCCGGGCTACGCATTCGCACCACTCGCACGCGAACCGCTTGCCCGCGCGCTCCAACCGTTCGACGTCGCCGACACCGCCGAGCTGCGCCCGCGCTCGGCTCCTGGCGCATCCGACGTCGCGCTGCCTTTCCTGGGCGTGCCCGACGCCGAATCCCTTGTGGATATGCTGTTATGCCAGTCCGCGCCCGTGCTGCTTTCCATCTGCGCCGGACCCACCATCCTCGACGACTCCAGCCTCGCCACCGGCCTGAGCGCCGTCGCCACCTGGGATCGCGAGGCCGCCGTCGCCACCGCCGAACGCACCCGCGACGTCCTCTCGGCCCGCGCCTTCCAACTCCAACACCTCGCCGCGCTCGGCCGCCGCGCATTCGACCGCCGCATCCAGCTTGCCAGCGCAGCCCCACTCGGTGACTCCCTCACCGCCACCGCCGCCGGAGAGTTCGGCGGACCCGGCCGGCTGACCGCCCAGGCCACCTGGCAAGATCCCACCCTCCCGCTGGCGAGCGGCGCCGAGCTGGTTCGCCCCCGCTCCACTCCTGCCCACCCCGGCGGCCCCACCGAATATGCGCTCGCCCTGGACAACCTGCGTACACTCGGCGTCTCTCCCTGGGGAGACGCGCATGGGCACGCCGCTATCGAAGGCCGCCGGATGGCCGATCTGGGCGAGATGGCTCGCATCTTTGCCCTGCCCACCACCGCACCCTGGCTGCAAGACCGCGGTTCAGCCCTCGCCCTCCCATTCAGCGCGGGCGTGTCCCAGGGCAGCCGCCTCGGCCTCAACGCCGCGCGCCGCCTCGACCGCCCCGTGCTCCTCCCGGCAGCTAGCCGGCCCTTTCACAGTTGGATCGTCGGCCAGACCGGCACCGGCAAATCCACCCTGCTCGAAACACTCATCCTGCAAGACATCTTCGCCGGGCGCGGCGTGGTCGCCATAGACCCGCACGGCGACCTCATTCGCCACGTCCTCGGCAAGATCCCCGCCGAACGTATGCAAGACGTCATCCTCTTCGACCCCGCCGACGGCGCTTACCCAGTCGCCATCAACCCGCTTGAGGCCGCCGGCGAGGAACAACAGGCGCTCGTCGTCAGCGCCTTCATTGGGCTCCTGCGCAAGCTCTTCGATCCCCAGCACACCGGCATCGTCGGTCCGCGCTTCGAACACGCCGTTCGCAACGGCCTGCTCACGGTCATGTCCAACCCTGCCGGCGGCACCCTCATCGAGTTCATGCGCTGCTTCACCGACGACGCCTTCGTCAAAACCCTCCTGCCTCACGTCACCGACCCACTCGTCCGCCGCTACTGGACGGATCAGATCGCCCACACCGCCGACTTCCACAAATCCGAAGTGCTCGACTACGTTGTCAGCAAGTTCGGCCCCTTCGTCACCGACTTCACCATCCGCCGCATCATCGGCCAGACACGCAGCAGCTTCAGCTTCCGCGAAGCCCTTGACGGAGGCAAGATTGTGCTCATGAGTCTCGCCAAAGGCAAGCTCGGCAGCACCAACGCCAACTTCCTTGGGCTCATCCTGCTCCCGATGATCCTCCACGCCGCCCTCTCACGCGCCGACCTGCCCCCCTCGCAGCGGCGCGAAACTTCCCTCTATGTCGATGAGTTCCACAACTACGAGACCGACAGCCTCGCGCTCATGCTCGCCGAAGCGCGCAAATACCAGCTTGCCCTCACCCTTGCCAATCAGCACCTCGGCCAGCTCACCGGCGACGTCCGCGACGCCCTTATGGGCAACGTCGGCAACGTCATTGCCTTCCGCCTCGGCATCGCCGACGCCCCCGCCATGGAGCACATCCTTGCCCCCTCGCCCGTCACGGCGCGCGACCTTGTCGCGCTCCCCAGCTATGTCGCCTATGGCCGGCTCCTCATAGACGGCCGCCGTACCCCCGCCTTCACCCTCCAGACAGAACAGGTCACCATCCCCTACGATGAGGAACGCGCCGCACGCATCCGCGAGTACTCACGCGCCCTCTACGGCACCGAGCGCGCCAAAGTGGACGACCAGATCCGCCGCCGCGCCAATCTCTGACTCCTGAGACCAGAGCCACACGACGTATTGGGGGCCGGGGACGTCCGGCCCTCTCATACCGATTTCGCTTGGGTTGTTAGGGTATCGTGCGGGCTTCAGCCCACACCACATCCTGCGCCGGCAGTTTCACTGCTGCGAAGGCACACAACAACGTCCCAGGCGAAATCAGTCTCAGCCCTTCAGCGCCAGGACGGCAGACCGGCTTCTTGCCGGCCATCGCCCCTCCTACTTGACAGCCCAGACCCCCTCGCTACAATAACTTCGCACTCAGCGCACGAAAGCGCGACCGCAAGAGGGGGATTCACGCGTGGCGCGAGAGACGAACCGCGGCGCACTCGCCGGGCGCATCCTCAACGAGCAGTACGTCCTTATCGGCCTCCTTGGTGTCGGGGGCATGGCCGAGGTCTATCATGGCGATGACCTGGCCCTTGAGCGCGATCTCGCGGTCAAAGTCCTTCCAAGTGGCTCCTCCGACGATCCCGCGCTCGTAGCGCGCTTCCGCGACGAGGCGCGCCGCGTCGCCGCCCTCAACCATCCGCGCGTCGTCCCCATCTATCACCTCGGCGCCGACG
>CAYYCB010000186.1:3724-6404 GCA_964469715.1 uncultured Ktedonobacterales bacterium | reverse complement strand
CTCCGGGACCTGGATTCGAACCAGGGTTAACTGATCCAGAGTCAGCCGTCCTACCACTAGACGATCCCGGAATGGCGAACCGGCGTGCGCCGCTCGCGAGGGATACCCTACCACATCCATCGTACGATTGCAAGTTTGCGCCGACCGGTCGTATGTCGCGGCTAGCAAGCGCCCACCGTCACCGGAGGGATGATCAGTTGAGGATTGCCGGATGATACCCGTTCTGCTTCTCGCAGACGTGCGGGGTCGTCATCTGCTCGCCGCAGAAGGGGCAGCGCGGACGTCCGCTGGCGATGATGGCAAAGAGATTGGCGCTGAGGCGTGTCGCTTGGGCTCGGGAGAAGAGCGCCTCGAATTGTGGGTCGGCGTCAGCGCGGGCGAAGAGCTCGCCGTCGCGCTCGAACACTTCAAGCGGCGCGGCGCGGATCAGCATTAAGTCGCGGCCCTCGTCGTAGCCGATCTGCATCCCGGCGACCTGAAACTCAACATCCGGATTCTCTGGGAACTCATCCGGGGCATGTGGCGGCGTGACAGGTTCCGCGGTTGCCTCAACACGCAGCGCGTCACCCCCCGTTGCCTGCGCCAGAAGCTGATCCAGGGCGAGAGATAGCTCCTCGATCTGTTGTTTCTCCAGCCAGAGGCTGGCCGCGCCGCGCCGCCCAATGATGTAGAGGCGGAAACGCCGGTTTCCGGGCTTGCCGATGGACTCGGCGCCGATGCTCTCCACCCGCCCGTAATCGTGGAAATCGTCGCTCATGAAAGGATGCCTTTCGCCGGAGTCCGACACGCGGAGCCCCGCGAGATCGCGCCCGATTCGCCAGGGAGGGAGGCCGCCCTTGGCGCGACGCATCTGGGAGTGTAACACCGGCATGCGTACCCTGCAAAAACGTCCCGGTCGGTACGTCTGTCGCTAGGTGGGGATCTGGGATGCCGTCATCCGGGCGAGGTCGCGCGCATAGAATCGGGCGCCTAGAATGCCGGCGATGGTGGCCAGCACGAGCGCTGGCGTCCCCACGATGAGGAGTGCGAGGTCCGCACGTTCGCCTAATTTCGTCGAGATGGAGCCAACTACACCCGGCGACCAGACGTCACCAAGCAGGTGCGAGAGGGTCAGCGCTACCGCGATGGCCGTGGCGCGGAGGGCAGGCGGAGTCACATCCTGCGCCGAAGCCGTCAGCGGGCCGGGCGGCACGGTCAGGCTGAACACGGCTATCAGGCCCGCGATCAAGAACACGACAATCGAGTGCGACATGAGCATGAGCACATAAGCCGGCAGGGCGAGGCCGAAGCCAGCGGTTGCGGCGAGCACCCGACCTCCCTGGAAGCGCCTGCCAAGCCAATCGGCCACGTATCCCCCAAAGAGCGACCCTGCCAATCCACCGACGACGACGATAACCCCTGTGAGGATGTCCGCCGTCACGGCGTCCAGGTGGAAGGGGCCGGTGTTGGAACGGACGTAAATTGGCAGGAACGTGAGGGTCGGCGTGACCGCCACGAAGGTGAGCGCCTGCAGGATGACGACCGTTGCGATCGTGGGGATGCGCAGGATCTGCCCTATGCGCCGCCCCTCCACGCGCGCGAACAGCAGCGCGGTCTGCCAATAGCTGGCCGGTCGCACGCCTCGCCTTCGCCGCGGACGGCGGCGTTGCGCTTTTGCCCCGCCGTCTGGTGAGTCGGCGACGCGCAACATCAGGACCGCCAGCAGCAGCCCTGGCGGCGCGGTGAAGATGAAGGCGAGACGCCACGAGCGCGCCGGGCCAAAGATATGCGCCAGGAGTGCGCTGAGCGCGAATGCCGCGGCGACGCCGACAAGCTGGCTGGCGCCCCAACGGCTGATCGCCCGTGCCCGTCTCTCCAGGGGATAGTAGGCGCTGAGGAGCGCCGTGCCGGCGGGCAGGTAGCTCGCCTCGCCGATGCCGACGCCCGCACGCGTGAGCATGAGGCCGAAGAAGCCGTGCACGAATGCCGTCGCGCCGCTGGCGATGCTCCAGAGGGTGACGCCCGCCGCCACCACGCGTGCGCGCGATGCACGGTCGGCAATCAGTCCCATTGGGATGGCGGCGAGCGTGTAAATGAGCAAGAACGCGCTGCTCAGGAAACCAATGGATCTGTCGGTCAGGTGGAACTCGGCCTTGAGCGTCGGCCCTACGGCGAGGGCGACCAGACGGTCGAGATAGTTGACGCAATTGATGCCAAAGAGCAGCCAGAAAACTGGCCGTGCGGTGCGAATGACCCCCGCGCGGGGCGCGGGGACAGGTGTCTGCTGCCGGTGCGTGGGCGTGTGCGGAGGACGGGTGATCTGCCCGCGGGCCGCGATGAGTGACGACGCAAGGCGGCGCCTGGTGTGCTGCTTCGCCATGCCGCGCGTCCCCTCCTGCCGCAAGCCCGAATCGACCGTCGCGCTCGCACCAAGCGCGCCAGTGCTAGCCTATCACATCCTCGCGGGCGGCGAAACCGGACAGGACACGATGGCGTAGCGATCCCATCCGGCGAGGTCGGCATGCACGCTAACCATGCAGCCCGGCAGCGCGGAGCGCGCCAACGTTTCGACCGCGGCACGCTGATCCCAGCCGAATTCGACCATGACGGTGGCGCCAGGGCGAAGGTGCGCCGGAGCCTGCGCGAAGAAGCGGCGCAGGTGGCCGAGCCCGTCATCGGCCCCGTAGAGCGCGAGCGATGG
>CAYYCB010000186.1:0-3624 GCA_964469715.1 uncultured Ktedonobacterales bacterium | reverse complement strand
GTCTCCGGCCTTGGGATGAGGGCGCGCCGATCCGTCAAGAAGTCCAATCCTAGAAATTCGCGATGGCCGGTAAGATAGGCCACTGGCTCGCGGGTGACCCGCCGCGCGACGAGGTTAGCGTATGAAGCAGCCTGTTCGGGAGCCAGCGTGCGCTCAGGGAAGGCGATCAACGAGGCGCGCCTCGTTCCTGTGACGTGCTCCAGGAGCACCTGCGCGTCCAGTTCTGGCGTCTGAGATGCCTCGCCCCTGCGCAGCCATGCCGTCGCCCGCCGCAGTGCCTCCCCAATGGTGGCGGAAGCCGCGAGCGCGGCCTGTTCGGACTCTGCGGCGGTCATCGGCGGCGCTTCCAGTCTGGTGGTGGAATGCGATGCGGAGTAGCGCTAGAAGTTGATGCTGACGGTGGCGTTGCTGTCGAGCTTCGCCGTGGCGAGCGAGGGCTTGTTGCCAGCCAACACCTGCTCGTACGCATCGTGCAGCGCCAGCGCGCCCAGGCTGCCACCCGTGAACGAGATCTCGCGCGGCGACGCGGAGTGAAGCTGGCTCTGGTCCACGTAGACGGTCAGGTAGTCGTTGGAGCCAGGCTGCTTCTCCACCAGTTCGGAGTACGTGCCGTGGCCTTTGGCGTCCATCGCGAACGCGTGCGGCGTGTAGAAGTCGATGTAGATCTCTTGAGTGTGCGACACCGCCTTGTTCGCCTGCGCCATGGCGTCGCAGTTGTCGGCTTCTACGACATGTTCGGGGAGACTGGCAAAGGTGTTGTACGTCTCGATTCCCGATCTGCCGTCGCCATAACACAATACGTCGAGTCCGCCCAGCACCATCGCCCGGCCCGACACATCGCTCAGTGTATCGGGCTGCCTGAGGATGTGCAGTGAGCTGCAATCGGAGATGATGGACATCATGCCGGGGCCACAGCTCGTCGTGTAGAGGGACGGTGTGAAGCCGGTGTAGCCCAGGATCGTCGCATCACCGGGCAAATATGTGCGCTGTAGCTCGATATAGTCTTTCTGCGCTTCGAGGCCGTCGAAGACGGGTCCGTCCATCTTGTAGGTCACGGCGATCCGCAGGTGATGCAGTGCGCCGCCGTTGGGCAGAAGCTGGACGTAGTCCGTCTGGTCTTCGCGTACGTAGGCGTTGGCCTTGTTGCCGCCGAAGTTGGTGTCCACCACGAAGAAGCCGTCGCCGCCGCCTCGATTGACCTCTGAGGCCAGCCCAAGCTGGCGCAGGATGAGCTCGGCGTTGGGGTCCGCGAAGTAGAGTTGGAGCTCCTTGTTCTTGAGCGCCTTCTCCACCACGTTCAGGACCGCCTTGAGCTTCTCGCCGTGCGCGCCCTTCAGCTCGGCCACGAGCGCCTGGCTCAGGTCATGGGTGAATTGCTTGCGCGGCGCGTCTTTCGCCCCGCCCGCGCCTCCAAGCTGGAATTGGTGAATGGTGTATTCGAGGTTGTCTGTGTTGACCGTCGTGTTCCACTGCGGGAGCGTGAGCGGGCCGAAGACGCTCGGCTGGAGCAGTTCTGCGATGAGCTCTGGTGTGAAGGCGATGGCGCCCTGCAGTTTGTGGTTATTCGGCACAAGCCCCGAATCCTCGGCGATCTGCATCGCCGTGCGGGCGTTGAAGGGGAAGTCCGGCGAAAGGCTGGAATCGCGCAGACCCCAGTTGAAGGGGCACGGATCCTCGCCGCCATACATGCGATATGGCCACCACCAGTAATACTGCGGTGGATTGTCGAGATTGAGCCCTCGGCAGTCGTGGATGTCTGCTGATCCATGAGTCTTCTGGAAATAGGCCTGGTCAAGCGTGTAGACATCATTGAGGGAGACGGGATTTGACGCGGACTGCTTGCCCCCCTCCAGCGTGAGGATGCCGTAATTGCCCTGGAACCCGCCGCCAGGCCGCAGCTCCGAGCGGTCCATCGCCAAGATCAGGTAATTGGCAGGCTGGCCGACGCCGAGGAGCGCGCCCGCGCTGTCGAGCAGCACGTTCATCTCGCCGAGCGCGCCTTTGGCGGTCGGCAAAAGGCCCAGGTACTTGCCATATTTGCCGCTCGGCTGAAGCTGGCTGGGGAGTGATCCCACGTCGAGCTGCGCATACGCCGCGACGGCATCGTCCACGCGGAGGCTGGCGTCCGCAAGCACTGCGCGCGCCTGCTGGATGTCCGCCGGGGTGATGCCAGGTGTGCCGCTCTCGGACGAAAGAGCGCCGCCTTGCAGCGGCAGCAGCAGCGTACGCGCGACGTCCAGCCCCTCGTCGGCGGAGGCGGTCAGGTCGAAGCCGATGCGCGTGAGCAGCCGGTAATTCCGCATTGAGGGGCTCACGGCGGCCAACGGGGCGCCCGCGATGTTCATCGCGCCGTTGATCTCGTAGAGGTCGTGGGTGATGCCGTCCACCTCGGCCTTGGCCGCTTGCAGCTTCGTGCCGTTGAAGATGGCGGCGGTGCCGCCCGAGAAGATGCTCTGCAAGTTAGAGACGCGATTGGCCGCGTCGGCCGCGTCGTAGCCGAGCCGCAGGACGGGAATCAACGGGGCGCAGCACGTCAGCATGAATCCGAGCAGGAAGAACGCCAACATCGCCGCCGCCGCCGGGCGCCGCCGCATCAGCAGGCGCACCCGCTCGACGCGGCCAATAGGCTTGCCGACCGCTCCCAGCATCGCCAGGGTATGTAGCGATTCCGAGAGGGCGTCCTCTTCGCCGGTATAGCCGCGTTCGCGACCGGGCACCCAGAGGCCGCTCTCGTCATAGTGTCCTGACTGGCCGTAGCCGGCGCTCGGCTCATATCCTGTGGCCCAGCCGGTATCCCACGTCCCTGTTTCCCATCCGGCGTCCCACTCGTCGTCGTCCCAACCGCCTGGAGCGCGCCCAGTGCGCTTTCCGGAGGAGGGGAGCCGGCGCGATTCGTCAAATGGCGCGTCGGGGTCTGGCGGCACCTCGAAGGGCGCTTCATCTAGCTCGTCCCACTCGCGCAGCGTACGCGGATCGAAGTCCGTGGCCTTCCATTCGCCCGCCTGTGGGCTGCGAAAGCCGTCCGTGGCCTTGCGAAACCCGTCACCCAGCCGTCGCGCCTGCCCGGTGATGGCGTCGAGCGCGCCGCGCAGACGCTGCTGACCCGTGCCGTCAGGTGGGGTGCCTGTCGCTTGTTGGTCGCCATAGCGACTCAGCAGCCCGCCACGAGGCTTCTCAGCCGGTCGTTGCGATTCTCGACTGTTTGGACGTGCGTTGGCCGGCCGCCCCGTCGGATTCGCGGGGCGATTCGGGCGCTGTGATCGTCCGCGCTCATCCATGCTGCTGCCGCTCTCCTGCATCTACCGGACTCCGCCACCGCCACACTCGCACGAGTGAACCGCGAGGGATGTGCTCGCGATACTGTGGTATGTCACCTGTATGACGTCACATTTGCGCGGTATATGACACGCCCTGTGCCAAATGGGCGGGAGTGGCGGCCGCCGCCGAGGACCGCTAAGCTCGGCCATTCTCCAAACCTGGGCAGGCTATCATGGTCACCAGCAAGCGTCAAGCATCTGGGACCCAGGACACACGGCGAGCCGCGCCCGAAGTGGAGTCTCAGGCGCGGCTCGCGCTACATCAGGTGGACGGATTGCTCAGCGTCTAACGCGCCGCGGCGGCACG
>CAYYCB010000185.1:1900-6439 GCA_964469715.1 uncultured Ktedonobacterales bacterium | reverse complement strand
TGCGCCGCCGCGATGCAGGTGGCGCAGCTCCTGCTGCTTGCGCGCGCCTTCGACGACCAGCGCGCGGGCGAGGTAGAGGCGCATGCGGGAGCCGATTGGGCCGGCTTCCTCGACTACGTCCACGTTCTGGGGCTTCTGCGCCAGGAGGGTGGCGCCGCGGTGGATGAGGCGCTAGCGGCGCTCGGCGACGGCGTGCGCGTCCTGACGGTCCACGGCAGCAAAGGCCTGGAGTTCCCCGTCGTCTACTTGCCGGGGTTGGCCGACCGGCGCTTCCCCACGCAGCGGCGCGGGGCGCTCGCGCCGCTGCCGCCGACGCTCGACGACGAGGCCGCCGCGGAGTCCGCGCCCGACGCGCACCTGCTTGAGGAGGCCTGTCTTTTCTACGTGGCCCTAACGCGTGCCCGCGACGAGCTGATCCTCAGCTCTGCCGCTCGCTATGGCCGCATGAGCTACCGACCCTCGCCGTTCCTCACACCGCTACGCGAGCGCCTGGGTGAACATCTCGCCGTGGCGCAGTGGACTGCGCCCGACATGCCTGAGGTCGTCCGGAATGCCCTGCCGGAAATGGCGCCAGCGGCCGAGCAGGCCACCGCGCTCAGCCCATCGGCCATCGAAATCTACACCCGCTGCCCCCGCCAGTACGCCTACAAATACGTGTATGGCCTGCGCCCACGTGAGATGGGTGTGGCAACACTGCGCCGTTCCCTTCACGATACGCTGCGTGTCTTGGAGGACGGCCAGAGCGCCTCGCTCCCCGCCGACGTCGTAGGGGAGGACGCTCCCCGCACGGCTCCCGCCTCGCTAGCGGATGCGCTCGATCTCTTCGAGCGGAACTGGTCCGCGGCGCGTACCGTCGAACGGCGCGAGGAGACGGTTGAGCAATTAGAACTGCCGCTGCCAGACGCCGAGCCGTTCGAGGAGGTCTACCGGCGGCACGGGCGCGAGGTTGTCGAGCAAGCGTGGTCGCGCTTCGCGGCGATGGAGCAGCCAAGCGGAGAACGCCGGCCATCCTCGACGGCCGCGGAGTACGAGCGTACCATCCTAGTGCGTGTCGGCCGGCACGATATACCCGTGACGCTGGACCGCATCGAGCATGCTGCCGGTGGCGAGGCGGGGAATACGGCCAAAGGCGCCAGACACGGCGTGGTGTCGGGTGACTCCCCGGTGCGTTTTGTTCGCCACCGGCTCGGTCGCACCTCCCGCAAGCCGGACGCCGACCTACGCTCGCTCTTCTACGCGCTGGCCGCTGAGCAGCAGGGCGGCCGCAGGCGCGTGGAGACGTTGGAGCATAATCTCTCGACCGGCGAGGTGCAGCCGCTGGCGCTCGACGCCCGCAAGCGCGTGCGGCTCTCCGAGCAGCTCCACGATGCCCTCGACGGCATTGGACGTGGCGAGTTTGAGCCGCGGCCCGAGCCGAGCATGTGCCAGAACTGCCCTTTCTTGCTGATTTGCCCATCCTGAATCCGACGAGATCTCACGAGGAGCGATTATGCAACCCGCCGAGACACACGCCGCAGGTGCGTGCTACATCGAACAGTTTCCCCACCAGCTACCCCACCGCGATGGCACCGTCGCACGGCGACCGTGCGGCCACGACGCCTGCGACCCGCATACCATCACCTACTACGGCACCGGCGAAGAAGGCGACGTCCGTGAGGGCGACTACTGCATGGTCTGCTACGAGCGCACCTTCCCCGGCATGTGCCCCGATAAAGTGCTCCGCGCCGCAATCCAGCAGGCGGTATAGTCTACCCGGCCCCACCCCATACAGAGGAAGCCCCGCGCGGCATATCGCCTGTCGCGGGGCTTCCTCATGGCCGTCGGGAACGGGTATCAGTGCTGCAAGCCGCTGACGACACGGGCGTACTTATCGGCCAGCGCCTGTGCCGAGTCGCGAGAGCGGGATTCGGCCAGGACGTGGAAGAGCGGCCGGTCGGCGTCGGGCAGCACGAGCACCCACTCCTCTGGACCGAGATCGATCTTCACGCCGTCAATCGGCTCCTCGCGCCGCTCGCGATACTGCTCGCTGAGGATGCGCATCACCTTGCCCTTGTATTCCCACGGGCAATTCACCTGCGTGCGGATGAGGTGATAGGGCGGCAGGCCGCTCACCACCTCGGAAAGCTTGGTGTCGTAACGCGCCATCGCTTCGAGCAGCTTCATCGCGGCGAACATGCCGTCGAAAACCGGGTGGAACTCGGGGAAGACGAACGCGCCCGCTCCGTCGCCCACCATCACCATCCCCGGCGTGGCCGCCGCGCTGGTGAGCGCGTAGGACATCACCTTCGTGTAGACGACCTTGCCGCGATGCTTCTCCGCCACTGTCTCCACGACGCTTGGCGCCGTCACCGGAATGGCGACCCGGCCGCCGTCGCCTCGCCGCAGCATGAGGTCTGCCATCGCCGCGAGCAGCTTGCCGCCGTCGAGAATCTGGCCGCGGTCGTCCACCACATAGATGCGCTCGCCGCCCGTATCAATGCGCACACCCAGGTCGGCCTTGAGCGTGCCTGTGATCTGGGCCAGGGTCTGCATGTCGTGGTCGAAGTCGTCGAGCGAGCGCGAGTAGCGGTTCTGGTCGCGGGTGGCGTTGAGCGCGATGACGTCGGCGCCGGCCGCGTTGAAAATCGGCGCCATCACATCCACGCTTGCGCCCTGGCCGTAGTCCACCACCAGGCGGAAGCGGCGCTTACGCACGGCCTCCATGTCGATCTGCTTCATGAAGGCCGACGTATAGGTTTCCTTGACGTTCGGCGCATAGGCGATGGTGCCGATATCGTCGAGGTAGACCCGGCGGAAGTCCTCGCGGAAAAAGAGATTCTCTATCTTCCGCTCAATGTTCTTGCTGATGTCGAGGCCGCTGGCGTCGATGAATTTGACGTCGATAATGCGCGGATCGAAGGGCGAGAGCCGGATGTGTACACCGCCCGTGCAGTCGGTCGTGCGGACGTAGTAGCGCGCGACGGGCAGCGGCACCGCCTCCAGGTCCCATACGTTGACGCCGGCGGAGGGTAGGCCGGAGATGACGGCACGCTTCACCATGCGCGGCGTGCGGTGGTCGTCGCGGTTAACGGCCACCCTCGATCCCTTCGCGAGCACCGCGCCGTAGGCCGCGCCCAGCTTGGCGGCGAACTCGGGCGTGATGTCTACGTTCACCAGGCCCGTCACGCCGAAGCGCCCAAAGAGCGCGCGCCGGCCCTGTGAGCCCCAGATGAGGCTCGTGGTGATGACGGCGCCGGTCTCAATCTCCTTGTTCGGCCAGATCTTGACGCCCGGCTGGATGATGGCGCTCTCGTCCACCACCGAATGGTCGCCGATCACGGCGCCCTCAAAGAGCACGGCCTTGCTCTTGATGCTGGTCGAGGTGCCGACCAACGCGCCGCGCAGCTCCGCCCGCTCGCCGATGTACGAGTTGTTCCAGGCGACGCTGCGGTCGATCTGCGCCCGGTCGTCCACGATGGTGTAGTGGCCGATGGCGCTGGGTCCGTGGATGATGGCGCCGCTCTTGATCTTGCAGTCGTGTCCCAGGAAGACCGGGCCGAAAATCTGCGCGTCCGGCGCGATCTCCACGCCTTCCTCCGCCCAAACGCCGCCGCCCTGGTCTGTGCCCGTGAGCGGAACGTTGACATTACCCTGGAGCACGTCCGCGTTGGCGCGCATATATTCGGCAAGGTTGCCCACGTCGCACCAGTAGCCGCTGGCGATGTAGCCGTAGATGGGGTCGCCCTTCTTCAGCATGAAGGGGAAAAGCTCCTGGCTGAAGTCGTAGGGCTTGTCGGTGGGCATGTAGTCGAAGATCTTGGGATCGAGGACGTAGATGCCCGTGTTGATGGTGTCGCTAAACACCTCGCCCCAGCTCGGTTTCTCCAGGAATTGGCGAATGTGGCCGCGGTCGTCCGTGATGATGACGCCGTATTCCAGCGGATTCGAGACGTGGGCCAGCGTGAGCGTGGCAAGTGATTTTTTCTCGTTGTGATAGTTGATGATGTCGGTGAGGTTGAAGTCGGTGAGCGCGTCTCCGCTGATCACGAGGAACGGCTCGTCCAGCAGGTTCTGCGCGTTCTTCACGCTGCCCGCCGTGCCCAGCGGCACTTCCTCGCGCGAATACGAAATGTGCATCCCAAACTGCGTACCGTCGCCAAAGTAGTCTTCGATAGCGCTCGGCATATAATGCACCGTCACCACGACCTCGGTGATGCCGTGCGCCTTGAGCAGATTGAGAATGTGCTCCATGACGGGACGCCCGACAATGGGCACCATGGGCTTAGGTCGGGTCACTGTCAGGGGCCGCAGGCGCGAGCCCTCTCCGCCGGCCATCACGACGGCCTTCATCGCGCGTCCCTCCTGTGCTCGAAAGAATTAGCGTCGCGTTACGGCGCATTGATCCTTGCGCGGAAAGTGTCGCTCGTGTCCGGATTCATGGGAGCGGTCGTCGGCGTGTCAGTCGCTTCCCGTTCCCGTGAGCATGCGCCCACATAAGCGCCGCTCTCGTTCGCTACTTTCGTGCCACGGCGGACACTGACGTCCGCGAGAGGAGGGCGG
>CAYYCB010000185.1:0-1800 GCA_964469715.1 uncultured Ktedonobacterales bacterium | reverse complement strand
GAGCGTAACAACTCGTGGTGGACATGAAAAAGGCGCGTGACCTGCCGGTGTCAGCCGCGGTCGCGCGCCAGTGGCGATGGAATTACGTCAGTGTTCCTCGGACATGAGGCGTGCAAGCCATTGGGCGAATACGCGCCGTTCCTCGTCTTCGAGGCGTTCGCGCTCCACGCGATCCTGCAGCGCGATGAGGCGTTCCGCCTCTTCAACGCTGAAGCCCCGGTCCAGCAAAGCATCGACGAGTAGGTCTTCGTATTGGTTCACGGCGACACCCCCCGCTACTATAGCGTCCCGAGGGTTGGGGTGCTGTCCCGACTCAGCGCCACTGCGCCCGCCTGGGCGCACCTCCTCCATGGAGTGACGCCCGCCGCGAGCGCGGCGAGGAGTCGGCTACCCCTAGACTCGGGGCAACTGCTTGGGCCATGAGGCGATCTCTCGGATAGGCAGAGTCACGTCCATCTGTACACACGAGGTATAGCAGATGATGTGCCAGGTGCCGCTTGGTATTTGGACAATGCTCTAACAGACTATACCGCGACCATCGACATGCAGACCATTTCGTCAGCTTGCCGATACTGCGGGAGTACGTCGTGCGCCGTAGCTGGCCGCGAGGAATTGGCCGTCTACTCCCATATACGGGCGGCGACGGAGCCGCGTTGTATCTTCGGCGATACCTGCGGCGCCCGGTCGCCCCACATTCGCGCCAGCGGCAATGGACTCCGCCCCTACCGCGCGCCTGTACCCGCGGGCACGCCGTCATGCGCGCCGGACGCGACGCCCAGCCGGCCGAGCATCGCGCCATGTGCCTGCCACTCCAGCGTGTCGTCGAGTGGCGCGAGCGGAACCGCCCCGGCGCCGTAGCGCCGGTCGAGCGCGATCTGAAGGAGGTGGTCGGCCAGATGCGGATTCTTCGGCAGCAGCGAGCCGTGCAGGTAGGTGCCGTACGTATTGTGGACGACGCAGCCCTCGAATCCATCTTCGCTGTTGTTGCCGTGTCCGGCGAGCACACGGCCAAGCGACTTGGCGTCAGGCCCAAGGTAGGTGCGGCCGCCGTGGTTCTCGAAGCCGACGAGCGTGCGCTCGCCCCAGCGCAGCGCGACGTTGCCGACGCAGCGCGCCACTGCCTTGCCCTTGTGGATGGTCCAGGCGTCGAAGATGCCGGCGCCGTCGAGGCGTGGCCCCTCGGCGGGTTGGTAGTAGCGTGCCATCAATTGGTAGCCGCCGCAGACGGCCAGCACCGGCATGCCGGCCTCCACAGCCGCGCGCAGGGCATCGCCTTTGCGCTCGCGCAGGTCACGCGCGACCTCGACCTGTTCCTTATCCTGGCCACCCCCGACGAACAGCAGATCGTATTTCTCGGGTTCCAGCGCGTCGCCCAGATCCAGCGCGACGACCCGCAATGTGATGCCGCGCCACTGGCAGCGCCGCGTGAAGGTCAGGATGTTCCCGCGGTCGCCGTAGATGTTGAGCTGTTCGGGGTAGAGATGACCCAGCGTCAGAACCTGGCCCCGCTCGCCTGTATCAGACATCGCGCTGCTCCCAATAATGCGCTGCGTATCCCTCGCGCTCAAGCTCGGCCCGCACCGTCAGCAGCGCCGTGTACGTGGGCACCACGCAGAGGGAGCCGCCGGCCGGTGTCGCGTCGAGCGCGCGGTGCAAGGCCTGCACGATGTCAGGGACGATATCCACGTGTTCGACCTGGGCATACTTGAGTCGGAGGCCGAGGTCGTAGGCGCGCAGCCCCGCCGCCGTGACGCGCGCCGCCAGGCCGGCCATGCGCTCGAAGTCGGCGTCCCAGATCCA
>CAYYCB010000184.1:0-6468 GCA_964469715.1 uncultured Ktedonobacterales bacterium | reverse complement strand
TCCGCGCAACCGCCCGTCTCAACGTGCGAATAGTAGGCGGCATACGCAAGGTCGGCGCCGACTAGGGACGCCTGCTGGTGCGACATTGCGGAAGCCCAGGCCGATGAAGGGCGTGGAACCATGCCGGTTGTAGGAGTGTTCGCGGCGGTCTTCGATGCCGAGGGACGGATCCTGTGCGTCCGCCAGCGGTCGGGCCAGCGCAGGTGGGCCCTGCCCGGTGGTCGTATGGAGCAAGGTGAGACACCAATCGAGACGCTGGTGCGCGAGGTGCGCGAGGAGACGGGCTACCACGTCACGGTGGGCGAACTGATCGGCGTCTACTCCGCACCCGCCCGCGATACTCTAGCCCTCTGCTTCCACACCGTGGCGGCAGCGCGAGGTCCGTGGCGCGCGAATGCCGAGATCATGGAAGTCGGTTTCTTCGCCCGGGAGGAGCTTCCCGCCCCGATGCGCGGCCACACACGGGCGCGCATCCATGACGCCTTCGAGGGCAAGCTCGGCGTCGTGCGCGTGACCGGGCGGGAGGTCGAGCCGCATCCATCGCGCAAGGTGGGCTGACCGGCACGCGCTCGCGGCGCGCATTCTTCCCGCGCCACCTCATCAAGGATGGATTTCGTCAGTAACGGCAAGGACAAGGCACGCACATACACCGGATTCACCGTCACTCAGCAGAATCCAGGGCAGTTTCTCGTTTGACACGCGTCGCGAAGTGATGGTATAACGGCCCTCGCCTGTATTGGCCGCAACAAACTTGCCGCAGTTTCCTGTGTATGCAATGGGCCACATGTAGGATTGAGACATCCCCTCGCCAGGTACAGCAGGTATAGGTTGTAGGCACCTAAGGATACCGAAGTCAAGACGCGAGGACGCGATGGACGGCCAGCCTCCTACCACCCCTCGCTCGGTGCCCGGCGCACCAGAGGGTCAAACGGACACCGGCCACGACGACCGGACAGATACGCGGAAGTCACGCCGCCAGCTCCTGGCCGAGCTGCGAGAGGTGCGCGCGCAGCTCGCGGCATTGACCGCCGATCGCGCGCCATCTGAATCCTTCGCGCACGCCGAGGAACCGGCTGAATCGTCCATCCTCGCCTTCCGTGAGAGAGGGACTCGTAACCAGCGCGCTTCGCGTTCGCAACCGCTGGCGACTGCCTCACAGGCAGACCAGGGCCGCGCCTATGCCCACCTACGGCGCCAGCTCGAATTCACTCGGGCCATCACGGACAGCGTCGGGCATGGGCTGGTGGCGGTAGACCATGCGTCACGTGTCTCCTTCGTCAATCCCGCAGCCACCTCGCTCCTTGGATGGTCGACGGCCGAGCTTCTGGGCAAGGACCTGCATGAGAAGCTCCATGCGCGGGCGACGGCCTGTGACGCGACGAACCCTGCGGAGTGTGGGCTTCTGTGCTCGCTGGTCGAAGCCGTCACCACTTTGAGCGAACGCAGCACCTTCAGCCGGCGCGACGGGACAACGATCCCCGTGCGCTACACCAGCGCGCCGATTCGCCTGGATGGGCAGATCATTGGCGCGGTGCTCACCTTCGCCGACATGACGGAGCGAACACGACTCCAAGACGAAGTGCGGCGCGGCAACGAGCGTTTTCAAGCCACGTTCGAGCAGGCGGCGATTGGCGTGGCGCACGTCCAACTGGATGGGCGCTGGCTCCACGTCAACGACAAATTCTGCTCAATTGTCGGCTATACCCGTGCCGAGCTGCTCTCGCTCACCTCCAGAGACATCATCTATGCCGACGACCTGGATACGGACCGTGACCTGATCCAGCAGCTCGTGGAAGGCCAGATCGCCACCTACACACAGGAGAAACGCTACATCCGGCGGGACGGCGATCTCGTCTGGGTTGAGCTAGCCATCTCTCTCGTGCGTGACGCGGCGGGACAACCCGACTATTTCATCGTGCTTGTCGCCGACATCGACGCGCGCAAACGCCAGGAGGAGGACCGCGCTCGCTCTCTGGCACGGGAGCAGGCTGCGCGCATCCAGGCGGAGATTGCCTCGCGCGACCTGCGTGCCTTGCAGACGGTGACCGACACAGCGCTCAGCGGCCTCCACCTTGACGACGTGCTCCGCGAAACGCTCGACCGCCTCACGGTGGCGCTCGCCGCCGACATAGCGGGCGTGCTGCTCACGGTTCCCGAAGATCAGTTTCTTGAGATTCGGGCAATCGTCGGCTTCGCGCATCCCTACGTGCTCGGCCTTCGCATTCCAATCGGTGATGGGCCACTTGGCCGGGCAGCCGCCGCGGGAACGGCAATCGTGCTGGATGATCTCTCATCGGCCGATCTGGCCCTCCCGGCGACACGTGCGAAGGCCCGCTCGCTCCTTAGTGTGCCGCTCCTCATGCAGGAGCGCGTGCTCGGCGAGATTTTCGTCGCCACGGCGACCCGGAGGCACTTCGCGGAGAAAGAGATTCAGCTCTTGCAGCTCGTCGCGGATCGAGTGGCCATCGCAATTGACCGGGCGCGCACGTTCGATGCCGCGCAACAGGCGCGGCGCGAGGCGGAGGAGCGCGCCTCCCACCTCCAGGCGCTTTTCGACGCCATGACGGAATGTGTCGTGCTCGTCGATCGCGAGGGCCGCACACTCCACCGCAACGCGGCCTATCGCAACTTGTTGGCGGCACATCTGCGCCCCGAGTGGTCGGACCTGCCCCTGGACGAGCGCACGCGGCAGCTCGCGATCTATAGCATAGATGGGCATCCCATCGGCAGTGACAAGGAGCCGATCCGCCGCATCCTCAATGGAGAGACGTTCGCGGGCGCGGGCGCCCTCGACCTGCGCCTGCAAGCGTTCGATGGTCGCACCGTCCTGGTCAGTTTGCAAGGATCGCCCATCCGCAACGCGGAAGGGATGATTACCGGCGGAGTGGCCGTGCTTCGCGACGTGACCGAGCGGCGCGCGATGGAACAACGCTTAGCGGAGCAAGCGGCACAGCTCGAAACGATCTTCGAGGCTCAGACCGATGCCGTTGTCCTCGTCGACCGAAAAGGATACGTCCTTCGCTCGAACCAGGCAGCCCTCCGGATGATGCGTGGGTCGTTCCCAGAGAACTGGCAGGAGAGTCCGCTCCGCAACCTGGCCCATCCGCTCGACCTGCGTGACGGAGCGGGGCAGCCTTTCCCTGAGAGTGAGACGCCGATGCGGCGCATGCTCCGTGGCGAGCTGCTTACGGCGGATACCGCCGTCGACGTGCGCATGTACGCGTACGACGGCACAGAGCTGCTCGTCAACGTCCTCGGCGCGCCCCTACGGGATCCCAACGGAGAGATTGCCGGCGCGGTAGGCGTGATGCGCGACGTTGGCAAACTGCGGGCACTTGAGCGCCGGACGCGAGAGGCACTTGAAGCGCTGCTTGCGATGGCACAGGCGATGGTCGCCGGAGACGACAGCGAACGAGAGAACGAGCAGAATACCGGCGGCAGCATGGCAATCTACCGGCTGGCGGAGCTTGCCCGGACGGTGCTTGGCTGCGATCAGATTATCGTCATCGCCTTGGATCTGGATACACAGATCTACCGCGTCGGCCCCATCCTGGGCGTGACGCCGGCCGAGGAACGGCAGATCCGAAAGGACATCGACGATATCGGGCTGCTCACGGGCCTGGAGCCCGGGCTGCTCGCCCAGCTTCGGGCTGGCGACCTGTTTCCCTTCGACTTCGAGCGGTATCCGCGCTACGCACGAAACAGCTTGGGCCCGCTCCAGATGTTCGTCACCCCGATGGCAGTGGCCGATAAGCCAGTCGGCATACTGGGCATCGGATACGCCGAGCCGCAAGAGATGACGGGTGAGCGTCAGGCGCTGGCGCAGGCAATCGGCAAGCTCGCCGCGCTGACGATGGACCGTGAGCGCCTGCTGCGGGAACGCACCGAGGCGGCGGCGCAGGTGCTCTCGCTGCAGGAGACGAACCGCCGGATGGACGAGTTCTTGAGCATCGTCAGCCACGAGATCAAGACGCCCATCACTACCTTCAAGCTCGCCTTCCAGAGCCTCCATCGGAGCCTCACAAAGGGAGCCAAAGGCCCCAACGGCGAGGATGCGACGACCGGCATATCAGGCGGCAACATTGACCGTATGGCGCGTCTTGCCGACCGCTCACTGCACGAAATCGAACGACTCGAACACCTTGTCGAAGATCTGCTTGAGGACTCGCTTATCGAGGCGGGTGGCCTGCGGCTACGCACCAAGCCGTGCCGGTTGGACCGCATCGTCGCCAACGCGGTCGCCGCGCAGCGGAAGCTTCATCCTGAGCGACGCATCGAGCTCAAGCCGGCCGGCGGCGCGCTGCCCGTCGTCGCGGACGCCCATCGTATGGGCAAGGTGATCGCCAACTACATCGACAACGCGCTCAAATACTCGGCAGACGACCAACCCGTCGTCGTGACCGCACGGCGCGAGGGCGGCCAGGCGCGAATCGGCGTGCGCGACCAGGGTCCGGGCCTACCCCATGCGGAGCTGCGCCGAATCTGGGACCGCTACTACCGAGCCGCAGGCGCCGAACGCCAGGGCGGTGGCTTGGGCGTCGGTCTGCGTTACTGCCGGGCCGTCGTAGAACAGCACGGCGGCGAGGTTGGCGTGGAGAGTATGCCTGGGGCAGGCTCGACGTTCTGGTTCACGCTCCCACTGTCCCTTTCGTGACGACCAAACGCAGAGCCGCTGAGGAGGATCCGCTACTGAGCGCGTGCGGTGCGGAGGATATGGCGATAGCGAATCGCGGCACCCCATGATATATACTGCTGGGGTCGAGCGGGAGGCGCGTGACGCCTGGATTGGCCGCGCACCCTGCGGTTGGAGGAATCTCGCATGGTGTCCACAACCCGTGCTGGCTCATTCCAGTTCCCAGTCGCCGCGAGCGACGTCGCGCCAACCTCCCAGGAAGCGATGGATGCCGCCATCTCCGCTCTCCAGGCACGCAAAGACGTCTGGGTCCGGGTCTCCGTCCGCGAGCGCATCACCCTGCTGGATCGCCTGATCCGGGACTTCCAGGCGGTCGCGCCGCGCTGGGTGGCCGCGTGCCTGCATGGCAAGCGCATCTCGCCGGAGTCCTTCACAGCCGGCGAGGAATGGGGGACCGGCCCTTACACCCTCACGCGCAATCTGCGGCTGCTGCGCGAGTCGCTGCGCGACATCGAGCGGCGCGGGATCCCGTCCATCCCCGGCCCGGTCTCCACGCGGGCCGATGGTCAGGTGGTGGCGCGGGTCTTTCCGACGAACAGCTACGACGCGATCCTCTTCACTGGGCTTACCGCCGAAGTGTGGATGGAGCCGGGCGTCACCGCCGCCGAGCTGCCACGCACCCAGGCGCTGGCATACCAGGAGAAGGAGCACGCGGGCAAGGTCGCGCTGGTGCTCGGCGCGGGCAACGTATCGAGCATTGGGCCGGCCGACGCCTTCTACAAGCTCTTTGTCGAGGACCAGGTGGTCGTCTTCAAGTGCAACCCGGTCAACGCTTACCTCGGCCCGCTGATGGAGGACTGCTTCCGGGCGCTGATCGAGCAGGGATATCTGCGCATCATCTACGGTGGCGCGGCCGAGGGCGCCTATCTGTGTCAACATCCGGGGGTGGACGAGATCCACATCACCGGCTCCGACAAAACCTTCGACGCCATCGTCTTCGGCACGGGGACGGAGGGCGCCGCGCGCAAGGCAGCCGGCACGCCGCTGTTGGATAAGCGCATCACTGGCGAGCTGGGCAACGTCAGCCCGGTAATCGTGGCGCCGGGCGCTTGGAGCACCGGCGACATCGAGTATCAGGCGGCACACGTCGCGAGCATGCTCACGAACAACGCCGGCTTCAACTGCAACGCCACGCGCGTCATCATCACGCACGCGGGCTGGCCGCAGCGCGAGCAGTTTCTGGCGCGAGTGCGCGCGATCCTGGCGGAGACGCCGCCGCGCGCCGCCTATTATCCCGGCGCCGCCGACCGCTATCAATCCTTCCTCGCGGCGCATCCCGAGGCGGTGCAGCTCGGCGGCGCGAAGGATGGCGAGCTGCCCTGGATGCTCATCGCCGGCGTCTCGCCTGAGGCCACCGACGACATGGTCTACACCACCGAGGCCTTCTGCAGCATCTTCGCCGAGACGGCGCTGCCGGCGGCGAACACCGCGGAGTTTCTGGACCGCGCCGTCTCGCTTTGCAACGAGCGCGTCTGGGGCACGCTCAACGCCACGCTCATCGTCCACCCGAAATCGCTGAAAGAGGCGGGGACGAAGGCTGCGGTCGAGCGGGCGGTCGCCGATCTACGCTACGGCACGGTAGGTCTCAACTACTGGGGTGGGACGAACTTCGTGCTCGGCTGTACGACGTGGGGCGCTTATCCCGGCCATACGCTCGGCAACATCCAATCGGGCACGGGCGTCGTCCACAACACGCTCATGTTCTCTCGCCCGCAGAAGAGCGTGCTGCGCGCGCCATTCAAAGTCAAACCCACGCCGCCCTGGTTCGTGACGCG
>CAYYCB010000183.1:0-6557 GCA_964469715.1 uncultured Ktedonobacterales bacterium | reverse complement strand
CGACCTCCGGGTTATGAGCCCGACGAGCTAACCACTGCTCTACCCCGCGACGCACCAACGATTGTATCATGCACCGGCAGGCATGTCAACTGCATTATGTGAAGCATTGCGGTCACGGTAACAAGGCCGGTCGCCCGCTGGTTTGTGCTACACTACCATAGTGGTCGCTAGCGAACACCATGACGCTCGCGCCTCGTGAAACACGTGGGACGGGAATGTCCGTTTTCAGCAATACGTCAGCAAGTGGAACAATATGAGTGATTTGACCAATCGCATCGAGGCCTTGCGCCGCCGCGCCGAGGAAATGGCGGTGCATCTTTGACTTGGCCGGCAAGCAGCGGCAAATAGAGGAGATAGAACAGCAGTCCCTCGCCCCAGATTTCTATGGGGACCGGACCAACGCTCAGCGTGCCATGCAGCTTTTGAGCCGATTGCGGGACGAAGTCTCGACGATGACGTCGCTCAAAGCGCGCGCTGCAGACGTGTCCGAACTTGCGCAGATGCTTACGGAACAGCCGGACGAGGCGCTTCAGGCGGAGATCGAAGCGGAGGCTGCCGCCATAGAGCAGGCGCTGGACAAGCAACGCTTCAAGCTACTGCTTAGCGGCGAGCACGACTCCAAGTCGGCTATCGTCTCAATTCACGCCGGCAATGGTGGCACCGATGCTCAGGACTGGGTGCAGATGCTCCAGCGAGCCTACATGCGTTGGGCAGAGTCGCGTGACTACAGCGTTGATCTGCTCGACGAGATGCCAGGTGAAGAAGCGGGAATCAAGAGCACGACGTTTAGCGTGCAGGGGCCGTATGCCTACGGCTATCTGCGCGGCGAGGCGGGCGCCCATCGGCTCATCCGGCTCTCGCCCTTTGACTCAGCCCACCGCCGCCAAACGTCCTTCGCCAAGGTGGAGATTATGCCCGATATCGGCGACGACCCAATTGAGATCGTGGTCCGTCCCGAAGACATAGAAGTGGATACCTTCCGCTCTACCGGAAAGGGCGGCCAGCACATCAACAAGACTGATTCCGCGGTCCGCATGCGCCACAAGCCAACAGGCATCGTTGTCACGTGTCAGAACGAGCGCTCGCAGATTCAGAACCGCGAGGTCGCTCTGCGCGTGCTCAAATCCCGTCTGTACGAGCTGCAGATCGAGGAGCGCGAGCGCGAGGCCGCACGACTGAAGGGCGCCCATGTGGAGGCCGACTTCGGTAATCAGATTCGCACCGTCACTATCCATCCCTACAACCTCGTGAAAGACCACCGGACAGGCACCGAGCAGGGGGACACGACCGGCTATCTCAATGGAGAATTAGATCGGTTCGTCGAGGCCACTCTTCTGACACGCGCTGGCGAGGCCGCGGTCGTGTAATCCCCGGAATCCCAGGTTGTACCCATCGTCTGCTTCGGCTACACTACCTTCGGCTCAGGACGGAGGCGGCATGGGCATGGGTACGAACGGTAATGAGGTGTCGAAGGATTTCGAGCTGGCGCTGGTCGAGCGGAGCCAGCGCGGCGACCGCGTGGCCTTCAACCGGCTGGTAGAGCTTCACCAGTCCGGCGCCTACGCACTCGCACTGCGCATGCTGGGTGATCGCGACCTCGCCGCCGACATCACCCAGGATGCTTTCATCTCGGCCTTTCGCGGCATCGGCGCCTTCCGCGGCGCCTCGTTCAAGCCCTGGCTCCTGCGCATTGTGAGCAATGGTTGCCTCGACCACTTCCGCGCGCATGCCAGGCACCCCGCGATCTCACTGGAGGCCGCGCTTGATGCCGACGACGAGGACGGCCGTGATCGCCCGCCTGACGGCCGGCTCGCCGCGGCGCTCTCCGACACGGTCTGGGATCCCGAGGCGGTGGCCCTACGATCAGAAGTCGTAGACCACATCCAGCGTGCCCTGCTTTCCCTCCAACCGGAGCAGAGGCTCGCACTCATCTTGAGTGATGTACAAGGGCTGCCATACGAGGAGATCGCCAATGTCATGGGCACCTCGCTTGGCACCGTGAAATCGCGCATCGCACGGGCACGCGGTCACATGCGCGACACGCTCTTGCGCAAGCCGGAACTTTTCGGGCGTTCACCGCGTCCTGCCGCTGGGCAGAATCGCGACCATGAGACCTTTGAGCGTGAGTAGGCGGACTAATGACTGTTGACGAGATTCACGCGGCGGATTGGGAAGCTCAATACGAACTGCTGTCGGCCTATGCCGACGGAGAGCTCGAAGCGCCTGCTTCTGCCACGCTGGAGGCCCATCTGGCCACATGCGCTCGCTGCCAGGCGGCGCTTGCTGACCTGCGCGCGCTGAAAGCCATGTTGAACGTCATGCAGTCGCCTCCTCTTGAGCGCTCCTTCGCCATCCCTGAGGACACGCCGGCCATGCGCCAACCGGCGCGAGTTGTGCGCGGCCAGCCGTCGCCCCATCAGGGCATTCGCCTGGCGCGCGCCGTAGAATGGCTCGGCGGAATCGCCGCTGCGGCTGGGGTGGCGTTGCTGCTCGGGACCGCTTTGCTTCACTCACCAGCGGGAAGCACGAGCACTGCCAGCGCCCCTAGCTTCGGAGCCGCGGCGTCCCGCTCCCCTGCGACGGCCACATATCCCTCGGCGAGAGGCACGGCTGGACCGCAGGGTGCGCAATTCCCTGGCAACGCGAGCGCCGCACCGGACGGAAACCCTACGACTACGACGGTCGGCCCGACGCCTTCAGACGGGAACCACGCCGCCCCAATCAGCGAAGGCGAAACTGAAGGGGCGCAACTGCCTATCGTGCCAATAACAGGCGCGGCTCTGATCATCGCGGGCGGCAGCGCATTCGTCGTCGGACGCCGGGCTGACCGTCGTGGTCGCGAGGGCGAAGCTTAGCTCGCCGCAATAATGACGTCACCGTCGCCAGAGATGACGCGTTCGCCGCGCTGGTTATCGATCCAGACGTCAACTGACTGGCGCTCGTCCGCGCGCTTCGCCAGCGCACCCTGGCAGGTCAGCGTGTCACCCGGCCGCACCATCCCCTGGAAACGCACACGAAGACGGGCAACGTATCCGCCGCCTGATGGTCGCGAGGCTAGCCAATCCGTGAGCAATTGACCGAGAAAGGCCATGCTTAGCATGCCGTGCGCGATGGTGCCGTCCAGCCCGACAGCACGCGCCGCCTCAGGATTGACGTGGATAGGATTATGGTCGCCGCTGACATCGGCATAGGCGTTGATCTGTTCCTGTGTCACACGCTTCGTCAATTCCTGGATGCGTTCGCCCTGCGGAACTGGCGCCGGCTTCGATTTGGAAGAGCCACCTTGCGCCGCCGCTGCGTTGGGTGCCCCCTCGCGCACGATGACCGTCGCGCGTCCCGTCACGACGCGGTTCCCATCGGCATCGTCGCCGAGCTGATCCAAGGTCAGAATGGTCATCGTGCCGCCGGCAGCCGTGCGCATCGTCGCGACGCGGTGGCGCACGGTCAGCGCCTCGCCCGCTACAAGCGGCCGCTCATATGTGTACTCTTGCTCGCCGTGCAACACCTGGCTGCGTTCGGGATCTAACCCCGCTTCTGCGAACGGTATGCGGAAACGCGTCACGAAGGTGGGCATCGCAGGCACGTCTCCATACCCCGCCCGCCTGGCAGCCTCCGCGTCACGAAAGATGGGACTATGGTCCCCCACCGCATCCGCGAAGCGACGGATGTCCTCGCGATGAATCGTCCCTGTCTCGGGAGTCGTCTCGTGGCCGAGAAGACCGGGATCGAGCGGCATGGTGCTTCGCCTCCTCAAGGGCAGCCTGGCTGCCCGATTATCGTACGACATAGCTTCCGATGTCCGCTGGCCACCGTGGAAACATTTGGGGTGTTGCCAGGCATCACACACAATAGCTGAGTTGTCGTCTGTACACAACCAGGCGGTCGTGCTAGAATGTTTGGGCCCCTACTGCTGAGGTAGCGCAGGGCACACGGACAGGAGTGAATCACAATGCTGACGCGACGTAAAGCCTCATGCTGGGCGAGCGGGATGCTCGCGGTGGCCGGCATGCTCGCCTTGGGCGCCTGCGGGGTATCGGGCGTCGGCGCCGCGAAGCCTACCCCAACCCCCGACGCTGCGACGATCCTCGCGAGCGTCCAGAAGGTGCAGTACAAGGACATATCCTTCAAGATGACGCTCTCCGGCAGTTCATCGGGCACCGACGTCTCAGGGGATGCCAGCGGTGTCATCACGACCTCACCGAAGCGGGCGCAGGTCACGATGAATCTCACCACGAGTGGGCAGCAACTCGCATTCGACGTGATCGAAGATTCCGCCACCAACACGACATACGTGAAGTTCAATTCCGCATTTATCCCTGGCCTCCCGACGGACAAGTGGATCAAACAATCGGGCAGCGGCTCATTCGACTCGCTCACCAAGGCCTTTGACACCAGTCAGATCACCAATTTCGGTCAGATCTCCGGCGCCACGCTGAAGGGCACCGAGACCGTTGATGGTGTGCAGGTGTGGCATCTCACCGGCTCGGAGACCGAGGGCGGGACGACGGGCACGGCAGACGTCTATATCCGGCAGGATAACCACTACCCGTACAAGTTAGTCGTCCACTCCGCCGGCGGCAGCTCAGGGGACGCCACCATCACGTTCACCGGCATCAACACCGGCGCGACCGTGACGCTGCCGACGGCGGACCAAGTCATGGATCTGCCATCCAACCCGTAGAGTCACACTGCCACAGCTCGGCCTGGTAGATCTCCAGGTGGCCGGAGCCGCGCGTCGCGTTCGATGGAGTCGCCCGCAGTGCATGCGGGCGACTTCGCTTTTGACCGGCAATCGCGTGTCGGATCGCATCCTAACCGATTCCCTACGGGTACAATGCGCCTCAGCCCTGGTTCAACGCGGGCGCATGCTCTACTTTTGGCCCGCCAAGCCCGGACATCCAAAGGAACACATCGTGCAGTCGTCGCGCTACAGATCAGCAGCAGGAGGATGGCACGAGCGAGAGAAGACTACCCAGAGGGATACGTGGCGTGGAAGGAAGGAGAAGGGGCATGAGGCGCATTCATAGCAACCTCGCGCGGGCAACCTACGCAGCGATGCTTGTCGGAGTTATGCTGCTAGCGGCCTGCGGCGGCTCCAGCGGCACGACCAGCGGCAATAAAGGGTCAAGCAGCACGCCCACCCCAGACGCGCAGGCGATCATACAGAAGACCAAAACGGGATTCGCCGGCATCAAGGACGCCACCTTCAACATCAAGCTGCAGTCGGGTAGCGCGAGTTCAGCGCAGGCTGTGAGCGGGAGCGGCAACGGCAAGCTAACGCGCTCGCCGGACCGAATTCAGATGAGCCTCAGCGGCGTCATCAGCGGCCAACAAGGGACCGTCAACTTCATCGTCGACAAGTCAAGCGACTCGGCGTACGTCCAGACGGCGCAGACCAACGGCAAGTGGCTCAAGATCCCCGCAGCCGCGCTCGGCACGTCTACCGATATTGGCGATTTCAACACCCCAGATGCAACACTCGTCGGCGAAGAAACCATCAATGGCACACCGTGCTACCATCTGCACGGCACGGAGACGACGACCGTTCCTACCACCACGTCTAGCAGCACCGCCGCCCCGAGCAACGAGACCACCACAGTAGACTACTGGGTGAGCAAAACAAGCTACAACCCCGTGCGCATCGTCTCCACGTCCCAGGACGGTAGCTCCGTGACCGTCGATTTCACAAGCGTCAATACAGGCGCGGCCATAACCGTCCCTTCGGGCGATCAGGTGATCAGCGCGCCGTAGTGTTCGGCAGCAATATCGTCCATTACACAGCTCGGCCGCCTGGCCGTGATACAATGGGAGCTGCTGCGGACAGTGCATTCTGCCGCAGGGGGAGCCGCTGACGCGACTGCCCTATCTGTCGTGCGCGCCGCAGAACGCGCTTTATCATCTTGTGGAGTCGGGCGGGTGAAGCTGATCGTCGGTCTGGGCAATCCAGGGCTGCGCTACGAGCATACCCGCCACAACGCCGGGTTCGACACACTGGACATTCTGGCAGCAAAGCAAGGCTGGCAGTGGGACGGCCGTCGCGGCAAGGCCGTGCTTGCGAACGGGCTGATCGGCCCTGAAAAGGTGCTGCTGGCTAAACCGCAAACCTACATGAACGACAGCGGTGTAGCCGTTGCCGACCTTGTACGTTTCTACAAGATCGATCTCTCCGATCTGCTCGTCATCTGTGACGACCTGGACCTCGCGCGGGCCAAGATCCGTCTGCGCGCGAACGGCGCTGCCGGCGGCCAGCACGGCCTTGAATCCATCATCCAGCATCTCGGCAGCAACGCCTTTCCGCGGCTCAAAATCGGCGTAGGTCGCCCAATTCACGGTCGCGACGCGAATGTGGATTTTCTGTTGAGCGCGCCTCGAGGCGACGAGAAGTTGGAGTTGGACGCTGCCTACGAGCGCGCGGCCGAAGCGGCGCTTTGTTGGATCATGGACGGTCCTGGCGCGGCCATGAATAAGTACAACGCGTAACCCTATGCTCTGGTCTGGCGCCTGAGCGCGCCCGGAGGCTCTCCATTGTCACTGCGTGGACTATTACCGCTCCTCGC
>CAYYCB010000182.1:3921-6701 GCA_964469715.1 uncultured Ktedonobacterales bacterium | reverse complement strand
TAGGAGCGGTCGAAGTAGCCGACGCGGAGCTTGCCGGTGGCGTCATATGCCGCCCACGGCATGAACTGGTCGCCGCCCGAGGCTTTCGCCACATTCACCGGCGCGGACCACGTCTGGCCGCCGTCGGTAGACTGGCTAGCGAAGACGTCGGAGTTGGTCGCGACGGCGTACGGGTTGCTGACGTAGGCGCTGGGGCTGCTGGGCAGGCTGCTGTTGCGCATGTCGGACCAGACGACGGCCAGGTGGTTGGCGTTGGTCGGGTCGGCGGTGATGTTGCCGGCCGACCACGTGCGGAACTGGCTGTCCTGATAGGTCGGGCGGCCCTGAGCGTCCACGGGGTAGTCATAGGAGCCGTCGGTGAGCTGCCCGACGCGGAACGGCCCGGCGACGCGAGCGCCGGTCTGCGGGTCCACCTGCACGACGAGGTATTGGTCGCGCCCGAAGGCCGTGCTGCTAGGGTCGAGGTTGTACGTGCTCTCGTAGGCGACGAAGATCCTGCCGTCCGCCGTCACGGTCGGGACGGAGACCTGGTCCTGATCGCAGGCGGTGTCGCCGGTGGAGCCGAGGCAGAAGGGCGCGGAACCGGAGATCGCCACAGGCTTCGTCCAGGTCGTGCCGCCGTCGTGCGTCACGGAGGCGAAGATCGGGGAGCTGATGTACGAGCCACCCTGACCGTCATTGAATTGGGTGTAGGTGACGATGGCGTTGCCATGGCCCCAGGCGGCGATGTATTCCTTGTCGTTAAAGATGCCGGGACTCGTCTGGTTGCCGGTGCCTGTGGCAACGCGCGCCACAGGATGGGACCATGTCTGGCCGCCGTCGGTCGAGGTGGAGACGACGACGTCGGCGGTAGTGCCCGGCCCGTTGCCCTGCGGGAAGGTTAAGCCGAGCGTTGCGAGATACGCCCTACCGTCGGCATCGAAGGCCAGGGCAGGGTCGCCGGTGCCCATATATTCGGGCGTGGTGATGGATTCCTCGGTCCAGGTCTTGCCGCCGTCGAAGCTGACGTGCGCGCGGGTATAGATGGTCTCGATCACCTGGCCGCCGGTGCCGATCGTCAACTGATAGTCATTGGCGCCCGCGATCAGGTTCTGGGCATTCTGCGGATTGACCGCGATGCTGGTTTCGTTGTGGGGAGCGACAAGCTCGCAGTCCGTGTTGACGTTGACGTCGGTCTGGGTGGGCGTCGAGCAGACGGTGCTCGGCGGATTCTTGAGCGCGCCAAGCGAATTCGCCCCGCCATCGCCGCTGGTAGAAAGGACGTCCAGCCCGTTATAGCGTTGGTGGGTGAACGGCACAGCCAGTTGGACGTCGCTGGCATGTGCAGTCTTGTGGGTGGGAAGCAGCGCGCCGGCGGCGCCTACTCCCGCGATGGCGACCGCGACCGCTCCGACGGTCACGATGCCCACAATCCGACGTTTCACAGTGGCCTCCTGATTCCCGATCGACAGGACTACAAGGACACACACCCCGCGTGATCACGCGCATCCGAACGTCACACCCTGGCTGCGGGTGCCGCCTGCGCGCAAGCCACATAGGCTGATCTACGCCGTTTGGTTACACGATGGCGTAGGCGGTAATGGAGAGGAGTCGTGCTGAAGGTACATGTCGGGGAGGCGTGGCTGGGCATAGCAGTCAGAGAGTTAGCGTCACTATAGCGTAAGACTGCTGCGCATGCAAGCGTGGGCCGCCAATGCGACCTCTCATGCCGTCGCATTGAGGGTCATACCCCAATAGTCCGCCGCGATTGCCGCCCGCCTCCCGCTCACTCATAATCAGCGGCGACGCTGTGCTGATCGTGAATGGTCGGGAGCCCTCGAATTCGAGACTATGCGAGACGACGCCAAGACATCCACTGGGGCCTTCGAGTACCCCACGCTCGTCGTCCGCTTTGATCCGCTGGACCTGCCAGCGGGCGCGGTGGATCTGCGCGATTTGCACGAGGCGCTGTTCGCGCTGCACGAATTGTTGCTGGCCTCGGTGCGACACCGCTATGAGCGGGATGATTCTGAGTTTGCGGAGATACAGCCGTTCCGGTATGTCGTGGCGGCGGCGACCCCAAGCTGCTTTGAGTGTCATGTGATCTGTGGGGCGCTGGCGCGCGATGGGCTGTGGACGGGACTGGGGGGTCCAGACGCGGCGCCGCTGCTCGCGCCGCTGGCGGGCCAGAGCGGGCTGGCGCTGCTGATATTGGACGAAGCGCGTATGGCGCTGCTGGCGGAAGCGCTGCGAAACGTGCCGGCCGCGACGCAGCGGTTGGTGGGACGGGAACTGGACGCCGCGCGGATGTGGCTGCATACGATGGCCGCGGCGAGCGCGCCAGAGCAGCCCGCGGATCTGCTGGAAGAGGCGGCGCCGGCCCTGAAGGCGCTGGCGGACCTCGCCGGCAAAGAGGCATATCAGCCGGGCGGGATCGAGCTGCGCGCTGGTAGCGTGACAGTGCGGCCCGAGGAGCACGCCGAGGCGGCGCGCATCACCCTGAATCAGTATCACATCAATCCGGGAAGTCCCGTCGTGCTGCACGCGCCGGCCGGGCGGCATATGCTCGCGAAGCTGGAGGCTGATAAGCGGCGGGCGCGGGCGAGCTTCAGTGGGGTGATCACCGAGCTGGACCTGGCACGGCGGAAGTTTTGCCTGACGACGCCAGGACACGCGCGGCGGCTGGTCTGCCGCTATACGGCGGCGCGCGAGGCGGAGCTGCAGACGCATGTGGCGCTGAACGCGCATGTGCGGGTGACGGGCGCGCCCTACGCGCGGCGCGGCGCGGATGATGCCGGCCT
>CAYYCB010000182.1:0-3821 GCA_964469715.1 uncultured Ktedonobacterales bacterium | reverse complement strand
ATGTGCGGGTGACGGGCGCGCCCTACGCGCGGCGCGGCGCGGATGATGCCGGCCTTCCGGCGTATCTCTACGTACATGAGGTGGAAGCGGCGGAAGCGGCGGGGAGATCCTGATCATGCATGGTCAGGGCACGGGCGCAGGCCGTGAACGGCTTGGATGGGGCATTGCCGACCGGGAATCGCGGGCGCCATCATGGTATACTTGCATGATAACGAAGCGAAGACTCCACCGCAGAGACATCATCGTGACGCGATCTCGGCAAGCGCTCGGGACCGGCACGGACCGAGCGACATGCATTCCCTCGCGCCGGAATCCGTGCCGGGAGGGCCGCGCACATGGAGACTCACATCCTCGTCCCGACGAAGGATCTCGCGCGCCAGGGCATTAGCATGGACGAGCTACGCCTCGCCGCGCGCAACCACGCCATGCCCCTCGAAGCGATCCGCTATCCACTCACGCCCGCCGGCTTGCACTATGTACTGATCCACTACGACATTCCAGAGGTAGACGCCGCCTCGTGGCAGCTCGCGGTGCATGGCGCGGTGGAGCAACCGCTCACGCTCAGCCTGGATGAGCTGAAGGCACGGCCCGCCGTCACGGTGCCGGTGACGCTGGAGTGCGCCGGAAACGGGCGCGCGCTGTTGGAGCCGCGACCGATCAGCCAGCCGTGGCTCAGGGAGGCCGTGGGGACCGCAGAGTGGACAGGGACGCCGCTCGCGCCGCTGCTGCGCGAGGCGGGGATACGCGATGGCGCGGTCGAAGTGGCCTTCACGGGATTGGATCGCGGCGTCGAAGGTGGGGAGGAGCAAGACTATCAGCGCAGCCTTCCCCTGGAGGAGGCGCTTCGCGAGGAGGCGCTACTGGCCTACGCGATGAACGGTGCGCCGCTACCGCCGCAGCATGGTTTTCCGCTGCGACTGGTCATCCCCGGCTGGTACGGGATGGCGCATGTGAAGTGGCTGCGCGCGATCACCGTGCTAGAGGAGCCGTTCCAGGGCTATCAGCAGGCGCGGGGATACCGCTTCCGGGCCACAGCGGAGGAGGAGGGGACGCCGGTGACGCGGATGATGCCGCGGGCGCTGATGGCGCCGCCGGGCATCCCAGATTTCATGACGCGGGAGCGCATTTTGGCAGCCGGCGCATGTACGCTGAGCGGCAGGGCGTGGTCGGGGTGGGGTCCGATCGTGCGTGTGGAAGTAAGTACGGACGGCGGGGAGTCGTGGCGCGAAGCGGAACTCGGCGACGCGCCCGCAGTGTACGCCTGGCGGCCGTGGAGCCTCACGTGGGAGGCGACACCGGGCACGTACGATCTCTGCGCGCGAGCGACGGATGCCGCAGGCAACGTCCAACCGCCGCAGGCTGCATGGAATCTTGGCGGGTACGCGAACAACTCCATACAGCACGTCGCGGTGACGGTGCGCTGAGTCCGGATGCGCCACGAGCTGCCGTCGTTGCGGTCGTGGGCTGCGACATAATACTGATTTCGTCCGTGTTGTTGGGGTAACGTGGGGGCATCAGCTCACCTCGCGCTCTGCGCCGGTCCCTTCAGGGCCGCGACTGTAAACGCAGCTTCCCAGCCGGAATCGGCATGACACGCCAACGCCTGAACCCTTGCCGCAGGCGTTGGCGCGGCGGTAGGGTTGGATAGTCACGCATGACTAACCGGCGTGGCGGCGAATGCCGCGCCCACGGCGACGCGGCGAGCGGCATGTGCCGGGCCGTGCGCATTCCGGCGGCAGAGATACGAGTTCCAACGGGAGAGATACGAGACGATGTATATCGCGGTGACGAAGATTACGGCTCCCAAAGAGGCAATCGACCGGATGGTCCAGGGCTTCCGACATGCCGCGCCGAGCATGCAGGGGTTCCCCGGCTGCACGGGGTTTGAGTTGTGGCGCGATGGTGAGACGCTGCAGGCGATCTCGCGATGGGAATCACGCGAAGCAGTGGAGGCGTACGCCAAGAGCGACCTGTTTGGGCGACATCATGGGGGAAGCGCGGGCGGCCAGGGGAACGGCACAGTCGAATATTTCGAGGCGGATGTGCTCTTTTAGGGAAACCAGTGTGTGGGGAGGGTGACGTTCGCGGCAGCGTCGCGTCTGGCACACGGTATGCGTTTATGTTCAACAACGGAGCATCCAAGGCGCGATGTTCCCAAGGGGGCAGTGGCGCCCGCTGAGCCGGTATCCTCGCGATCCCTCTCAGACGAACGCCACCCTTCCCCCTTCGAGAAACTTCGCGGCCACCGCCTGTCTCCTATTACCTAGATCGGTCCATCTGTCTCCGTAGCCGTCCCATTCGCACCGTGCACCGCCCATTGGAGCACGGCGCCCCAAATGTCACTCTTTTTCTTCATGCCGCCGAGGCACGAAGCCTCAGCCGCCCGCAAGGAGCGCCACCAATCGCTCGCACAGCACTGGCCCGAGCGGACGATGTGGTCCGCACGAGGAGAGTCCCCAATGAACACCGATACTCCAGCAATGGCCACCGCCGCTACCGTCTCGACCGTCGCGCGTCGCTCACACGCCTGGCTGCCTGTCGCCGCGACAAGCGCTGGTATGCTCGGCCTCGCCGCCACCAGCGGCCTGGTGATGCTGGCCAACCGCTTCGTGGACGATCTCTCGCGGCCACACCAGGAGTTCGATCCCTCGCTGGTCGAGTCCATTGCCGGAGATTGGCGGATGCCTGAGGCAGGGCCAGAACCACCCACCGAGCTGCGCCGTGCGCTCGCGTTCCGTGGGGCGAAGGGACCGTTGCTGCGCGGGGAGTTCTGGGCGCAGCCGCGGCCGGCGCCGACGGTTATCATCTGCCACGGCTATCGCACACCGCGTGCGCACCTGCGTCCGGTAGCGGCGCTCGAATACGCTTACGGGCTTAATGTGCTGCTCTTCGATTTCCGGGGGCACGGCGAGAGCGACGCGGTGCCGACCTCGGGCGGGCTGGCGGAGGTGGGTGACCTGCTGGCGGCGCTCGATGTGGCGCGGAGTCAGCCAGAGACGCGGCCGGGGCGCATCATCTTACACGGCTTCTCGATGGGTGCGGCCATTGCTCTGCTCACGCCGCCGCAGCCCGACGTCGCAGCGATCATCGCGGACAGTCCGTATGCGCACCTTGATGCGATTCTGCGCCGGTTGGTGGAGTATCAACTCGTGACGGAGAGCGCGACCTGGCGGCCGCCGCTGCGCGCGCTGGCGCGCACGTTCCCCGCGCTGGCCTGGACGGCCGTCACCGCGAGCCGGCTCATCTTCCGCGTGCGCTATCACGCGCCGCTCGTTGGGCGGCCAGCGCGCGCCTTCCGGCGGGCGGGCGCTCTTTTCCGCCGCGGCCGTGTGGTCGTGAATACACGCCAGCCGCCGATCTTGCTGATCCACGCTGAGGGCGATGTCTTCATCCCCATCGAGCACGCGCGCCAGATCGCGGCAGCGGCGCTGGCGGCGTCCGTACCACTGGAGACGTACTTCGTGGAGGCCAAGGGTCACTGCGCCGCCTACGGCTACGATCCCGACCGCTACGTCTCGACAGTGATGCGCTTCCTTGGAGAGTGGGTGCCGGGCGCGGGGAAGGGAACAGGGACGGCAGCAGCATAGCTGCGCGGGGCAAGGCGCGGCGTTGAAACCGCCCGCCACGGTGGCCGATAAGCGGTGGACTGGCTCGACACCTCCGCTGGTCATTCCCCCCGTGTGATCGTCCAGGCGGGGCCAAGCGTCGTGCGGCCGTCTGTTCACGTGGAGTCTCCTTGCTGCTCGCGGACCCGAGGCGTTGACAACACAGGCGGGAGGCTCGCTCGCACTGTCGCGTCTTGATGCCAGGTGCCCCTGCAC
>CAYYCB010000181.1:0-6706 GCA_964469715.1 uncultured Ktedonobacterales bacterium | reverse complement strand
GGTGACGCGCCGCTGGCCGTGCGCATCATGCCGTACACGATCCAGGGCTGGCGGCCGACCTCCGTGGTGAACCAGCCCGCCGTGGTCGCGATGAACGGGAAGGGCAGCGCCAGCAGCAGGATCCAGAGCATCCACCGGCTGGCGAAGAGCCGACGCCTCCAGAGCAGCAGCGCGGCCAGGCCCATGATGGCGACGAAGATGGTGCCCAGTCCTACCATGATGTGGTAGCTGTAGTAGAGCAGCGCGACACTGTCGGGCCGCTGATCGGCAGGGACGGTGTCGAGCCCCTGAACTTCGGCGGTCCAGCGGCGGTAGGTGAGGAAGCTGAGGACGTTGGGTACGATGAGCGGATTGTCCAGGGTGCCGTGCGACGGGTTGGGTTGGCCCAGGATCACGATACCGGCGCCCTTCTCGGTGTGGAACAGGCCCTCCATTGCCGCGAGCTTGGCCGGCTGATAGCGTGTTACTTGGCTGCCCTCCAAGTCGCCGCTGGGGAAGATCTGGAAGAGGCTTGCGGCGAGAGCGAAGATGACGCCGACTGTGACGAAGATCCGGCCAAACTCGACGTGCTGGCGGACGAGCAGGTAATAGGCGCCCAGGCCGGCCATGCCGAATGCGCCCGTGACGACCGCGGCGCTGATCGTGTGGAGAAACTGCGGGAAGACCCAGGGGTTGAAGAGCACCGCCCAATAGTTCGAGATTTCCAGCCGTCCGTCCGGGCCGGTCTTGAAGCCGACCGGATGCTGCATCCAGGCGTTCGATGCGAGGATGAAATAACCTGAGGCCCATGTCCCTAGCCAGACGATAACGGCTGAGAGCCAGTGCAGGCGCTGGCCGAACGCGCGCTCCCCAAAGAGGAAGACGCCCAGGAAGGCCGACTCGGCGAAGAAGGCAAACGCCCCCTCCATGGCCAACGTCTGGGCAATGATGTCGCCCGAGTAGACGGAGAACTGGGGCCAGTTCGTGCCAAACTCGAATTCCAGCGGGATGCCCGTGACGACGCCCATCACGAAGGTCACGGCGAAGAGGCGTCCCCAGAAGTGCGCGGCCTGATTGAAGATGTCGTCTCTGCGCCACAGGTAGAGCGTCTTCAGGATGACGAGCAGGAACGCCAGCCCCATCGTGAGCTGCGGGAAGAGGTAGTGGAATGATGCCGTGAAGGCGAACTGCACGCGCGAGAGGAAAGTCGGATCGTCCATAGGGAAGCCTCCGCGAATCTATGCCGAACGTGGGCCGGCGAGCGCTTGCACGTCGGCCTGGATCTCGTAGAGACGGCGGTAAAGCCCATTGGCTGCGAGGAGCACGTCATGCGTGCCGCGCTCGGCGATCCGCCCGCCGTCGAGCACGAGGATTTCGTCCATCCGCTCCATTCCCACGAGCCGGTGCGTGATGAAGATCAGCGCCCGATCGCGCGCCTCATCATCCAGGGCGGCGAGCAGCGCCGCTTCCGTCGCGGGGTCGAGATTGGCGGTTGGCTCGTCGAGGATGAGAACGGGCGCGTCCGCGAGCAGGCCGCGTGCGAGCGCGAGCCGCTGCCGCTCGCCACCCGAGAGGCGCATCCCTTGTTCGCCCACCCAGGTATCAAGTCCGTCGGGGAGGTTGCGGACGAAATCGCCGAGCTGGGCGACGTCCAGGGCACGCATGAGCTGTTCGTCTGTCGCGTCGGCGTGGGCGAGGCGCAAGTTGCCGCGAAGTGTGGCGTTGAAGAGGTAGGCGTCCTGCTCGACCAGGGCCACCGACGCGCGCAGGTCGTGCAACGCGATCCGCCGGATATCGGTTCCACCAAGGCGGATGACGCCGGACGCGGGGTCGGAGAATCGTACGGCGAGACGACCGAGCGTGCTCTTGCCCGCTCCGCTCGGCCCGACGATTGCGATGCGCCCAGGCAGCGGCAGGCCGAAGCTCACGTTGCGCAATGCGTCCGTACCGGGTGTGTAGGCGAATGAGACGCCCTCGAAGGCCAACACGGGATGCCGCTGGATGGCGGAGGATGGCAGGCGGAGTTGAGGATGCGCCACGGGGTCGGCAGGGTCTATCACCGTGGGTTGGGTATCGAGCAGGTCGAAGATGCGCCGGCCGGCGGTGATCGTGCGGCCGAGGGTTTGCAGCGCCGGAGCCAGCGGCTGGATCGCTTCGAAGCTGCCCAACAGTGCCAAGACCAGGAACGCGAGGTAAACACCGCCTACGCGGTGCGCACTCACGAGCGGAATCGCGACTACGAGAACGGCCCAGAGCGCCGCGGATTCCACTGTGTCGCCGGCTGCCCTCACCACACCGGCGGCAATCGCCGAGCGTCTATCCATACTGGCGACGACGGCATCCCGGCAGGCGATGCGCTCCGCGAACTCGCACTCCCCACCGAAGGCGACGATCTCGCGCATGCCCTGGATGCCGTCTACGAGCAGGGCCTGCACATCGGCACGGGCGGCGGGATAGCGCACATCCTCACGACTCAGGCGGTGGGCCAGCAGCGGCACCAGGACACCGGCCGCGGCCAGGGCGATGAGTGCGGTCCAGGCGAGGGCGGGCGCGAAGAGCGCGAAGAGGCTGGAGGTGAGCAGGGCGACGACGCCAGCGACCAGGAACGGCCCAACGGCGCGGAGATAGAGATGTTGCAGCTCGTCCACGTCCGCGACCAGTCGTGCCAGCAGATCGCCGTCGCGCCGGGTGTGAAGCTGTGCCGGCGAGAGCGATGCCAGGCGCCGGAAGGCTTGGGCACGCAGGCGCGAGAGCAGTCGAAATGTCGCGCTGTGCCCGGAGAGGCGTTCGGCGTAGCGCGCCGCCGCGCGCCCGACGCTGGTGAAGCGCACGACGTAGATTGGAAGCGTGAGCGTGACGACGAGCGGGCGCAGTGCCGCATCAGAGATGAGGTAGGCCGCCATGCCGAGCAGGCCGATGTTGCAGGCAATCATGGCGGCACCGAGTAGCACGGTGAGGCCGAAACGCCAACGGAAAGGCGTGAGCAGGGCCAGCAGACGGCGCAGGTCGCTCATACCGCAGCCTCCACTTTGGGGGAGGCGCCCACCAACCGTGCATAGGCGCCTCCGCTCCGCAACAGCCCGGCATGCGTCCCGGCCTCAGCGACTCGGCCATGCTCGATCACCACGATCTGGTCGGCGGTCGCAACTGTGCTCAGGCGGTGGGCCACGACGAGCACGGTGCGCTCGCGGGTCAGGCTTTCGATTGAGCGGCGGACCACTAGCTCGGTCTCAGGATCGAGTGCTGAGGTCGGCTCGTCGAATATCAGCAGCGGCGCATCCTTCAGGAAGGCGCGGGCGAGCGCCAAACGTTGCGCCTGGCCCGCGCTCAGTCGCGCGCCGCGCTCGCCAATCTGCGTCTCGAATCCTTGCGGCTGCATATAGATGGTATCCAGCACGCCTGCGCGCTCTGCGGCCTGCTCCAATTCCGCCTTCGTGGCGTCTGGCCGGGCCAGGCGCAGATTGTCGGTGATGCTGCCGGCGAAGAGGTACGGACGCTGAGGGACGAGCGCCACAAGCTGGCGCCAGCGTTCGGGTGGAAGCTCGGTCAGGGGTACACCGTTGACGGCAATCGTGCCCGCCTGGATCTCAATGAAACGCAGCAGCAGGTTCACGATTGTGCTTTTGCCCGCGCCGCTCGGCCCAACCAGTGCGGTGCGCGTTCCGGCGCGGAGCGTGAGTGAGACGCCGTTGAGCGCGGGACCAGTGGCGCCGGCATACGTATAGGCGACGTCGTTCAGCGTGAGCGTGAGGGGCGGTTCAATCGCGATGGGCGGCGATGGAGTGGTTGGCGCCGCTGGCGCAGAGGATGGGGTGGGCACGTCGAGAATCGCGACGATGCGCTCAAGCGCCGCTTTGCCCTCCATGCCGGCGTGGCGATGCGTGCCCAACTCGCGCAGGGGACGATAGAACTCCGGCGTGAGCAGCAGGGCGAAGAAGGCGTGCTCGAAGGTGATGTTGCCGTCGAGCAGACGTATTCCAAGCGTGACGGCGACGACGCCAATGGCGCCAGCGGTGAGGAATTCAAGGGTCATCCCAGAGAGGAACGCCATGCGCAGCACAGACATCGTGCGCTCGCGATGGCGCTCACCGGCGCGTGCCACGCGCTCCGCCTCGGTCTCGGTCCGGCCGTAGAGCGCGAGGGTGGGAATGCCTTGCAGCATGTCGAGCAGGTGGGCGTTCAGGCGCGACAGGCCCTCCCATTGGAGCTTGATGCGTCCCTCGGCATAGCTCCCCACGAGCGCCATCAGCAAGGGCATGACCGGCGCCGTCACAAGCAATAGTATGGCACTCGTGAGGTCCGCCGGGGCCACTGCGGACGCGATCAGCAGGGGAACGAGCGCACTCAATGCGAGCTGTGGCAAGTAGCGTCCGACGTATCCGTCGAGCCGATCAATACCCGCGGTCGCCGTGTTGACTAGCTCGCCGGTGCGCTCGCCAGCGCAGTAGGTTGGGCCGAGCCGCTCCAGGTGGGCGAAGAGTCGTCCCCGCAGCTCCGTTTTCGTCCGAATGGCCACGTGTTGCGCGGTCGTCTCGCGTCCCGCGACGAGCGCGGCGCGTAGTGCGCCCGCGCCGAGAAAGAGCCACAACGACGGCCAGAGAGCGCCGAGCCCGGCGTTGCCGAGGAACGCAGCCGCAACCAGATGGCTGAGGATTGCCCATTGGGCTATGACCGCGGCGGCATGACATAATCCGAAGGCGACGGGCAGCGACAGCGCACGACGCAGCCAGGGCAGCTCGCGTAGCAGCCGCGTGGTCATCGCGAACCAGCTCCTTCGCTTCGCCGTGCTCCTGCGCTACGAGAGGCTGCGTCGCCCTAACGGATATACAGATGTAGCGCACGGGAAGGGATGTGTGGCAAGCAAGGTCAGACAACGTCCAATGGGAGCCGGGGAGCGCGCAAGGGATGTGCCGTGCGCCTCTTGCCACGTCAGCGCCTTGTAGCTCCCCTACACTTTTCGCGTTTGTGGATGTGCGCCGCTGGGTGAGATCCACTCGCGGATATTCTATGGCGAGCGGCGCGCGATGTCTGTCGGGGAAAACGCGGCAGCCGCGTAGGGAGAAGTCTCGGTGTTTGTGGGGCGAATACCTGAGACTGGTTAGGGATTGAATCGGCAGCCTTCGTAACCGGCAGGGGAAGGCGTTCCTGGTCGCATGGGCAGGGGCCGACTGGCGAGATGGCGGATGCGTGGGTTGACGGAGTCGGGCATGCTTCTGGTGATGTCGTTGACAGACGATTCGACATCCCGCGAATGACGACGATCTTGCGGCGCGACATCGTATGGCTGGTTGGTGACCATGGCGCTGGAACGATTTTTCTGGGTGGTAGATGGGCTGCTGGCGGGCTGCTCACGTCCCGGTGGTCGCGGTATGGGCCGCAACAAAGCTGACTCGGACACGCTGGAGCGCGACCTGGCCGATCTGAAGGAGCGAGGCATCGGGGCCGTCCTCTCGCTGACGGAGTCCCCGCTTGAGGTGCGAACTGTCGAACGCGCGGGCCTGGCCTACGCTCACGTGCCGGTGGAGGATATGGACGCTCCAGAGCCGGACCAGCTTGAACGGGCGCTCGCGTTCATAGACGAGCAAATCCGGGGCGGCCGTGCCGTCGCGGTGCATTGCCTAATGGGCCAGGGGCGCACGGGGACCGTGCTGGCGGCGTACCTGATTCGTATGGGCCGGACGCCCGAGCAAGCGCTACGCGAGCTGCGGGTCATCTGCCCAGGAGCCGTCCCGGCGGCGGTGCAGGAGCGCTCGCTAGCGGCCTATGCCCGCCGCCGGGATTGGATTCTGTAGTGCTTCGGGATGCGACAGGGCAGCGTGCACGGGATGCGTTACCCAAATACGCTGCCCAGATCACGCTGAATTACAGGGATCGGTAAGCGGCGATCATGGCGCTGGGGTGAACGCGAGGCCCAGTCGAGGAAACGGGGCGCGTTCCTGCACGCGCCCCGGCACAGCCAGCGCATCTTTGTCCGGCTAGTGGCGCTGACTCATGAACTGTTTGACCGCCATGGCGGCGATGCCGGCGAGAGCCGCCTTCGCAGCGGGATTGGAGAGCATGCCGCCCACGCCGCCACTACTACCGCCTCCGCCGAGCAACCCGCCCAGGCCGCCGCCACTGCTGCCCCCTCCGCCGAGTGCGCCGCCGAGGATCTGTCCCAGGAGGCCGGGCTGCTGCTGGTGCATATGGGTGGTCATTTGCGCGAGGTAGTTGGGATCCTGATAGTTGCCGCCGCCCTGGAACGGTAGGCCGAATTGCGATCCCTGCTGCTGGAGGAACTGACCCAATTGCTGGCGCTGGTCGGGCGGCATACGCTCAAAGGCTCCCTGTGCCGCTTGCAGATACTGCTGGGGTGGGAGGTTGGGGGCGACTTGATTGTAGCGGTCGAGCACTTCCTGGTCGGAGTAGCCCTCGTGTGGTGGACCCTGGTCGTAGCGGTTGGCGAAGTCCTGGTACTCCTGTTGCTGTCCGCCGCCGAGCAGATTGCCGAGGATGTTCACGCTGTCCCTCCTGTCGTGCTGCGTCGTGTGCCGGTTGCGCGTCCGATCCGAAACTGACGCGATGCATCAGCGGTGCAACAGGTGTGCCACATGTCCGTGGCGCCATGCTCATCTCCGCGCTTGCCGCGTGACGAGCGGCCCCTAGTCATTGAGTACCCATCCAACGGCTCTGGACCCCCGCGCGGCGCACACGGGTTATCATCGCCGGGTACGCGGCAAGTCGTGAA
>CAYYCB010000180.1:0-6744 GCA_964469715.1 uncultured Ktedonobacterales bacterium | reverse complement strand
GACCTGGCCGCGACGGATCATGTAGGGGCGCGGCGAATACGTTCCCTGAACGTGCCCACGCCGCCCTGGGGTGTTCGGGCGGCGTGGGCGGGCAGGACTTGATTGTGGAGGAAAGGTCGCCAGCGAGGCCGGCGCCTGGCCCTTCGTCAGCCGAGGGGCACGAGGTGGATCGGGCTGCCGGAGAGCGAGAGGGCCACGGTCATCTTGTCATCGATCTGGTAGTTGGCCGAGCTGGCGTACATGATCTGCCATTCGCCCGTGTTGCCTGAAGTGCCGCCTAATGGGTTGCAGAGGCCGGTGTAGGAGGTTGGCAGGGTCAGCGTCACCAGGAACCAGAGCCCGTGGAAGGGTGAATACTTGTCTGTGGCGACGTTGACCGCTGGTTCGCCATCTATAGTCGTGAGCGTGGACTGCACGGAGGCGGGGTAGGTGACGGACCCGCCGCCCGCGGGCGGCACGACACTGATGTAGAGACTGCCGCTTGTCACGCCGCTCGTCGCCGCGGTCAGGCTGGCGACGTTGAAGAGGCCGAGGGTGATGGTGCGCCCGGCGAAGGCCGTGGGGATGCAGCCGGCGTCGAGGCAGGCGTAGGGGACGGCGGAGGTGGTGACGCAGGCGGTCTGGGGGTAGTTCTTGTTGGGGGTGCGAGCCGCGAGCGCGCCCTGGAAGGTCATGTCGGTGTTATTCCACGACGAGACCACCACCTGCGGGTTCTTATACTGGCCGGCGCCGAAGCTGCCGTCTTTGCAGCCGTCGATGCCATAGGCGTCGGGGACGGTGTCGGAGTCGCAGGCAGCGACGGCGTAGGCGTGGGAGCCGTACCCGTCGGCAGGGCCGGAGGTGTAGTCCTTCTGGCCGAGCGAGTTGACCGCCGCGGACGAAATTCCAGCGGCTTCAATCGTGAGGCGATAGGCGCCGGGACCAAGACCGCCGGTCGGCGAGATCTTGCACCACTTCAGCCAGCACTTGACGTCGGCGTACGTCGACGTCGAAGGCGTGACGCAGCCCTGGCCGAGCTGCCGCGAGCTGAGGTTGTGGTAGGTGTTGGGGGTGTCGGCGCCGCCGTTCTTCTTACCCCAGTTGGGGTCGTAGACCTGCCCGCTGGTGCACCCATGTTGGGTGAGGTCGGCGCTGGTCGCGTCGTAGGCGTCGAACTCGCTCTGACCAATGATATTGGAATTGACGAGTTGCTGGTCCGAGCTGCGGTCGTAGTCGGCGTTGACCTTGTACAGGGTGATGTAGGTGTTGAAGAAGAAGAGCGGCGCATCGTGGTGGACGCCGTCGTAACGATTGCTGATACCCTCACCCGTCGGCCCCTGATAGTAGGTCGGCTCGATCACGGCGCCCGTGTTGACCCCAGCGGAGTTGCATTGGCCGCTGTCGAGGAAGTGGTCGAGCGGGATTGGGCTGATGGCCGTGCAGTTAGAGTTGGTCACATCCTGCGGGATGTAGACGGGGTTATAGACCCATACCGAGGCCCCTGAGACGGTCGAGCCGATGTCGATGCGGTAGTTGTAGCCGCCGGGATGGGCGGTGCCCGCCGTAATCGAGCTGTTGTACCCGCTGGGCTGTTGGTCGGGATTTCCGGGCTTCGCTCCGGAGGTCGGCACGCCGCAGTGATTCGAAATCGGGGCGACTGAGGTGGAACTCGACGAGGAGACGTCGGACCACTGTGGGTGGTTCGTCGCGAAGCCGTTATAGGTGTAGAAGGGGAAAGGATTAGTCGTCGTCCCTGGATCGGTGCCGTTGGCCTGGAAGGGCGGCGAAGCCTGTGTGCTGGAGCCCGACGACGGACCCTCGCCACAGTAGACGAACGGGTCACCGGATTCCTTCGGTGTGGCCGGTCCGTTCATGCTGACAAGGAAGTTCTGCACATGGTTCTGCGTGGTGTCGTTGATGGCGCAGGCCGAGCTGTTGGTGTTGAGCGAGCCGCCGCCCGGCGAGCAGGCGACTTCCATGCCCATGTAGTTCGCGCTGGAACCGAGCTGGATGGGCGGGAGTGAGTCGGCCTGGGCCGAGGCGACGAGCGTGGCCGGACCAAGACCGAGCGCGCTTAGAAGCACGAGGTTGAGCTGCTCGGTGATGTACACCTGAAGGTCGCCGACAACTGTAGGCGAAGAACAGACGGCCACTTCGGTCGAGGTGACAGGAGTCGGGCAGGCAGGGGCAGTGGGGGAGAGCACCTTGCCGAAGCCGTTCTTGAGGACTTCCTTCGAGGCGCGGGATATCGCGGAGTCTGTGTCGCCGGTGCGCACGACGTTGTAGTAGGTGGGCATGTAGAGCACACCCGCCATGGCGCCCGCCTCCGCGGCGCGCTGCATGCGCGCGTAGAGGTCGAAGGCGCGCAACGCATCGACCGTCAACCCGACGAGCGAGAGCAGCACCGTGAAGGAAAGAGCGAAGATGATGAGCGACTGACCACGTCGGAGGGCGCGCCGCTCGTGCCTTTGAGCCCGGCCGGCCGACGCCTGTCCGCGCGCCGCTATGCGCTTGCGTACCTGAGCCTCTCTCACCTCACCCGCCACATGGGCCATCATCCACCCCCGCGTAGCACTCGCGACTTCCCGGCGCCACAGACCACTTCCAGTGTGGCGCCGAACGCCTGCCCGATATGCCGCATCGGGCCATTCCGCACTCTAGAATAACGATAGCTTACAGGTTGGATAACTCTGGCGTCGCGTCACGCGACAAATGTCCCGGCGGGAGACGTGGCGTCGTGATGGATCACGCGCATCCGGCCATCATGGCGCGAAGGTGTGGGTATGCGGATTCGGCGGCGGGCAACATGGAGAATTCAAGCGGGCCCGTGGCCCTGTGCCTCTTCGGCGGCGAGGTCATCTTTGATGAGCGCGGTGTTGATGGCGATAGCGGCTAACGCGCCCTCCCCTGCGGAGACGACGACGTATTGCTCGCGGCGTGAGGCGTCGCCGGCGACGTAGAGTCCGGGGACGTTGGTGGCCTCGTGCTCGTCGGTGGCCACGCAGCCCTCAGGAGCGAATGTGCTGCCGAGTTGGCGCGCGAAATCTGAGCGGTGACGCTGGCCGGTGGAGAAGAAGAGGGCGACACGCTGCTCAGGCGGCCCCGCGTCGAAGACAATCCACTCAAGCCGGCCGTCAGGCCCCTCCAGGCGGACAATGCGCTCCTCCCGCACACGGACGCCGTGGAGGGCGAGCCGCCGGCGGTCGCGCTCGTCGAAGTCAGCCGGGCCGTCGGTGCAGAGGATGAGGTCGCGGCTCCAGGCGGTCATCTCAAGTGCGAAGCCCTTGCCGTCCTGGCCGCGTCCCCAGACGGCAAGAGGCTGGTCACGCACCTCCCACGCATCGCAATAGGGACAATGATGGACACTCGTACCATAGCGCTCGACCAGGCCGGGGACGTCGGGCAGTTCATCCACGACGCCGGTGGCGAGGAGCAGCTTGCGGCAGCGGAAACGCTCGCCGCCCTCCGCGACGACGGCAAAGCCAAACGGGAGCGCCTCGACGGCGACCACACGGGCATCGCGGAGGACGAGACTGTCGTATTGCGTCAGCTCATCACGGCCGAGCTGGCGCAGATAGGCCGGGTCGCAGCCGTCACGGGTGAGATAACCGTGCAGGGCACGGCTGACAGCGTTGCGGTATTCGCCACTGTCGAAGAGAAGCGTGCGCCGGCGACAGCGGCCGAGCACGAGCGCGGCGTTGAGGCCGGCGGGACCGCCGCCAATGATGATGGCGTCATAGTCGTAGGGCGTGGACGGAGCGGGCATCGTCGTACTAGTTCCTTCGGAGCAAGCGGGTGCGCGTCGCGGCAGAGAGCCGCCGAGACGGGGCCGGTTGATCGAGGCGCACGTTCCTTGCCACGCCACCGGGTTCCGGCCCAGGCTGAGCGGTGGGATTGTGCGGGCGCGAGCAGGCTGATAGAATGGGCGGCGCAGCGGAGGAAGAAAGCCGCGTGCCGACGGAAAGGTAGCTGACGATGAGTGGCTCAGTTCTCGCCGCGATCTTGATCGCCGTTGGCATCGCGATCTTGCTGATTCGCCCCATCGTGTCGCTGCTGACGCGCCGGCGCAGGGTGACGCCAGGGGCGCGGAAGGGCCGGCCACCTACGGACGCGCGGCCGCCGTTTGGGTCTGGCGACTTCACCGCGCCGGGCAGCGCACGCTCTGGCGGCTATGGGGATGTGCCCATGGCGCCCGCATACGTACCAGCGCCCGCACCGCGAGGAGCGCCTGCCGCCACGCTGCCCGCCGCGAAAGCCGCTCCCTCCGACCGCAGCCGCCCGGCATGGCTGACCGTTGACCGGGCCATCGCCTTCGGATCGCTGGTCGTTGGCGTCGTGGCGCTTTTCAAGAAGTAGTTTTCGGCACGCACGCGCCGGCAGGGAAGCAGAAGTCAGGCGGACGCGGCGCCCCGCTCCAGCCGCGCCTCGGCCACACGCCGCGCGGCGGCGACGGTGGTGACTCCTTCGGCGGCGGCGATGTCGAAGACCTGGGTGAGGGTCGCGCGGACGGTGGCGGCGATGCGCGCGTCCGCTTCGGGATGCGACCAGCCCAGCGTCTCACGGCCGAGCAGCGCCATTGCGCCACCACAGTTGACCACGTAGTCCGGCGCGTAGAGGATGCCTCGCTCCTGAAGGCGGATGGCGTCATCTTCGGTGGCAAGCTGATTGTTGGCCGAGCCGACCACGGCACGGCAGCGCAGCCGGGGAATGGTGCGCTCATTCAGGACGGCGCCAAGCGCGCAGGGCGCGAACACGTCGCACTCCTGATCGTAGGCCGTCTCAGGGTCGAGATAGGGGACGCCCAACTCGGCGTGGGCCTGGTCGCGCGCCCTGGGCGTCGGGTCCGCAAAGGTCACGTCGGCGTTCTCCTCCACGAGGAGGCGTAACAGCGGGAGGCCGACGCTGCCGGCGCCCTGCACTACGACTCGGCGCCCGGCGAGCGCGCCCGCACCGAAGAGCCGCTCGCAGGCGACCCGCATCCCCGCCAGGACGCCCACCGCCGTCGCCGGCCCGGAGTCGCCTGAGCCACCATGCGCCGGGGTACGTCCAAAGACGTAGGGCGCGCCTGTCTCGGCGATGACGTCCATATCGTCGGCGGTGGTGCCAACGTCGGGGCCGGTCTGGTAGAGGCCGCCGAGCTGGGCGATCAACGCGCCGTAGCGGCGCAGCAGGCTCGCGCGGTCGGCGTCGCGCAGGCCCGATGGGACGGCCAGCACAGCCTTTCCACCACCACGGGGCAGATCCGAGACGGCGAATTTGTAGGTCATGCCCTCCGCCAACCGCTGCGCATCCTCCACGGCGGCCTCCAGCGAGGGATACGACTTCATGCGCGTGCCACCGCCAGCGGGGCCAAGCCGTGTCGAATGGATGGCGACGACGATCCAGGCGTTGGTCGGCAGGTCGTGGCGGAGAATGATTTCCTCGCCGTCCCAGCCCTGTAATAGATCCTCCAGCCGTGACGCCATGCGGAAGTCCTCCTGATCGTACCGCCCCGCCCGGTCGCGCCGCCGGGTTCGCCCTGCCGGCATTGTATCCCCGGAGACGACGCCCTGGCGCCTATTCCCAAGGTTTACCAGCAGGCCCAGCGCGCGTGACAGGGGACTCCCGCGTCCGCTATACTGGCCGCGGTGAACGGATGGATGGAGGTCCGGGGTGGGTGAAGGATTGCCGGAAGATGTGCAGGGTATCCGCGTTCCCCGCGTGTTGCTGATCGCGCTGGCCTGCGTCGTCGTCACGATGGTGGCGCTGCCCCTCGCGGCGCAGCCGTTTCTCCCGAACGTCACGACGGCGCTCGTCGTCAGGAATCAGGTGGGAGTGGGGAACCAGCGGGTGGAGGTGGTGGCGCCGCGCCGAGACGGGGAGTCAGCGAGCGCCTACCGCACGCCGATTCAGATCAATCTGGTCGCGCTCGCCGCCGAGCGGCAAGTGGGGGCGCGCTACGTGGAGAGCGGCGACACGCCGGTATCGGGTTTTAGCTGTGTGGGGCTGGTCCACTGGGCCTACGCGCAGGCGGGCATCGCCGTGCCCGAGTCCGTGCCGGGGCTGGAGGCCGCCTTCCCGGCTGTGGCCGGGGCGACACCGCAGGGGAACGGGCTTGAGCCAGGCGACGTTCTGCTCTACCACGACACGGCCTGGGCAGGGCTCTCGCACGCCTCTATCTACATCGGCGACGGCCTGATGGTCTCCGCGGACTCGCCAGAGACGGGCGTGCGGCTGGAGCGCACGGACGATGCCTATTGGGTCGCCCACTGGTGGGGCGCGGTGCGTGTGCCGGGCGGGCAGCGGGCAGTGCGGATCGGGTTGGTGGGCTGAGCGGCGCATAGCCGCGCCATCGCCGCATCGCGCGGCCCGTGATACCCCGTTCGTCTGGGGGTGTTGTGGATGGCCCTCTCGGCGCTGAAGGCGCCAGGGCAGGAGCCAGCGTGGCTGAAAGCCCTCGCGCATGCCAACGACCGAAGTGGACTCAGTATGACTTCCTTCCCGGCGGGTGGGCAACAAACCGCACGGCTGTGTAGAATGCGCGCGGGCAGGGCCGCAGCGCGCGGCGAGAGGAAGCGAGGGCGGCATGCGGGAGCGGGCGAGGCCTGGCTGGCGAGCCGTGGGAGCGGCGATCGCGATGCTGTGCGTCACGCTGCTGGCGGCCTGTTCGGCAGGCACACCGGCGGGCGCCTCCACCACGCCTTCGGTTCCGCAGGGCAGCGCGACGGCGGGCGCGGGCCAGAGATCGCCGGGCGCGCAAGGGACGCCAATCCTTGTCATCACGCC
>CAYYCB010000179.1:3610-6823 GCA_964469715.1 uncultured Ktedonobacterales bacterium | reverse complement strand
CCTCGAACGTCTGGCGCTGCGCGCTGGAGATCGAGCGCGTCATCCGCGAGGCGGGGGAGGCCGTCGGAGCGCCGGGGGGCCTCTTCCGCACGCTGCTGGTCGGCGGGAGCGAGGTTCAGCGCGTCATCGAGGACGACCGCATCGCCGCTGTGACGCTCACCGGCAGCGACGAGACCGGCGCGCACGTCGCCTCGGCCGCCGGACGCGCCATCAAGAAAACCGTGATGGAGCTGGGCGGCTCAGACTATTTCCTCGTGCTGGAGGATGCCGACCTGGACGCGGCGGCGAAGACGGCGGCGCGCTCGCGCTTCCAGAACGCTGGGCAGAGCTGCATCGCCGCCAAGCGCTTCATCGTCGTGGAGGCCGTGGCGGAGGAGTTCGAGCGGCGCTTTGTGGAGGCGACTGCGGCGCTGCGCGTGGGCGACCCGCTCGACCCACAAATGCAGATGGGGCCGATGGCGCGGAGTGATCTGCGCGACGGCTTCGCCCGCCTCGTCTCAGACTCCACGGCGGCGGGCGCGCGTCTCGCCCTCGGCGGCCATCCCCTCGACGGCAAGGGCTACTTCTACGCGCCGACGGTGCTCGCGGACGTGACGCCGGAGATGCCGGTCTGGCGGCACGAAGCGTTCGGACCCGCGGCGGCAGTCATCCGGGCGCGCGATGTCGAGCACGCGGTCACGCTCGCCAACGACACCGTCTACGGCCTGGGCGGCAACCTCTGGACACGCGACCTCGACCTGGCGCGCCGGCTCGCGGCACGGCTGGAGTCTGGTGGCGTCTTCGTCAACGGCATGACGGCGTCGGACCCGAGGCTGCCCTTCGGCGGCGTGAAGCGCAGCGGCTACGGGCGCGAGCTTTCCTCCTTTGGCATCCGCGAGTTCGTCAACATTCAGACCGTCTGGATCGGCCCCGCTCAGCAGGAGCGGCAGCAGCAGGCCACACCGAGCGGCGCGGTCGAATAGCTGACACGAGAAGGAGCTTCTCTCTCATGCCCAACGCCACAGACACCGCCAGGCCGCGCGTCGCCTTCCTTGGCCTCGGCCACATGGGCGCGCCAATGGCCCAGCGACTGCTCGATGCCGGCTATCCCCTCACCGTCTACAATCACACCGCCGAGCGGGCGCGACAGTTCGCCGGGGATCGCGCCACGGTCGCGAAGACGCCGCGCGACGCCGCTGCCCAGGCTGACGTCCTCGTGCTCATGGTGACCGGCGACACTGCTGTGCGTGAGCTTCTGATAGGGGAGCAGGGCGCGCTCGCGTCAGCGCGCCCCGGAGCCGTGCTGATTGACATGAGCACCGTCTCGCCCGAGATCAACCGCCAGGTCGCAGAGGAAGCCCGCCGCCGCGGCGTAGAAGTGCTCGACGCGCCCGTCTCCGGCAGTGTCCCCCAGGCGCAGGAGGGCGCGCTCGTCATCTTCGTCGGCGGCGACCGGGCCACCTTCGAGCGCTGCCGTCCGCTGCTTGAGACGATGGGCAAGAGCGCCTTCCACATGGGGCCAAGCGGCGCGGGCAACGCTATGAAGCTCGTCGTCAACACGCTGCTCGGCGTCGAGATGCAGGCCATCGCGGAGGCCCTCGCGCTCGGCGAGAAATCCGGCCTGGACCGCACGAAGCTGATCGAAGTGCTCGGCCAGACCACCGTCGTCGCGCCAGCGCACAAGGCCAAGCTCGACAATGCGCGCAAGGGCGAGTACCCAGCCAACTTCTCCGCCGACATGATGCACAAAGACTTCGGCCTCATCCTCGACGAAGCCGCGCGTCTCTCCGTCCCCATGCCCGCCACCGCCGCCGCGGCCCAGATGTCCGGCGCGGAGCTTGCCGCCGCGCAGCGCCGGGCCGGCGGAGAGGACCAGCGCGCCGAGGAGGATTTCTCCGTTGTCATCCGTCTCATGGAGGAGCTTGCCGGCCTCCAGGCTGAGGCGCGCTGAGGGCTGCGGCCGTGGCACGCAGGTCCGGCGCAACAAGGAGATACCAGCCATGCCCATGACACTGACGAGCGACACATTCGGCGACGGGCAGTTGATTCCACACCGCTACTCCTGCGACGGCGAGGGCGTGTCGCCTGCGCTTGCATGGAGTTCCGGCCCAGCCGGCACCGCCACCTACGCGCTGATTGTGGACGACCCAGACGCGCCGGGCGGCGACTTCACCCATTGGGTGCTCTACGACCTCCCGCCCGACGTCCGCACCATCCCCGCCGGTCTGCGCAGCGGCGAGCGCTTCGCGGGTGGCGGCGCCAGCGGCGTGAACGACTTCGGCCAGTCCGGCTACGGCCCACCCTGTCCGCCACGGGGCGACAAGCCACATCGCTACCGCTTCACCGTCTATGCCCTCGATGCGGCCCTGGGCCTCCGGCCCGGCGCGACCAAACAGCAGGTGCTAGCCGCCCTGCGCGATCACGTCCTCGACACCGGCCACCTCTCTGGCAGCTATCAGCGCCGAGGATAGCCCGGCGGCTTCCGTCACACGCCAGAGCTGCCGCCGAAGCCCCGACTGCCACGGTTCACCAGCCGCAGCACGAGGAGCGCGCCGAGCGCCGCCGTGACGAAAGTCCACACCGGACTGGCGAGGTCGATTCCTGAGAAGGTGAGCGCAAGCCCGCCGAAGACGGCGCCGAAGATGCCAAGCGCGGTGTTGCCGCGCGCTTGCAGCCGATTGGCGACAGCGAGGCGGTTCGCGAGGCGGCCGAGGACGGCGCCGATGGCGATCCAGACGATCCAGGCCCAGCCAGCGCCGGCCACCTCCGCCACCACAAATGGGATAATCGAGGCCAGAGAATGCATGGCGTATCCAAACATCGTGGCCGGCGTCTCGCTCCGATGCGCCGCCTATCCGCCGGCTCAGTGGCGACGCGATAGCGAACTGCGCGCCGCTCGCGTCGCGAAGGGCGAGGCGCATGCCAAGGAGCCGCCGCAGAGTACGTGCCACCGTTTGCCGCGAGGGTCCAGGCACGGTACGCATTGCGCGCGCCGTGCTCGACCAGGAAGTATGTGACAGCGCCTCGTTTGGCGCCCCATGTGATACAGTGCGGCCAAGAGGGGCATGTGCCCGAGTCCGCCTGCGTAAGGATAGCGCGTGACGGCCTCGTCGTATGACTCACCCTGACCACGAGGAGGCAGGGAGCATATGGCGCAGGTGCTCATCGTGGACAACGACACCTCCATTCGCGAGGCCGTGCGCGACATCCTTGAGGACGCCGGCTACACCGTGC
>CAYYCB010000179.1:0-3510 GCA_964469715.1 uncultured Ktedonobacterales bacterium | reverse complement strand
GAGGCGCAGGGGATCGCTGTGCTGCCCAAGCCCTTCGACATGGACGAGCTGCTGCGGCACGTCGTGGAGGCGGAGAAGCGGCTAAAGCCGGGCGCGTGAGGAGACCAGGCCGCGCGTGCCGTGAGAGCGGCCGTGCCGAGCGCTCCCGAACCAGCAAGCCCATGAAAGCCGGGCGCCTGAACTTCAGGCGCCCGGCGTGTGTCGAGTCAATGCCTCTCAGAGCCAGCTCTACCGACGACTGGTAGATGACGTTCACGCTGGCCTGGGCATCTGTGACGACGAACTAGTGTATCAGTGAACCACAGTAGACGGTCACGTTGGCCTGGCCGCCGTCGCCAACAAACTGGATGGTGATTTGCTGGGGCGGCTGTGGATACGTGCCGCTGAGGGTGACCGTCTGCGAGTTGCCCGCCGATACGCTGCCGTTGGATGGGCTCGCGGTGATGCCCTGGGGAACCTGCCCGACCTGCCAATGGAGCGTGCCGCCGCCGGTATTCGCGACCTGAATCGTCTGCGGCCACGTGCCGGCTGCGCAGTCAGCCGTCATCTGCTGCGGGCTGACACTCAGAACCGGGGCTGGTGTAGCCGTGGCGGTTGCGGTGGGTTGCGCCGCGGTGGTGGCGGTCGGTTGTGGTGTGGCGGTTGCGGTGGGAGATGGAGTCGCCGTCGGCGCGGGCGTGTCCGTCGGTGGTGTGGGGGGAGTGACCTGTCCCCCGCCTGGGGTAGTCGCGGATGCCGAGCTACGGCCACAGAGCGCGGAGAGCGTAAGCCGCTGCTGCGAAGGGATGGGGAAGCCGCGCAGGGTGCTCCCTGCAAAACCGCCGGACGCCATGAAGACCGCGGTCGCCGTGCTGCCGTCTGAGCCAGTGGTGAATGCGTCGCCGATCGAATTTGCGTAGGCACTGTTCTGCTGCTGATTGATGCCATGGACATACCAGCTTGTGGCTGGCTGGCCGGAGGGCTGGTCGAGGGCTGGCGCGCTCCGGTCGGCGTAGAGCCAGCCGTCGTCGGCGAAGGGGATGATCTGGACCCCTTGGCCATCGGAGATGCTGAAGAAGTCCGGATACGTGAAGCCGCCGCCGAGCAGGAGCTTTCCACCCGGACACTTCACGCTGTCAAGCGCGGTGGCGTTCTTGCCGGCATTCACGGTCTTTGTGGCAACGGTGACCGAGTTCAGGCCGCCGATGCAGATCGGCCGGACGTGGGCAATCTCGTTATACGCCCGCGTCGTCTGATGATAGCGATTGATGAGCGTCTTCGTCACCAACACATGGCTGTCGGCGCCGTCGTCGCTCGTGAAGTTCTCGCCGCTGAGGGATGCGCCGTTGTTGAGCGCCGCGGTCCAGGACGTTCCGCCCGCGCCGCTCCCCGGCGCGGCGGCGAAGAATGGGACGGGATCGCCCCCGATGCCTTTGTTATAGGTGTCAAGGTAGAAACCAATGGCGGTCGCCGTGTAGGACGCCGGACAGCTTGCGTGCAACTCGCCTCCGGGCCACCGGGGAGCGGCGGCGAATGTGCCGTCGAGGGTCATGTCGGACCACGTGGGGTCAGCCGATGCGGCGGCGCGAGGCTGCTTATCCGCTCGATCGTGGTAGGCGAAGGTGGTCTTGTAGGCGCCGGAGGTTGCGACGGGCAGCTCGGCATTGATGCAGAGCGCATAGGCCGTCAGTGTCCCACCGTTCTGGCCGCGCGCCTCCACCTGCCAGGTGTTGGTGCCGAGGACGTCGCTGCGGGTCACGATGGCGCCCGGCGCGCTGTAGCCGCCGCTGAGCAGTGTCTCGTGGTCTTTGCACGCGACTAGTACTGACGTGGTGCCGCCCGTCATGGCGGTGGACGCGCTGCGCTGCACGACCTCCAGCTTGGGGCCGTTGTTGACAATTGCTTGCCAGACGCCGAATCCGGCGCCGCCTGCCACGACGACGGCGGCCGTGCCGGCGAGGAGCCAGCCCTTTGCCCCGGTGAATAGCGTATTCAGACCAGATATAGGACCACTCATGTTCGCTCATCTCCCCTTATGGGTGGTGTTGCGCGGATGATAGCAAGCGCCTAATGCTGGGGCCATTGTATCGGAGGTAGGCAAGTGCAGCTATGGTTGCTCGCATGGCGCGGTGTTTGCCGGAGCCGTAGGTGGTTTGGTGGGCAAAATGGCACTGTCCGTCGGAGGCCTGGAGAGCGTATGGGCTGAGCTTGTGGCCACCTGTTTGCGCTGCCGGCGTGCTACACTGGCTGGGAGGGCTATCCACCTGCCGCACCATACGGGCGGCGGAGAGCCTCTGTGGTACACTGGCGAGCAGAGTGACCAACGGAAGGAGCGTGCGCGATGGAGTGGTCCGTCCGTCCGCAGCGGTCCCGTTCCAGTGAGCCGGACCCGCGGCCATCTGGGGCGCGCAGCCGCAGCGGTTATCCTATCTGGACACTGATCGACGTCTGGTATGCGCTCGGTGAGGACGACGAGGCCGTGCGCGCCGACTACGAGCTCGATGAGGACGAGTGGGCCGAGGTGCGGGCATATTACACGGCGAACCGCACGGAGATCGACGCGCGGCGCACCCGCAACGCGGAGCCATCCGCTGACGTGCCCGGCGCGATTACCCTTGAAGATCTCTTTGCCGCCAGGAGGCTCCAAGCGTAACCATGCGTCTCTTGCTCGACGAGAACATCTCGCGCCAGGTGGCCCGCGCGCTGACCTCCCAGGGCTACGACGTTATCCACGTCTTCGACCTCGGCTTGCAGGGCAAGGCCGACCCTGTCATCTTCCACGCGGCGCAGGTGCGCCAGGCCACGGTCGTCACCGCCAACCGCGCCGATTTCGAGCTGCTCGTGCTGGCGTGGGATACGTGGCGGCTGGGTAGTCATCAGGGGCTGATACTCCCGCGCCGCGGCAAACATCTGCGCATCGCGGAGTGGATCGAGGCGCTGGAGCATGTCTTCGCGCTTGATATGGCGCTCTCCGGTCGCGTCGTGTACCTCTAATATCTGAGGCGGCCAGGATATGGTCGCGAGCGATAAGGAGCAATGCCCCATGCCGTATGCCTCGGCCGATGACGTGATAGCGACCCTGGCCTCAATCCCCGACCGTGTGCAAGCGGCGATCCGTGAGGCCGCTTCGTCCAACTCCGCGCCGAGGCCAGCGGGGGATGAGGGCTGGACGGCCGCGCAGGTGCTCGGCCATCTGGGCGATGCGGCGCGCTATTGGGGCGCTCGCTTCTATCGAGCCGCGCGGGAGGATGAGCCGAAGCTCGCGTCCTTCGATGAGGATGAGCTTGTGGCGCTGGCCGCCTATCAGTATCGCCCGCTGGACGAGTTAATGGGCGTATTCCGCCTCAACAGCGAGGGCAACGTGGCGCTGCTCCGCGCCCTGCCCTCTGGCGCGTGGGAGCGCACCGGCCTGCATGCCACTCGCGGCCGCATCACCCTGCGCGAGATGGCCGAGGTGGAGGCGGACCACGAGCTCGTCCATGTGCGGCAGCTCCGTGAGGCGCTTGGGCTGGCGGGGGAGTAAGGGGTACT
>CAYYCB010000178.1:3914-6828 GCA_964469715.1 uncultured Ktedonobacterales bacterium | reverse complement strand
TTGGAAGGCAAATCACGCATAGCTGGCGAGACGTCGTGCTTAGCCGCCGCCGTGACCTCGACAGGGCCGGCGGATGGGGACGATGACGCTGATTGCGCCGATGCGCTGCGGACACCGCCCACCAAGCCGAAGGCGAGGGCGAGCGTCATGGCCAGTACGGCCGTGACCGCAGTGGCTACCACCAAGAAACGTCGCATGCTGCTTGAGTCCTCCTGATGCACATACACAAACGATGGGACTACGCCTATGGCGTCGCGTCACCTTCCGTGCAAGCGATGCCATCCCAGGACATATCTCGACCCCGCCCGGAGCCGAAGCGCCGCGTGGGGCATCCTGGTGTGGGGTCAAACCCGCAAGCAGAGCGGGGTACTATGTGTCTCTACCGGAACAGGACACGCGTGAGGATGCGCCAACAACGCGCATCCACAGTCAGTGGTGACCGCTCGATGAACGATCCGAAGCTCGCAGAGATCCTTTGCGCAGAACAGGACAAGCTAGCGATAATCTCGGCTAGCTGGCGGTGAGTTTACCATGCGATCAGTGGGCTGTCATGGTGAAATTGCACTAGAAGCGTGCGTCAGCGAGACACGCGACGGGCGGGGCCACCGAATCGGTTGATTGTGACGGGGAAAGGGAAGAGGGAGGGGGAGGGGATGGTGATGAGGAGGAGGGGAAGACAGAAGGAGAGGTAAGAGAAAAACGCTCGCATGCGATGGTTGCGCTAGCGCAACCATCGCATGCGAGGTGAGGCAAAAGATCGAGACACTACTTCCGCTTGAAGTATTTGAAGGCCTCAGCGTACTCCATCTCGTGACCGTGCTTGCGAGCCTCTTGCGCGGTATTGCGGGCCCACTCTTTGACCATGTCGCCGGGGTCCCAATCGCGCATCTGGCTCTTGTGGGCGCGGAGGGCGGCCATCTTGTGGTCGAGATAGCCGGAGATGTCTACCCAGCGGTCGGCGTCCTCGGTCCCCGCGATGTAGACCTCTGCGACTTCGTGCGGCTCTAGGCCCTCGGCGGCAAGCTCGGGGAAGGCGAGGCGCGTGCCAGCGACGGGGATGATGGCCCCAAGCACGGATTCGCCAGCGATGCGATGGTCGGGGTGGTTGATGTAGCCCTGGCCACTCCAGAACCGGGTGGGATCCTGGCAGATGACGACGTCGGGCTTGGTCTGGCGGATGACGCGAGCGATGTCTTTGCGGAGCTCCAGGGTGGGTTCGAGCCGCGAGTCGGGGTAATGCAGGAAGATGACCGGATGCTGGACACCCTCGGCATCGGCGGCGGCCTGGGCTTCTTGCTGGCGAATCGCGGTAAGGCGCTCGGTGGTCATCTCAGTATCGCCCTGGTCGCCTGCCTGCCCGTCGGTGATGAGGCAGTAGTACACGTCTTGGCCTTCAGCGGCCCAACGAGCAATGGTACCTCCGGCGCTGAACTCGCCGTCGTCGGGATGGGCCATCACGATGAGGACACGCTTTGGCCCCTGCTGCTGGGCCTGCTCCGGGTTCTCCGCCATGCTACTCACTCCTCTGTGGACTCAACTCACTTCACCACGTTCTGTCGTCTGCGATTGTACCGGCGCCCAGCGGCGCTCGCGCCAACCGGCGAGGATCGAGAGCGCCCTGCCGAGCAGCTCCTGATGATCGGGGGCGTTGAGCCAGCGGCTGACCCCGGATGGATGCGGTAGTGGGATTACGAGAACGCCGCTGCGCTCGAAAGACTGGCCGATCGTGTCGTCCAGCTTGCGTGGGCCGAGGAAGGCTTCGATAGCCATGCCGCCAACCGCCAGGATCACTTCAGGCCGCACTAGCTCAAGCTCACGAAGGAGGTATGGCCGGCAGAGCGCGACTTCGGCTGGCGAGGGCTTGCGGTCGCCACCACCTCGGAGATTCTTTCCAGGGTCACAACGGGTCATGGCGGTGATGTAGACGTCGCGCCAGAGCGCACCCTCGGGGAAACCGGCGCGCTGGAGCCACTTGTCGAGCAGGAGGCCACCTGGGCCGGAGAAGGGACGACCACGCTCGACCGAGAGATGGCCCGGCGCCTGGCCGGCGAGCAGGACTTGGTCGCCGATGCGCCCGCGGTAGCCCGCGACGCTGGCAGCGCGATTGAGATATCCGGCGAGAACGCAACGTTCGCACGCCCGCATCTCGTCTTGCAACGTACGCAATGCCCGCTCACGCTCGGCGCGATTGACGTCAAGCGGCAGCGGCGCGGGCAGATCTATGGGACGCTTGAGCGCGGCGAGATCGGCGCGCGAGATGACGGGCGCGGCGGTCACTGGTCGCTCTCGGGGAGGCGGTGATAGCGGCTACGATAGTAGAGCAGAGGGCCGCTGTCATTGGCGCCAAGCGACTCGACCTGGCCGATGAAGATGTCATGATCGCCGCCAGGGAAGATGTTTACGATGCGGCAATCCACATAGCCAAGGGCGCTATCCAGCACGGGGGCGCCAGTGGCCTCGACGTGCGAATCCGCGTGGCAGAAGTTGCGGTAACGCTCATCGGAGTTGCCCGCGAAGCAGGTGGAAAGGTCCTCCTGGTCCTCTGAGAGAAGGTTGACGGCGAAGATGCCGGCTGTGGCCATGACATCGTGGACCTTGCTCGTGCGGTCGATGCAGACGAGGACCAGCGGAGGATCGAGAGAGACGGAACAGAAGGCATTGACGGTAATACCATAACGCTGGGAGCCGTTGCAGGTGGTCACGACGGTCACCCCGGTCGCGAAGCGGCCCATCACAGCGCGGAAGGTAGCCGAATCGATTGTTTGCTGAATTGCCATTCGTCACTCACGCTAATAGAACCGCGTCGCGATACACAATACTTACTTCGGTGAAGTATATCGCCCATGAAAACCGAGCGCCAATGGCCGATGGTACAGTTACGAATGCGGTCGTTCAGTTGTTCTGGTCAGAGCCG
>CAYYCB010000178.1:0-3814 GCA_964469715.1 uncultured Ktedonobacterales bacterium | reverse complement strand
AATGGCCGATGGTACAGTTACGAATGCGGTCGTTCAGTTGTTCTGGTCAGAGCCGGCGCGGGAAGTGGAATACTGGCTGTCAAAGTCCAGCGGATGGGTGGCGGGTAGACATGCCTTCCTGGCCGTGAACGGCCAGGGCACGGGTGGTGAGGCGTGAACGCCCAGGACAGGGCAAAGTGGCGTCGTGGCTAGGGGTGGATGGCGGGGCGCCGAGGGCCAACTTGTCACGAGGCGAGGGCGGCTGGTATGCTGGCAGGGCGTGCGAAGCGCATGGGCAACGAGAGGCGGGAGGGCGAGCGAGAGCATGGCCGAAGCGAGAGGCGCCGACGATACGCGACCGCGAATGATGGTTGTTTTCGCGCATCCAGATGACGCGGAGTTTCTGTGTTCCGGAACGGTGGCGCGCTTCGTCGAGAGCGGGTACCGCGCGCAATATGTGCTGGCGACGAGCGGCGACAAAGGGAGCGACGACCCCAGGGCGACACCAGAGGAGCTAGCGGCGACACGCGAGGCGGAGCAGCTTGTGGCGGCCAAAATCCTCGGTGTGGAGGAGGTCACGTTCCTGCGGCACAAGGACGGCGAGCTAGAGGTGACAATTCCTTTTCGGCGGGAGATCACCGAGGTGATTCGCCAGGGGCGGCCCGACGTGGTAATCACCTTCGATCCCTGGCAGCGTTATCAGATCCACCCGGACCACCGCGCCATCGGCGAGACAACGCTCAATGCTGTGGCAGCGGCGCGCGACCACATGTACTATCCCGAGCAACTCACGAACGGACTCAAAGAGCACCGCGTCCACAACATCTACTTTTTCGCGACGGATGAACCGAACTACTATGTGGACATCACGAAGACCATTGAGAAGAAGTTGGCGGCACTGCGGGCGCACACGAGTCAGATTCGCACGGAGGGGTTGGAGGAGCGTATCCACTCGCGGGCACGGCTGGTGGGGCAGGACATCGGGGTGGAGTACGCCGAGGCGTTCCACTACCTGCCGATGATGCAGCCGCCCGCGTTGATGCGTCACCCGAACTGGTAGACCGCAGGTGACCTCGCCGCGCGAGGTCATCAGTTGTGTGGCGGTCGATCGAGCAATCTGAGCAAGGAGGAGCGCATGCGCGTCCTGGTGATCGGCGCGGGGGCTCGCGAGCATGCGCTCTGCTGGGCACTACGGCGCTCGGAGCGGCTGAACGCACTCTACTGTGCGCCTGGCAATGGAGGCACGGCGGCCATCGCAGAGAACGTCGCGCTCGATCCTATGGATTTCGCAGCCTGCGCCGATTGGGCAGAACGCCATGCCATTGACCTCACCGTCGTCGGGCCGGACGATCCGCTAGGCGGCGGCATCGTTGACGTGTTTGCGGCGCGGGGGCTGCGCGTCTTTGGTCCGAACAAAGCGGCGGCGCGCATCGAAAGCTCGAAGTCGTGGGCGAAGGCTCTGATGATGCGAGCGGGCGTACCGACGGCGCGGGCTAAGACGTTTACGGACAGGGCGAGCGCCGAGGACTATTTGCGCGAGCGCGGCGACCAGTATCCAGTCGTCATCAAGGCGGACGGGCTGGCAGCGGGCAAGGGCGTAGCGATCGCGCGGGACGCAGCCGAGGCGCAGGCAGCGCTAGACGATCTGCTCGTAGGACACGCGCTGGGTGCGGCAGGCGACGCGGCGCTGATCGAGGATTATTTGGAGGGGCGCGAACTGTCCCTATTCGCGCTCTCGGATGGCGAGCGGGTGGTGCCACTGGCGCCGGCTTGCGACTACAAGCGCGCGTACGACGATGACGAGGGACCGAACACCGGAGGGATGGGAGCATATTCGCCTCCCGCGTTCGCTACGCCGGAGTTGCTGGCAGAGATTGAGTCGCGCATCCTAGCGCCGACGGTGCATGCGCTGGCGGAGGCGGGCGCACCGTTCCGCGGGCTGCTCTACGCCGGACTGATGGTGACGAGCGACGGGCCATACGTGGTGGAGTTCAACGCGCGCTTTGGCGATCCCGAGACGCAGGTGATTTTGCCACGGCTGAAGAGCGACCTACTGACACTACTCGCGGCCACGGCGGAGGGCCGGCTAGGCGAGGCGGGTCCCGTGGCATGGTCCGATGAGGCGACGTGCGGTGTGGTCGTGGCGTCGGGCGGCTATCCCGGTGCGTTCGCGAAAGGTAAGACGATTTCGGGCCTGGACGCGCTCGACGGCGACATCGTCGCGTTCCACGCGGGCACGCGCCGGCAGCCCGAGGGTCACATCGTCACATCAGGCGGGCGCGTACTGACGCTAGTAGCGCGCGGCGCGACGATGGCCGAGGCACGTGAGCGTGTGTATGAGAACGTCGGGCGCATAGGCTTCGAGGGTGCGCGCTGGAGGACGGACATTGGGGCGCGAGAGACCGAACGGTGAGTATCTCGACGGGAGATCGAGTACTACACGAGGTCATCAGACGTTGCATAGCGGATGGTGCGCAGGAGATTTACCAGACGCGTCGTTGCCGACCGTGAGGCGAGGTGGTCCCATATCAGATGGTAACCTAGCTTAAGCAAACGCCTGGGGATATATTCGACCGCTGGCGGATAAACAGTGATCTCGCCCCCGAAACCGAGTTTGAAGTTGGTCACGCCATCAACTTGTGCGCTCCCAACCGGTTCCCCATCCAACAGAGCATGCGCAACGCCGGGATCGATACCGTCGAAGTCGAAGCGGCTATATCCCTGCGATTTCGCCCACGCAATAGCGGTCCATTCGAGCAACTCGGTAGCATGCGCCGTTCGATGGCGTCCTGACCATCCCCCGATCCAGTCGGTGACGGTGTCGCCGATGGTCAAGAGGAGTGATCCGGCAACGGTTTCGCCTTCGACTTCCGCCAGGAATAGGGTTGATAACCCGCGAGGCGCCAGGATGCGCCACAACTGGTGAAAGTGCTCCAATGCGTATGCGGGCCGTTGATTCAGCTCACGGCCTTCAACGAGCATACGGTGAAACGCTGGAATATCGCTCGCGTCCGCTTGGCGGACGACCACTCCACGACGCTGCGCCAAGCGGATGTTGCGGCGGGTAGACTTGCGCATGCGTCGCAATAACTCGTCGCCGTCGAGCTCTAGATCGAGCACGACCGTCGACGTTTGCAAGACGTCGCGCAGCAGGGGGCTGGCGCTACGCCGGCCAGCCCGATCAGGTAGGGCGCGGCCGGTATAGGATGGTTGCACCAGCAAGTACGTTATGTGTCTCGCAGAGGCGAGCCGTTCCAGCTCCGCCATGATCTGTGTCCACAGGTCTGGAGCGTCGTCAGCCACGTACGGGCCGCCGAGGGCAATGCCGACCGTGCCGAATATGCCCACGCGCCTGAGGAGCACTTGCACCCCTGCTACCACAGTGCCTTCTCGCAGGAGCATCAGGCGGATAGGGCGCCATCCTAGCGCAGCCTTAACCTGTGACCAAGCGCTCAACTGGGCATGATGATCGCCCGGAATGGACGCGAGGAGCGAATCCCAGCGATCATCTTCGGATGTCTCAGAGACGCGCACCTCGTAACCTTGGGAGGTTCTGCTTCCACCTTGCAGGCTCACATTGTCGGCCTGAGCATGCCCGCGCTCTTTAAGCTTCATGCGGCGCTATGCGTCATGCGGCGCCTCCATCCTTTATGCAATGCGGCGGGTTGAGGCTCGCTCAGAGTGATAGCCGCGCGTTGGGTACTGCGCATTCAGCCCTGTGTGCGCCATTCTATGAGCATAGTGACACACGCACAATTTTGTGCCCTGATTACACTATGTCTCCTATGTCTTGCTTGCCACCGATCTCCCAGACAGCAATATATACCGCTAAGAT
>CAYYCB010000177.1:0-6835 GCA_964469715.1 uncultured Ktedonobacterales bacterium | reverse complement strand
CACGGCGGGCCTCCGCGCAGCGCTCCACGAGCGCGTCTCCGGCGGGCTGATGTGAGGCGGCAGTGCCGCTGGCGACCTACTGTTGCGACGAACCCGAAGCTCGCTTGGAAGGGGCACCGACCACGAGCTCGCCATAGCCGCGCTGCCTGAGCGCCTTGCGCCTGTCGCTCATCGGAGCGGGGAGGAAACGTCCCGCCGCGGCTATGAGCAGCGCGATTGCGAGAAGCACCCCGCCGAAGATCAGATTACTGGTCAGGACTTGGCCGGGATTTGTGTAGGCATTCGTCACGTACTTCGGTGGGCTGGCGGTTGCATAAGGATCAAGTTCGATGGCGACGACCGAGGGATCGTTGAACGGCTCCTTGATATACCAGACCTTTGCGCTGGATGCGGACTTGAGGTCCGACTCGCTCAACGTCGGCGAAAACTCGGTCACATCGATCTGGTATTGCGTCGCGCCGCTGGCGAACGTGAAGGTGTCGTACTTGTACGCGCCAGTCTTGCTGTTCGTGAATTGGGTCAGCTTATCAAATGTGCCGTTCGTCTGGTCGATCTGCTGCGCGAAGAGGCCGCTCAGTGCAACCATGATCGCGCAGGCTAGCACAACGCCGGCGATGAGATAGCGCATCCACCGCGTGTAGATGACGTAGCGAATTACCCGAACCATATCGCCTCCCGCTCAACGTAGAGCGATCTCCAACCGCCGCAGCGGTTCCTGCATCAACCCGAAGTGGGCTCACGATGCCGCATCGCTGCCCAACCCGCCCATCTTGGCCAGGATCAGCTTCCGGGTCTGCTGAGCCGTGCTGAAGTTCATAATCTCTAAGGCGCGGCTGTTAGCGGCCAGTGCCTCGTCATAGCGCCCCATGTCGAGCAGCAGATTCGACTTGTTGTGCCAGGTCCAGGGATCGTCCGGCTTCTGCCTCAGCACGTCGGCGTACGCCTCGATGGCCTCGGCTTTGCGTCCGACCTTCGCCAGCAGGAGCGCTCGGTTCCCCAGTGCGATGAGCGCCTCCTCGCGGCTTGGGGCGCGCTCGACAGCCTTTTCGAAGCAGGCGATGGCCGCGTCATAGTCCTCCTGCTGCACTCGTACGGTTGCCTCTGCGTCCGGCAAACGTGGGTGATCCGGCGCCACCTGCTTGAGGCGTGTCAGCGTCTGCTCCGCCAGCTCGGCCCAGCGCTTGCTGCGCGAGGATGCGAGGAGCTTAGCGCGGATGACGAGCGCGTCGGGCTGCCGCGGCTCGTGGATCTGGGCATTGGCGATGAAGAACAGGCCCCGCTGCAGACCGACTGGCGCGAAAGTGCGCCAATGGCTGTAAGAGAGGCGCAACATTACCTCGGCGGCACCCACATAGCACAGCGGCTCGGGCATGCGTAGGAATACGTTGATGGGCTCGCCCAACTCCGACCAATCGCCGCGCACGGCGCGCACCTGGGCAACGGTGCTGTCGAATAGCGCGCGCACCTGATCGGCCGGTACATTAGCCTTCTCACCCCAGGGCAGAGCCTCCATCCGCCGCGCGTACGCCGCCGTGGCGGCCGCGGTTTCCTCGCTCAGGCCGGCCGGGTTGGGCGGCAGCGCCGGTACGGGAAGTAGCTCCCCCGTCGCCTTCAACTCCTCGATGCGCGCGTTCTGCCGCTTCCCCTTGCGGAAGAGGGCGTCCATGCGGAGGGTGAAAACGAGCATGGCAACCCCGCCGACGAGGAAGAAGATCCCGCAGGCCACGTAGCCGGCGAACTGATTCTGCGGCGCCTCGGGCAGCGCCAGAAAGAAACACGCGGCAAAGAACAGCAGAGTGAGGGAGAGGAGCCAGCGCCCGATGCGAAACCGCATGAGCACCAGGATGACGGTCTGGACGCGACTGCGCACTGGTCATCACCTCCTCGAGGAACCGCGTTAGGAAATCCGCCGCACAAAGCGTTGCCAGTGTACAGGCGTCCACTTCACTGGTCAATAGCTGGGATCATGGCACACGTGCCGGATTGCCACTCGCCGCGCGGAAAGGTATAGTGTAACCGTCGTTCGTACGGCAGCCCTTGATCTCCACCTGTGCAGACTGCTACCTGGAGACGATCTATGTGCGGACGCTACCTGCTACTGCGGCCCAATGACATCTTCCAACGCTTCGACGTCCAAAATTGGCTCGATGGGCTGCTCGACAATGCCGATGTACGCCCGACGCAGAGCTCGCCGGTGATCGGCATGGATCACCGCGCTGAGCTAATGCGCTGGGGACTGATTCCCGCCTGGGCAAAGGATAGCGTGAGTGGCGCGAAGATGATTAACGCGCGGGCCGAGACACTGGCCGAGAAGCCCTCATTCCGCCGCCCACTGCGCACCGGGCGTTGCCTCGTTCCCGCTACCGGCTTCTATGAATGGAAAGCGTCAGCCGCGGGTCGCAGCAAGGTGAAATACGCCTTCACGCGCGCCGACGGCGAGATGTTCGGCTTCGCCGGCCTCTGCGACGTCTGGCGCGACCCGAGCGGCCGCGAGCTCAAGACGTACACCATCATCACCACGGCGCCCAACGCCGTCGTCGCGCCGGTCCACGACCGCATGCCGGTCATCCTCACGCGCGAGACCGAGGAAATCTGGCTCGACCCCGACGAGCACGACCCACGAAACCTCATCCCCTGCCTGTTGCCGCTCCCGGCCGACGCGATGGTCGCACAGGTGGCATAGCGACTGCTCGCGCCGGCCTACCGCCGCTGGTTGGCCGGGGTGCGCCAAATCGTCGAGACGGTCCGCGCTCGGCTGATGGACAGCTTCGGCCTAGCGCGCGACCACCCACATGCCTACGACAGCTTCTTCGCTCGCCTGACGGCAAAGCTGGCGCTAAAGGACTTCTGCTGCCAGCTCAATCAGACGCTGGCGCGGCCGACGTTGGCCTTCGCCGGCCTGATCGGCTGGTAACAGCGCATTCCAGACCAAGCGCTGAAGCCCGCCTCGCACCCTGCGCCGGCGCCTGTAGCGCCGCGACCGCATCCCGCCTCATGTTCTGCGCCGGCAGGTTCACTGACGCGACTCCACATCCTACGCCGTAAGGTTCACCGCCGCGACCGCAGACGGCGCATTCCGCCCGGCAATGATGACGCCGGGAGGCCGGGTGATCCCCAAAGCAAAGGGCCGCGACCGGGGCAATGCGCACCCGATCCGCGGCCCTTTATAGTAGCCGTCTCATGGCAGGCGTCTCGCCGGCCCCGTCACGGCTCCCGGCGAGCTAGTTCGTGAAGATGCGGAAGATATTCCGCCCCTTCTCGCTGTCGTCCGGGGTTCCCTGGCCTGCCGGCCGCTGACCGTTGGGATAGCTATTCTGCCATCCCGGCGCCACGCTCGGCACCGGCGCCGTCGGCGTCTCCTCCGGCCGGTTCGCCCCGCCGCGATTCGCCATCCAATCAGGGACGTTCCCGCCGCCAGCGGCGGGGCGGGGCGCCGGAGCGCCCGCCCCCGCCCCCTGGATGCGCTCGTGGTCAATCCAGTCATACGCGCCAGAGAGCGCGTGCTCGCACCACGTCGAATAGTCCTTCGGCGCCAAGCCGGTCCGCTCGAAGTGGTCTAGCCGCCGCATCGTCAGCAGCAGCCAGTCCTCGCCCTGCTCCACCATACGGTCCAGCAGGTCCATGCCTGTCACGCCGCTGCGCTTCAGCCGCTCGATGGCCTCCTGCTCGCGTGGGCTTGGGCAGAACGACGCCTCTTTCGCGTCATTCTCCCGCAGCTCCGAGCGCAGGCCCGCCGTCGTCTCGTCGAGCTGTCGCGTCACCCGGTCCACATACCAGGCCATGTAGCTCTCGGCGACCTGCTGCATGGACTCGAGTGGGATGTTCTCGTAAAGCTTCGTAACCGCCGTAGGGTCCGAGGTCATCGCCCCACACCTTCCCGTCTTCCCAAATCTGCTCCCGCACCCGCCGAATGGACCGCGGCTCCTCGGCCTCCGTCGGGGTGTACCGCGTACATCCCCACCCGGTGCCGCCCATGCCGCCGGCGCATCGTTCGCATGCGGATCGTGGCTTAGTCGTCGGCTCGCTGGCGCTGCCACCAGCCGCCTACGGAGTCCGCCTGCGGGGCCTGGGCCGCGGCACGCGCGCCGCCCGACAGGGGCTCCTCTTTCGCGCCTCCGGCCAGCTCGCGGAGCTGGTCGAGCGGGTCACTCGGGATATGGTCCGCCCGCGCCAGCAGACTCGCGACCACCGCCGGATCGCCCGCCGGAGTCGCGCTTGCGGAGGCCCCGCCCTGGGCGCGTGCCGGTGTGGCGGCGGCCGGCGCCGAGCTACGCGCGGGCTGGCGTTGGTCCGGGCGTTGGTCCGGGCCCATATCCAGCTTCGGCATGGCCGCCTTGATAACGTCGATGTCGCTCAGCTTGTTGCCCGCGCGCGTGTAGGAGAGCAGCGCCGCGACGATTGGGTTCTCCAGCTCTGGCAGGGACGTCGGATGCGACGGTGCCATCTTCTGCACGCGCGTCCGCTCCTGTTCGAGCGTGTTGATCTGGTCGCGCAGGCGTCGCCCGATCTCCTGGTGGTGCAACCACTGCTTGTATCTGCCCATGTGTCTCCCGCTTCTGCGCGACGCCGCGCCCCACGCGCCGCCGCCCCGGTTGCCGGCTCGGGCCTCACAACCACCCGTGCCACCTCCGCCCGGCCGCCACATCCGAGGATTTCGCCAGGCTTGGACGGCGCCAGTATAGCATAGGGGTCCTACCCCGACAATCCGCGCGCGCTGTCCCTACCCGCTTGGGCTACTCGACGGAAATACACCACGTATCTCCTCAGTCCAGCGTGGCGTCGGGGAGGTTGAGGGCCGCCGCCTCGACGGGGCCGTAACCCAGAAGAACCTGCTTCTCGGTGAAAGGGAAGCGGTCCAGCACACGGCGGACGTCGCCCATCGTCACCGCCTCGATCTCCTGGGCCTCCTCCTCGATGGTACGCAGGCGCCGCTCCGCCACCCAGGTATACGCCAGGTCCTGCATACGCCCGTAGGCCGATTCGCCGTCGAGCACCGTCCGACTCACCAGCTTATCCTTCGCGCGGCGCAGCTCGTCCTCCTGCACGCCGTCTTCCTGCAAGCCCTTCAGCTCCGCCTGGATCAATTCGAGGACCGCCGGCGCGTGATCGGGTGTCGTGCTGGCGAAAGCCACCATCATGCCAGTGTTGTCATAAGAGGAGAGCGACGCCACCGCCGTCTCTGCCAGCCCCTTCTGGTAGATGTTCCAGAAGAGCCGCGAGCCTGTCCCATCCCCAAGCACCATCGCCGCCAGCGCCGCTGCGTAGAAATCCTTCTCCTGGAAGCCCAGCGACGGCCATGCCAACATCAGAATCTGCTGCTTGAGCTGTGGCTTCACGATCACCCGCGAGACGGGCCGCTCTGGCCGATATGGCTCGGCCGTGCGCCCTTCCTCTCCGCCACCCCATGCGCCGCAGTGCTCCTCCGCCAGCGCCACCACGCGCTCCCAGTCGAAGTTGCCCGCGATTGAGAGGATCAGGTTGTTGGCTGCGTAGCGGCGGGCTGCGTACTCGCGCATCTGCTCCACCTGGAGATTGCTGATGCTCTCACGCGTCCCAAGAACGTCGTGGCCCAGCGGCTGTCCGGCGAAGAACGTCTGCATCAGCTTGCGATACGCCTGGCCCGTCGGCACGTCCTCCGAGCGGGCGATCTCTTCCAGGATGACGTTGCGCTCCATCGCGAAGTCGTCGGCGTCCAGCCGCGGGCGCATCATGTCGGCCAGCAAGTCCACCGCCTTCGGCAGATACTCCCCCAGCACGCGGGCGTAGTAGACCGTCTGCTCCACCGAGGTGAAGGCGTTGAACTCCGCGCCCATCAGGTTGAAGTCGCGGGTGATCTGATCGCCGTTGCGGCGCGCTGTCCCCTTGAAGACCATATGTTCGAGGAAGTGCGACACCCCAAAGAGCGCCGGGTCGTGTTCGTCTCGGGCGCCGGTTCGGGCGTAGAAGCAGACCGAGATCGACTCCAGGTCGGGCATGCGTTGCCCCAACACCTGCAGGCCGTTGGGCAGCGTGTGGCTGAAGAGCTGCGCCGGCGTGCCGCTGGGAACCGTCTGGGGTGCCGCCATGGGGGTGTCCTCTACTGTCCGGCCCGCGCGTCGCTCGCAATGACGTATACCGATGGACGGCGGGAATCCGGAATATGGGGTGGAGCTAGTGGACCACGAGCAGATGCCGTGGATTCTAGCCCGCCGGTCGCCGATGCGTCAACGCGGGCTGTATTGTGCGGCCCCAAAGGCTGTGGTATCCTGTGGGCCGTGCGCAACGCTCAGCTCTGGGTTCGTCGCCCTATGCCTGTCTGAACGTCGCGGGCCGCGTTCTGGGCCGAGGATGGCGTCGCGGGACGACGTCTCTGATTCCCTCACGGCGGCGTCCGGCATGGCGGGCTGATGGCGCGCGAGGGATCCGAGTACGAGGATGAGACCTATGCCGCCAATGCCGCCGTCGCGCCCACCATCGTCAGGCCATCTAGACCTGCCGCATGCGGGTGCCGCACAGCCGGCCTTTGTGGCCCCGGCGCCGCCCTCACGCCCGCTCGAAGCGCTGGCCGAGCAGGGACAATCGCTCACAGAATTCTTCACCGATGCGCTAGACGGCGCTATGGCACTGGTGCGTGCGGACGGCGGCGAGATCGCTACACTCGACACGCCGCGCCAGGTGATGGTGCTGCGTGCTCGCCGTACGCACCCACGGCTCGACCATTCAGGGATTGGGCCGATGGGTGTGCCTGGTCGCGCCTCGCAGCCGCATCGCCTCCCCCTGCCCGGCCACGACATACGGCCTGGCCTCTCCTCGCCTTCCTCTCCTTCACCTTCATACCCAGGTCACGCGGCCAGTG
>CAYYCB010000176.1:5342-6839 GCA_964469715.1 uncultured Ktedonobacterales bacterium | reverse complement strand
CTGGCAAGGGAGCTCGATCTCCCGATCATCCTCCACAACCGCGACTCCCATCCAGAGATGGTGGCGGCGCTGCGCGCCCACGCTTCCGGCGTACACGGCGTCTTCCATTGCTTCATCGGCGACAAGGCAATGGCCCGCGACGCCCTTGACCTCGGCTTCTACCTCTCGTTCGCCGGGCCTGTGACCTACCCGCGCAACACCGAGCTGGCTGAGGTCGCCGCTTGGGCGCCGTTGGATCGCATCCTCGTCGAGACTGACTGCCCGTATCTCTCACCTCAACCCCTGCGCGGCAAGCGTAACGAGCCCAGCTATGTCTCGCACACAGCGGCCCGCATCGCCGAGCTGCGCGGCCTCCCGCCCGACGAGCTGGCCTCCGCCACGACAAAGAACGCCGCGCGGTTGTTCAATCTACCCGCTTTAGACGAGCCGGCCCAGCCGGAGACGAGGAATACCTAAGTTCATGCGCATCTTCGACACCCTCACTCAGCAGCCTCAGCCGCTGTATGCGCCCGACAATCAGGTGACGCTCTACGTCTGCGGCATCACGCCGTACGACACGACACACCTCGGCCACGCCTTCATCAACGTGGTATACGATTCCCTCGTGCGATACCTACGCTGGCACGGCATGAGTGTGCAGTATGTGCAGAACGTGACGGACATCGACGACGACGTCCTGCGCAAAGCCAGGGAGCTCGGCGTCACCTGGGACGACCTCGGCAGGCGCGAGACGGAGCGCTACCTGACAGATCTCCAGGCGCTAAACGTTGCCATGCCTGACCACTACGTCCGCGCGACGGAAGAGATCGACACAATGCAGGGCCTTATCCAGGCGCTGCTGGCCAAAGACCTCGCCTATGTGCGCGACGGCTGGGTCTACTTCTCCGTAGCACGCGATCCAGGCTTCGGCCGCCTAGCGGACGCCGCTGGCTATGTTGGCTATGACAACTGGCTCGCCATCGCAAACGAGCGCGGCAACTTCCCCGACGACCCACGCAAGGCCGACCCGCTAGATTTCGTCCTGTGGCAGGGGCAGCAGCCCGGCGAGCCGGCCTGGCCAAGCCCATGGGGGCCGGGCAGGCCGGGGTGGCACATCGAGTGCAGCGCGATGTCCACCAAGTACCTCGGCACGAGCCTCAGCCTGCATGGTGGCGGCGCCGATCTCGTCTTCCCCCACCATACCTGCGAGATCGCCCAGAGCGAGAACGCCACCGGCGAGCGCCCCTTCGTGCATACCTGGATGCACTGCGCGATGGTCCGCATGGACGGCGAGAAGATGAGCAAGTCGCTGGGCAATCTCGTCCTGGTGCGGAACCTCCTCCAGACCTACACGCCGGATGCCGTGCGGATCATGCTCCTCTCGCACCACTACCGTGAGGAGTGGGAATACTCCGAAGCCGAGATGCGCGCCTCAGCCGAGCTGGCAGCCCGCCTCGCATCGGCGGCCCGCACGCATACCACGGGCAATGCGGATCCGGGCACGGCGAAGGCCGCCGG
>CAYYCB010000176.1:0-5242 GCA_964469715.1 uncultured Ktedonobacterales bacterium | reverse complement strand
CGAAGCGCCCGCCGCGATTGAGGTCGCGGCGGGCGCTTCGTATACCTGCTGGAAGAGTACTAGAATTCGCCTGTCGGGATCTCCGGCATGCGGCGACCGAGACCCAGGAGGAAATTGACGACCAGCGCACCCGCGAAGACACCCATCGAACAGGCAAAGAACGAGCCGAGCGCATACGAGAGGCCATCGATGCTGGGTTTGCTCGCCCGCACGAAGGCATAGATAGCCGCGGCAACCGCCACGTCGCCGATCAGCCCACCGAAGAGCGCTAGTGCCCTCCCACGCGGCTGTGTGCTGATGGAGGCGACGAATAGGCCGCCAGGAACCGCGAGCACGGCAACGATGATAAGAAGCACGAGATTGCTATCCATCGGGGTAAGACACCTCCTGAGGAGCGGCGCAGATCAAGACCGCTGTGCGGCGCGCACCACGGCCGCCGCGCGAACATCGAGCGATAGCGAGGGATGACGACATCCCGTATTGTACTGCCGTTCGCTGGCGCGCGCTAGCTGGTGTCTTGGCACGCACGATGCCGTGAAAGCTACGAAGAAAGCTCGATACTTTGCTGTGGCGAGCCCGAGTGGCGGCACGTCTACAGGTCTAGAGGTTACACTTCTATCAGTGCGCATCCTAACTACCTGGCATGCTTTGGTCACAACAGGTAAGACCGGATCGGTTCGTAATGATGATACAGTGTGTCGCGGCGCATGCGCGGGGCGCGAAGCGTGGGGTGGAGGCGAGCAGTGGCGACTAGTGGGTTTGGTGGGATTGCATCGGCGCGGCGTGTGCTGCGTTTCGGCCATAAGCTGCGCGGCGATGACGTGCCGACCGTCCCGACCCGGTTTCGGGGCATCTACGGGCCGACCGGCAGGCTGGTAGGCGTGCGGCTGCGCCCGGCGACGGGCGACCTGTGGCTGCGCATGGAACGACGCCCTCCAGGCTCACGCCTACCCTGGAAGCACGAACTGTGGACGGTAGCGCTCAACGGCGAACAGCCACCAGCGCCGACCCCCGACACAATCGAGCTGCGCCGAGGCATGCGAGTGGCCTCCGAGGAGGGCTACATCGGCCGCGTGGAAGGCATCGCCATCGACACCCGCGCCGGCGTCGCCACGGAACTCCTCGTGCACATCCGCTCGGACGTCCTCGCTGCGGTGGATCTCCCCACCAGCCCGCTCGCGCCACTCATCGGCGTCGCGGGGCGGCGGCTGCTCCTCTCGCCCGCATGGGCCGTCGCCGTGAAGGCCGAAGAGAGCACCCTGCCATTTTCGGGCACGGACGCCACGCTCCACCTCAACGCCACGGCGGAGCAGATCGCTTCAGGCGCCGAGCTGCGCAGCGACGAGGACGTGGCAGGGGCGATCTGGGCCGTCATCGCGGCCAACCCCGCTCTCGCGCCGTATGCGCCTGACATGCAGGTGAGCGTGCATGACGGCGACGTGACCGTCCGTGGGACCGTGCCAACGCCACGACACCGCGCCTCTCTTGGACAGGACATCTGGCACGTACCCGGCGTCATTGCGCTTCACGACGAGCTGCGCGTCACTCGTTCGTAAGCGTACCTGCTCCTCTGAACCCACACATGACACGGCACATGCCTATCCCCTGTGAACCGGGCCACACGCCGTACCCCAGGCCTCCGCGTATAATGGAGGGGGTAACTAGGCTGGTAACTCGGTATCACACGCAGGAGGCGGCATGACGGACGTCGTCGGGCAGACGCTCGGTCAATACCGCGTCGAATCCCTGATCGGGCAGGGCGGCATGGCACGCGTCTATCGCGGCTTCCAGCCCTCGCTGGAGCGCTACGTCGCCATCAAGGCCATCCCGCTTCAAGTGAACGGCCAGCGCGACGAGACATTTGCCCAGCGCTTCACGATGGAAGCAAAGCTCATCGCGCGGCTCACCCACCCCAACATCGTGCCCATCCATGACTATGGCGAGGATCGCGGCTGGGCCTTCATCGTGATGGAGTTCATCAGCGGCGGCACGGTGCGGGACCAACTCGTAGCGGCTGAGGCGGCACGCACTGGCCTCGACCTCGTGACGACGCTCGACCTGATGGCACAAGCCGCCCTCGCGCTTGAAGGCGCCCATGCCAAGGGCGTCATCCATCGGGATGTGAAGCCGGGCAATATGCTGCTGCGGACGCGGGACCACCTGCTGCTCTCGGACTTCGGCATCGCGGCCATCCTTGAGGCGAATCAGGCCTACGTGCGAACCGGCGCGAACATCGGCACTCCGCAGTACATGGCGCCAGAGCAGGGTATACCCAACGGCGTCATCGACGCGCGGACCGACATCTATGCGCTGGGAGTAGTGCTCTTCCAGTGTGTGACGGGGCGGCTCCCCTTCGACGCGGACACGCCCATGGGCACTGTGCTCCAGCACATACAACAGCCGCCTCCACGGCCCTCGCTCCTTGTGCCTGGTCTACCCCCGAAGGTCGAGTACATCATCCTGCGGGCAATGGAGAAACATCCGGGGATGCGCTTCCAGCGGGCGCGCGAGATGGCGGACTATCTCCGAGACGCCGCGACCGAGGTGCGCCGCAGCGGTCGCCCGCCCAATCCCACCGTGCGGCGGGAGACCGGCCCGGTGGCGAGCGCGCCGTACCAGCAGATGCCGATGCAGCGTGCGGCACGGGGCATACCGGGCGCGCCGGGGACCTGCCTGCGCTGCGGGGCGGCGAACAACCCACAGAACCACTTCTGCACGACCTGCGGCTACGACCTCTCCGGCGCGAGGGCACGCTCTGACCGGCACGTCCTGCCGAATGGGAACCCGCTGCGCTGCCGCATCCTGGTGCGCAATGGCCCGCTTGCCGGCTGCGCCTATCTGCTTCACCAGGATGCGACGACGCTCGGACGGTCAGCCGAGAACGACGTCTCCATCCCCGACGGGACCATCTCACGCCACCACGCACGGCTCTCCTTCAAGAAGGGGCACTGGCTGCTGGAGGATCTTGGCAGCTCGAACGGCTCTTTCGTGAACGGCCAGCGTGTGACCTCGCCGAAGACCCTCAACCACGGCGACGAAGTGCGCCTGGGTGACGACGTCCTCACCTTTGAGTTGGTGGGCTAGGGGGCGTCGAAGAGAATGCTGAGGCAGGTGAGGGCGGCCTCGGCCTTTTGCAGCTCGGAGACGTCGAGGGTCTGGACGGTGTAGCCGCGCCGTTCGAGCAGGGATTGCGTCTTGGGGAAGCCGGAGGGGAAGAGGGTGACGCCGCCGATGGTGAGGGTGTTGGCGGCAAACGGCTCGTCGGGCGCGACGGGCACGATCTCGCGGCCGGCAAAGACGGCCAGATCCACCCAGGCCGGATTCAAGAGGACGGTGTCTCCACCAAGCCAGGTGCAGGCCGACTTCAGGTGGAGGCAGTCGTGCAGCTCGACGGCGGTGACGTCGTAGCCGAAGGGTGAGAGCGCGTCGCGCAACTGCGCGATGCCCGTAGAGTTGGTGCGGCCACCTACGCCAACGTAGAAGGAACGCCCGATGCGGAGCACGTCGCCGCCGTCGAGCGCGGCCGGTGCGGTGAGGCGACGAACCTGGCGGTACGGTGCGATGGCCGAAGCGACAGCCTCCACTTCGTCGCGGCGTGACTCGGCGCCGGGCAACGTCACGACGGCGATTTCATCCACCACGACGGCCGTATCCTCAACGAAGACGGAGTCGGGCAGGTCAGGCTCCGGTGGCAGCTCGACCACGCGGACACCCAGGTCGCGCAGGCAGCGGACGTAGGCGGCATGTTGGAGCAGAGCGGCCTCGACGTCGATAGGCTCCCGTTCAAGGTAGGTAAGCTCGCAGCGGGCGAGCGCGGCGGTGGGCGGGCGGACGATGGCGGTGAGCGTCACGGGTCGGCCGCCTTTCGAGTGACGGTGATATGGGTAAGAGGGCCGGCGAGAGGCCGGCCCCATACAGAGTTAGGCGACGGGGACGGCGAGTGACCTGGCGAGGAAGTGGCCGGTGTAGGATTCGGGAACACGAGCTACCTGCTCGGGCGTGCCCTCGGTGACGACCTCGCCACCGCGGTCGCCGCCCTCGGGTCCGAGGTCGAGTATCCAGTCGGCGGATTTGATGATGTCGAGATTGTGCTCGATGACGACGACCGTGTTGCCGGTATCCACCAGGCGCTGGAGCACCTGGAGCAGGCGGTCTACGTCTGCGAAGTGGAGCCCGGTGGTCGGCTCGTCGAGGATGTACATCGTGCGGCCGGTGGCGCGGCGCGAAAGCTCGGTGGCCAGCTTGATGCGCTGGGCCTCGCCGCCGGAGAGCGTGGTCGCGGGCTGGCCGAGCCTGATGTAGCCCAATCCGACGTCGTTGAGCGTGTTCAACTTGTTGGCGATGGAGGGCACGTTCTCGAAGAAGCGCAGCGCCTCCTCCACCGTCATGTCGAGCACGTCTGAGATGGTCTTGCCCTTGTAGTGAATCTCCAGGGCCTCGCGGTTATACCGCTTGCCCTTGCAGGTTTCGCAAGGGACGTAGACGTCGGGCAGGAAGTTCATCTCGATGGTGAGGATGCCCTCCCCTTTGCAGGTCTCGCAGCGTCCGCCCTTGATATTGAACGAGAAGCGTCCAGGTTGATAGCCGCGAAGGCGCGCCTCGGGCACCTGGGCGAAGATCTCGCGGATGGACGTGAACGCGCCGGTGTAGGTCGCGGGATTCGAGCGCGGCGTACGCCCAATGGGCGACTGGTCGATGTCGATGACCTTATCGAGCGCGTCGAGCCCTTCCATCCCGTCGAATTCGCCTGGACGGGCATGGGCGCGATTCAGCTTCTGGGCAAGGGCCTTGTAGAGAATCTCATTGACGAGCGAGCTCTTGCCGGAGCCGGAGACCCCAGTGACGGCGACGAACTTGCCGAGCGGGATCGAGACGTCCACATTCTTTAGATTGTTCTCGCGGGCGCCGCGTATGACCAGGTCGCGCCCATTGCCCTCGCGGCGGCGCGGCGGCGTCAGGATGGAGCGCTTGCCGGAGAGGAACTGGCCGGTGAGCGACCGCGGATTGGCCGCGACCTCTTCAAGCGTGCCCTGGGCGACGATGTAGCCACCATGTTCGCCCGCGCCCGGCCCGACGTCGATGAGGTGGTCCGATGCGCGCATGGTGTCTTCGTCGTGCTCGACGACGATCAGCGTGTTGCCGAGATCGCGCAGACGTACCAGGGTCGAGATGAGGCGGGCATTGTCTCGCTGGTGCAGGCCGATGCTCGGCTCGTCCAGGATGTAGAGCACGCCCATGAGGC
>CAYYCB010000175.1:0-6887 GCA_964469715.1 uncultured Ktedonobacterales bacterium | reverse complement strand
ACGCAGAGCAGCAGCCAGTCCAGCCAGCAGAGCAGCTCGTCCAACGCGACGAACGGCGCACTGGGCGCAGTCTGCTGCGGCTAATCACCGTGATGTGACTACTAGGTCCATCTGGGTTGTGCTGGGTCGTCGTCCTGGCGCCTTCAGCGCCGGGGCGAGGGCGACGGGGGCCGAATGCCCCAACTCCCAACGACCCACCCGAATCCTGAAGGACACCTCCCGGCGGCGGGAATGTTCCCGCCGCCGGGAGGGCCGTGGAGGCACTTGAGTCCGTGCCTCCAGAGAGCGGATGATACCGCTACGCGGTGACGGTCACGGTCGCCTGCATCATGGGGTGGATGGTGCAGGTGATCGGGAACGTCCCCGCGTTGGCAAAGGTGATGGTCATCGAGTCGCCGTCAGTGAAGGAGACGCCACCGCTCGAATTCAGATTATTTGGCGCGCCCTGGACACTCTGGAAGTGGCCATGCGAGCCGATGACGAGATTGTGGAACCCGTTGCTCACGAAGGCCACGGACTGCCCGGCCTTGATCGTCACGTCGGTATTGCCAGTGAAGCTCGACGCCCCCATCGTGATCGTGCCCGCTCCGCCGCTCGCCGCCGGGGACGTGGCCGCCGGGGCAGTGGTGCTTGCCGGCGCCGTCGTAACAGTCGATCCACCGCCGGACGCCGAGGTAGTGCCGCCGCAGGCCGCCAGCGCGAGCAACGCCACGAGCAGAAAACCGCATCCCAACATGCCCAGGCATGTGTGCCGTGGGGCACGCTGCCGTTGTAACCGCATTCTCGAATCCTCCTACCGACTGCCGCCGCGAGACACTCGCGACCGGCTCCGCATGGAGGTACGCGCAGACGTTACACCGGCGGCTCGGCAGTGTGGGCCAGGGCATAGTCCATCGCGCCCTCTTCGAGAGGGACGGCGCGCTGCTGATCCTCGCTCAACCGCCAGGTGTGGTCGAGGATTGCGATGTAGGCGGCATAGAGCGCGTCGGGGTCATCGCGCGGCAGGAGCGGTTGGAGGAACTCGCGAATCGGCTCGTGGACCGTCTCGTACCAGTCGCGAGCAGCCGCCTCCATACCAATGTCGCGTCCCGCTTGCTCGCTTAGTAACCACTTGTGAACGTTGAGATGTTGGTAGATGCGCTCGGCGTAAGCTTTGGGCACGGAGATGCCAAGCAGTTCGCGCAGCCGCTGGACATACCAGCCAGGGCGTAGCGTCGCCAGCTCGACCCGCTCATCGTCGTGCGGCTCCTGATGATGGAAGCCCTGCGCGACGAGCGGCCGGATCTGCACGTGGAAGCCCAGCACGCCATAGCCCAGCGCGCGGATGCGCCGGGCGCGCCGCTCCACGTGGAGGAGGCGCGCGAAGAGACCCGCGTCGTCTACTGCTGCGGCTTCGTGCTCGGCACGCAATCCGGCGTAGCGCGAGAGGAAGTATTCGGCGTCGCTCTCGGTTACGAGATCCTGATCTTCCGCGAGGCCGCGGGCGAGGCGAATATCTTCCGCCTGCCAGCGCAGCGACTCAACGAAAGCGTCCAGATCCTGGCGGCGCAGGCCCTCATCGAGCTCACCGCTTGTCAGCTCGGCGGTCTCGGCATCGGCCATGACGGCTGTAAGCCGCTGGCCGCTGAGATCCATGAGGACGTTCGCCAGCGACGGGTCACCCCAGTAGACGCCGCGCTCGTGCAGATCGAGCAGCAGCTCCGCGACGGCATTCCAGAGCAGGCGCTTGTTGTGGTCCGTGAAGGGGTAGCGGTAGAGAACGGACTGTGGCAGGACACGCTCGGCTAGGCGGGTGATGCAATAGCCTGTGTCGCCGGAGAGATAGACTGTGCGCCCGGCAATTTCACCCGCGGGTACCGGCTCGCCGTGAGTCGTCACGTATCCAACCGGTTCCAACGTGCGCACGCCGCGATGGCGCAACTCGGCGAACATCTCCGCCTCGTGGGTCGCGGCGCCAGGGCTTGTCTCCTTGATGGCGTAGCGGCGGTGGCCGGCCTCCACGAAAAGAACGACATGGCGCGACTCGCCGCGACGGACATGCAGCGTCACCACGCCACGCTCGGACCACTCATCCAGTGGCACGCCCCAAGGCAGCGGGCGCAGGCGCATCCAATCGCCGCGAGACATCACAGAGTCAGACACGGCGTCGCTCGCCGGCTCGTGCCGCTGCATACGGGCGGCACGCCTGGCCACCGCTCGCGCCGCGCCACGCACTCTCGGGCGGATCGTCTCGTCGCTCATGGCAAGGTTGTGGCACCTGCGCGGAGCGGCGTCAAGCTGATGCGTTCCTAGAGGCAGCGGTGGCTACGGCTACGCGGCACAGCGCGTGCACGGCATCGGGGGTGCAGCGGCGGGCGACAGGGCCCGTCACGCAGAGGCGCTAGGAGCGCAAACGAGAGGATGGTCGGTATGGAGCTGCTGGAGTCCCTGGACACAGTAGGCGATCAGCAGTGGCTGGAGAAGCCCAGCGACGCGGTGCAGCGTGTCACGGCGAGCGTGCTGCATCCTCAGGGGCCGGCGGGGCAGCGCCTCGACGACTTCCTCAACGGCACATGGCTCGGCCACCCACTGCATCCCATCATAACTGACGTGCCCGTGGGCGCATGGACGGTGACGCTCGCGTTGGACGCCATCGAGACGTTTACGGACAAGAAAGAGCTAGCCGCCGGCGCCGACGCCTCGAATCTGATCGGCCTCGCGGGTGCCCTGGGATCAGCCGTGACAGGGTTGGCGCAGTGGCAATACACCACCGAGCGGCCGCGGCGACTGGGCCTGCTCCACGCGCTACTGAACGCCAGCGCCACGGTGCTCTACGGCTCGTCGGCGCTCCTGCGCGCGACGGGACGCCGCGGTTCCGGCAAGTTGACGGCGCTGCTTGGATATGGTGTGGTCGCCGTCTCGGCATATATCGGCGGTGACCTCGTCTATGGCGAGCGGTTAGGCGTCACGCATGTGCCTGAGCAGCAGCCCTCAACTGAATTCACGCCGGCGCTGCCCGCAGCAGAACTGCCCGAGGGGAAGATGACGCGGGTTGACCTGAACGGCGCGCCGGTGCTGCTGGTGCGGCAGCATGGGGCGATCTACGCGCTGGGTGACGTCTGCGCGCACCTGGGCGGCCCGCTGCACGAGGGCACACTGGAGGACGGCTGCGTGGTCTGCCCGTGGCACGGATCACGGTTTGCGCTAGAGACTGGTCGGCTGGTGAACGGGCCGGCCACCTTTCCGCAGCCTCACTATGAGACGCGCGTACGCAATGGCCAGATCGAGGTGCGGTTCCCGCAGGAAGCCTGAGGCACGGTCGGTTGCACGCAGGCCGGCGCATCCTAATTGGCAACGGTCGCGCCACACAATCACAGAAGGCTTGTGCCAGCCAGAAATGGCGGTCGGGCGGTGTAGTGCGGCCCGCCTATTGGCATAGACATTGCAGCCAACAGCGTCTTCGCGCCCGCGGCTATGCGTGGCGTTTTGAGAATCGATAGGTGATAGATTCCCGAAGGAGAAGAGCATGACGCAGTCGGCGCCGGTGCAGCCCAGCATCGGCAACAACCTCATCCTAGAGGACAGCATCGAGATCCCAGCCCCCATTGGTGAGGTCTATCGCCGCTGGACGGATTTCCCTCGATTCCCGGACTTCATGTCCAACGTCGAGGAGGTGACCCCCCGCGGCGGCAATCGCTATCACTGGGTAGCGCGGATCTTCGGCGTCAAGCAGGAGTGGGACGCCGAGGTGACGGACAACGACCCGAACCGACGTGTCGCATGGCGCGGCATCACAGGCGCCTATAATGCTGGCATCGTGACGTTCACCGACCTGGGCAGTGGCAACACACAAGTGCGCGTGCGGTTCGAATACGCGCCGCCGGGCGGCAAGATAGGCCAGGCGCTCGACCAGATCACGAATACGACCCGCAATGAGGTTCACGAAGACCTGGAGAACTTCAAGAAGCTCTATACGGGCGGCCAGTCCGCCATTCAGGGAATAGCGGAGCAGGCGCAGAGGCAAATCGCCGGCCTGACACAGCAGGCTCAGGGCGGGCTCGGCGCGATACTCGCGCCGCTCTCGGCGCCGATCACCATCGCGGCGGTGGGCGGCGTCGCATCCTACATCATCGGCAAGCGCCTGCGCGAGAGCCGGCTTTACGCCGCGGCGACCAGCCCGGTAGCATTCCCGAACGCCGTGGCGGGTTGGGTTCTGACCGGCGCCTCGGCGGCCAGCGTGCTGGGCTCGGCGACCTTGCGCTCGCGCGGACGCGTGACGGACGCGCTCTTCGTGGGGCAGTGGGCGCCGACCTTCCTGGGGCTGGGCATCGGCGCGCGCCTGCTCGGCCACCGCAGCGTCAACACAAACCTGCCGACCTCGGTGACGAGCTGGACCTATTTCTCGGCCAGCCTCGGCTCGATCGTGACCTCCGCCTTCCTGCACCTGCGCGGCAAGCGCGAGGATGGGCTCTTCGTGGGGCAGTGGGCGCCGACCTTCCTGAGCGCGGCGCTCTTCACGCGACTGTTCAACCAGCTCATCACCCGGTAGGTCCGTGGATGTTGGCTCCAGCGTCTACAACGGCGGTGAAGAAGGTCACTCGCCGCCGGTATTCGGGAATGGCCTGGCGCCGGCCCTGGGTGTAGGCTGGCGCCAGGCCTAGCAAAATAGCCTGGATTGACATACCCATAAGGGAGTAGTCGATCCGGGCTATCTTTATGCCCATGTGGAATCAGGCACTCTCACGAGCGGCGCCTTCCTGGGTCGTACGGTCGTCTTCTGTGCGGTACAATGCTGGCACCATGCCAACAGCAGAGACGCCGGATGCGCGATCCGGTCCAAGAGAGCGCACGCGCGCCAAGGGCGCACGCGAGACGAGGCAATCGTCGCAGGCGAGCGAGGCCATCACGCCGCAACGGGCCTCGCTCTGGGACATCGTGCCTACTGGGGAGCCGAGCCTCCCCGACAGCGCACCACGCAGCTCCATCCGCGACAGCCTCTACGACCTCATTCCCCTGAGCAACCTCGAGCTTGACCTGATCGGGACGCCCGAGTTCGTGCGCCTGCAAGGCGTCAAGCAGCTCGGCTTTGTCTATCGCGTATGGCCAGGCGCAACGCACACGCGCTTCGAGCACAGCCTGGGCGTCTATTACCTCATGCTGCTGGCGTTGCGGGCACTGCGCGCCCGCGACCCGGCGGCCCTCTCCGCCGATCCTGTGGATCTGCGCATGCTCCTCGCGGCGGCGCTGCTCCACGACGTCGGGCACTATCCCTTCTCGCACGCCATCGAGGAGCTCGGCTTTCCCATCGTGCCGCATGAGAAGGTCGGGGCACGGCTGATCCGTGAGGGCGATATCGCGGAGGCCCTGACGCGGCACGGCCTCTCGCCCGAACGTGTGGCCGATCTGGTCGATCCGCCGCGCGACCGGCCGCTGCCACCGAGTGACGCGCTGCTCGTGCGGCTGCTGAGCGGTCCGTTGGACGTGGACAAGCTCGACTACCTTCCGCGCGACGCGCGGGCCTGCAACGTCCCCTACGGGGGTGTGGACGTGACACGCCTGTTGGGGTCACTTCGGGTTCTGGAGCGGCCTGAGGGGCCGCGGCTGGGAGTAAGCGACAAGGGAATCAGCCCGCTCAACTCGCTCTTGCACGCGCGGCAAGAGATGTTCGACAACGTCTACTGGCACCACACCAACCGGGCGATGATGGCGATGCTGCTGCGCGCCGTGCAGGAGGCGCTGGAAGCTGGCGCGATCGTGCCGAGCGACCTCTACGGCCAGGATGATGCGTCGCTGCTCGCGCTCTTCTCAGGGGAGAAGATGCCGGAGGGGACGCGGGCACTGGTCGGCGCGCTGCGGATGCGGCGGCCATATAAAGTGCTGCTGGAAGTAAGCGCACGAGCGGGTCGGATATTCAGCTTGCTCGATGCGCTTTTCTGGGATCAGGGCAAGCGCAGGCGTGTGGAGATCGCGCTGTCGCATGCGCTTGACGCGGCGGGCGAGTGCCCGGTGGCGGCGCACGACGTGCTGATCGATGTCCCCAAGCCAGAGAAGTGGGAGATGGACGTGCAGGTGAGCTTCGCCTCGCCCCCGCTTGGGATGGAGCCACGGATGACCTGGGCTGAGGCTACTGGGCAACGTCCCAGCGACCTCGGCGTCTATGAGCAGCATCAGCGCCGCATCCGCATTGTCGCCCGCGCGGAGATTCGAGATGCCTTCGAGGACCGAGCGGCGTTGCTGCTGCCCGTGTTGGAGCGGATTCCGGCGCTATAGGCGAGGGCGGGTGGTCCCCATCTTGCAGCGTGAGGGCTGAGGTTGCATTACGACAACCGCGCATAGTTGCGCAACGAGAGGGGGCGTTCATGGCAGACCAGAGTGGCAAGAAGCTTTCGCCCATTCAGATGCAGAAATTCCTCAAGGGCTCGAAGTATCCTGCGTCAAAAGATGCGCTGGTGCAGCGCGCACAGGAGAATCAGGCGCCGACCGATGTCATCGGCAAGCTTAAGAGCCTTCCGGGCAATCAGTATGAGTCGCCTGCTTCACTCATGAAGGCGCTCGGTAAGACCGAGTAGGATCGAAGCTCCCGACGTTGGGCCAGCAGCGCCAGTCTCCCTCGTGAGGCTGGCGCAGTTTTGTGTCCTGCGCCGGTTGGCTCGGCATGTGTATGCGAGGTCGCGGTACAATGGCACTATGCTGCACCTCCTCGGCGCGCCCTATGCTGCCCGCGCATATCACCGCGCACCATAACCAACCTCACCAGCTCGGAAAGGCTGTCGGATGACGTTCGCCCTTCATAACTCCACCGACTATCTGCGTGTCGCCCAGCCGGTCAGTGAGGCGCTGGAGCGTGGGAGCGCCGTGGTCGCACTGGAATCCACGGTGATCGCCCATGGGCTGCCATATCCGGCGAA
>CAYYCB010000174.1:0-6907 GCA_964469715.1 uncultured Ktedonobacterales bacterium | reverse complement strand
TTATTTTGGCAGACAAGTTGCTGGAATATTCAGGTTACGATGCAGGATAGGGAGACGGCGGTGTGGGTGGTGACTGCCGCTGGTTGACGAACGACGTTTCCGCATGTCACGAAGGGCATGAAGGGTAACGCCGCGCCGATGAGTGGCGCGACAGCGTGGCGGAGGTGGCCCCAGGCCTCTCGCCGGTCGCGAAACGGGGCGCGGATCATCTTTCGGTGGGTTGGATTCCGGTGCAGAGAGGGGGTACAGACGTCGGCGTGTTCGCTGGGGCATGAGTACACAGAACGATTTCATCTCCCGTGTCTGAGGCCAGACATGGCCGAGAGAGGAGATCCGAGTGGCGAAAGCTCATCTTTGGCGCCGTGTGATCCGGCTGGCAACGGTCGGAGCGGCGACCGCTGCTCTGGTGGTGGCGGGGGCGCACTTCGCTGGCACACCGTCTTCACATGCCGCGCCGTCGTCGGCGTCGCTGGCGGTCTATCCGATTGTCTCCGACTACCAGTTCATGACGGCGTCGACGACTCCGCCCACCGATGCGCAGTGCGAGTCCGTGGGGCGCACCTGCTTCACGCCGCAGGCCATCCAGTCGGCCTACAACATGGGGCCGCTCTACAGCGCAGGTTACAACGGGCTCGGCATGACCATCGCAATCGTGGATTCCTACGGTAGCGATACCATCGCGCACGACCTGCACGTCTTCGACACGGCGTTTGGCCTGCAGCCGATGTGCGGCGAGGAGGGCGTGACCTGCGCCGACGGGATGCCGAACTTCAGCGTCCTGCACCTCCAGGGGGCCCCCGCGACGCAGGCGCCCCCACCAACGAGCAGTAGTCCGGGCCAGGAGGACAAGGCCGCGTGGGCGCTCGAGGTCTCGCTGGACGTGGAGACGGCGCACGCGATAGCCCCGATGGCAAACATCATCCTCGTCGCTACGCCGACGGCGGAAACGCTGGGTGTGCAGGGCTTCCCGCAGATGATGGCCGCTGAGCAGTACGTAGTGGATCACCATCTGGCGAATGTCATCTCGCAGAGCTTCGCCTCGGCGGAGGATGCTTTCGGCAGCGCGCAGTCGCTGCAGAACCTGCGCCACGCGTTCATCTCCGCCGCGCAGAACGGCGTGACGGTGTTGGGGTCCTCGGGCGACGGCGGCACCGCGAACTCCCTAAAGACGCCGGTCAGCCAGGGTGGCACGACGATCCCCTACCCGACGGTTGAGTGGCCGGCGAGCGATCCGCTCGTGACGGGCGTCGGCGGCACGTACCTCTGCACGAACCCGCTCGCGGGGACGAACGACCCGCGGACGCTCTACCCCGCTCCGGCGGCAAGGTGCAGGGCCAACCCGACGCAGACCGAGGTTGGCTGGACGTTTAGCGGCGGCGGCTTCAGCCACGTTTTCGCCAAGCCCGACTACCAGAACACGTTACCAGCGGGCAGCACACCCATCGGCTCGATGCGCGGCGTGCCGGACGTGGCATTGCAGGCCAGCGCCGGCACGGGCGCATTGATCTACGTCAGCCTGCCGCCCGATGGCCTGAGCGGCCTGCACTGCGGCTCGACACCGTGCAGCACGGGCTGGTACGACATCGGCGGGACGTCGCTCTCGTGCCCGCAGTGGGCCGGTATGGTAGCCATCGCCGACCAGATCAACGGCGGCGGCCTGGGTCTGATCAACCCGGCGCTGTATACGATTGGGGCGGATTCGACGCGCTACGCGAACGACTTCTACGACGTGACCACAGGCAAAAATATGGCCGATCCGTCTATCCCCGGCTATCCGGCGACGACGGGCTGGGATCCCATAACGGGCCTGGGGACGCCGAACGCGGCGAACCTGCTTCCCGATCTCGTGTTGGCGGCGCACGGCATGTAGCCTGCGCATTCGGCCGTCTAGAGGCAAGAGAGTGCGCCTGTTCGCAGGCGCACTCTCGGTCTTCAATTCACGTGATGTCCCTGTCGTCAGGAGCATAGTAGAAGTATGACCAATGAAGTTGCCATCCCCCTCATCCTGCCGCTTACCGAGTTACCAGCGCCGAGGTGAATGAGTGATTGGGAGCAAGAGGAGCCGGGTGATGTCATGAGGACGTGTCGTCATAGCCCATCTCGCGCCACGTTTGGCGCGTTTCTCCTGCTCGTCGTCCTTGCCGGCTGCGGTAGCGCGCCGACCGCTGGCACATCCGCACCGCGCCCTTCATCCACGGTCGCCACACCAGCCGCCACCAACTCGCCCACCCCATCCACCACTCTCGACCAACGCGTCGACGCCTACATCGCCACGCTCACGCCCGCCCAGCAAATCGGGCAGACGCTGATGCTGGCGGTCTATGCCAACGGTTACAACGCCAACCTCGATCAGGCGCTCACGCAGTGGCACCTCGGCAGCGCCAACGTCTTCCCCAACTATAACGGCGGCCCGCTGATGCCCACCACGCGTGCCGGAATGTGGCAGCTTCTGAGCGACCTCAAGGCACACGCCGACACACCACTGTTGATCGCCACCGACGAGGAAGGCGGCGCGGTGGATCGCCTCTCCTTCTACTACAGCCATACTCCCTCGCCGCAGTGGGTCGCCTCCACCGGCGACCCGCGCCAGGCCTACGCGCAGGCGCAGACCGACGCCCAGCGCATGCGCGACCTCGGCCTCAACGTGGACTTCGCGCCTCTGGCCGACGTCTACCAGGGCGGCGGCATCGACCAAAGCCGCACCTTCGGCACGACGCCCGACGACGTCACGACCTATGCCGGGGCCTTCCTCGACGGCTTGCAGCAGCACGGCGTCGCCGGCACGCTGAAGCATTGGCCAGGCCTGGGCGCCTCCAGCGGCAACCCGGACTACACCCTGCCGACCGTCACCCACACACAGGCCCAACTGGACGCAATAGACTTCGCCGCCTTCCGGCGACTGCTCCCCCACCAGCCGGCCATGATCATGGTGACGCACGTCATCGTCCCCGCATACGACGCGCAGACACCTGCCTCGCTCTCGCCTGTGCTGGTGCAGCGGGTACTGCGCGGCCAGCTCGGCTATCAAGGGCTCGTCGTCACCGACGCGATGGACGCGCAGGGATTGATCCAGTACATGCGACAGCAGGGCTACGCCGACCCCGCGCAAGGGATCGCCGAGGCCTGCGTGCGCGCCTTCTTGGCCGGCGACGACCTTATCGAGGCGCCCATCGAGCAGGACCGCCTCGCCGCCGCCGTAGCTGCGATGACGCAGGCCGTCTCCTCCGGCCGCATCCCGCAGGCGCGGCTGCACGAAGCGCTGCGCCGCATCCTCGAGCTTAAGGTACGTCTGGGCCTGCTGACACTGCCCTGACGCTATGGCAGAAATGTGAACGCCGGGCGCATCTACAACTCGCGTTCGAGCACGAGCAGGGGATGACCGTTGCTGTTGGTGGCGTCGCGGATATGGCGGAAGCCAAGGCGGTCCCAGAAGGCGCGAGCGGGCGCGTTGTCGCGCAACACGCCAAGACGTAGCGCGGCCCAGCCGAGGTCCGTGCGGAAGTGTTTGGCGAGGCGGGAGTAGGCTTCAGAGCCAAGGCCGCGGCGCTGGTGGCCGGCGGCGATCATGAGCAGGCCAAGCCACGGGTAGCCGTCGGAGGGATTCTCGGCCAGATAGCCGGCTATGCCGACCGGCTCACCGCTCTCCTTCAGATAGACGCCGAGCATGACAGCCCCAAGCAGGCTCGTCTGCACATGCCAGTCGCGCTGGAGCATGTCGAGGTCGAAGTGGCCGGCCTCACCCGCCGATCCTTCGCTCATGGCGACAAATTCCGGATTGGAGAGGTAGACCGGCAGCAGGCCGGGCAGATCGTCCGGCTGGGCCTCGCGGAGCACGAGTCGCGACGATTCAAGCGAGATCATGGGTAGAAGCCTCAGTACGTAACGGTCCCTCCGAAGCCTCGGCCGAGGAAGGCGCGGTGCGCCAGTAGACGCCGCGCTCGCGCTGGAGGAACTTATAGCCGACGAGCTCGCGGCGCAGCGTGGCCGTATCCTCGTGATACCGCCCCAGCAGCTCGTTGATCTCTTTCTCGGTGTACGTGCGGCCATGGTCGAAGTGGCCGGCGAGCCAGCGAAGCAGAATCTCGCGCTTCTTGCGGTAGGAGGGGATGGCCTTGAGGCGACCGTTCTGCACGTAGTCGGCGATGACCTTGCGCTCCCAGGGGTCGCCGCCTTCGTCCTCCACCCACTGCGCCATGCGCTCGGGCGAGCCGAGCAGACGGTTAATCTGGCCGAGGCCCTTGCCGTTGAGGCGGTAGACGTGGGTGTTTCCCTCGGCGCGCATCTGAACGAGCTCGATCTCTTTGAGCTTGCCGAGGTGCCATGAGACGGTGGCAGCCTTGAGATCAAGCAGGTGCGCCAGCTCCTCGACACTGCGCGGCTGGTTGGCGAGCAGCCCCAGGATGCGCAGGCGCGTCTGATCGGCCAGCGTCTTGAGGTAGCGCAGGAGCGTCTGCAGCTCGGATTGCTCTTCCTGGGTCATGGGATTGACTGACCTCCGTCTCTCAGGCGGCGACCTACGCATAGGGTAGCACGGCAATGACCGCGTCTCATGCCGTGCGATAGGCGGCCGGGAGCGCATCGAGCGCCTGGGCGATCAGGGCCTCCGGCGGGATGGCGTCTATTATCTCGGTATGGTTCCACAAGACGGCTGCCTCCACCTGCTGCCGGCTGTAGGGATTGGGGTCGAGCGTGACCCCACGGTGCCAGAGCGTCGAGGACCAGACCCGCCGAGAATAGACGTTGCCCGGCAGGTACGGTGTGATGGTGGGAACGCCCAGCGCACCGGCAATGTGGCCCGGCCCGGTGTCGTTTGAGAGCGTCAGTAGACTGTGCGACACGAGCACGGCCAGCTCCCGCAGCGACGGCGTCCGCACGACATGCGCGTGGGCATTACCGCGCATGCCTGTGAACCCCGTGAACTCGGCACGAAGATCGTCGTAGCGCACGCCGTCGGGATTCTGGTCATCAGGTCCGCAGGTGAGCACGACGTCGAGCTGGCTGCCAGGGAAGCGCGCCGCGAACGCAGTGCAGAGGCCAACCAGCACCGCCTCCCACCGACCGTAGCATTTCGCCGGCACGACGGACTGGAAGCAGCCGACAACGGAAAGCGCGCCGGGGCGCAAGCCGAGGGCGCGAGCGAGCGCCGGATACGACGCGCGCTCCGCGTGCGAAAGCGGTATGGTCGGTTGGGCGCGGAGGCAGTCCACCGTCCCAAATGGAAGGGCGAGCAACTCCTCGATAAAGGCGGCATAGCGCCGGACAGGCCCACGCGACGCGTAGGCGCGCACCCCAGCACGGAACAGCCGGGCGAGCGTGGCGACGCGACTCCCGCCGCTCGCCGTCACATCAAGCGCGGGCATGCCGTCATGGCCGCCATGGAGGTCCACGACGAGCGTACGACGGGCACCCAGGGCCGCGATTCCACCGTCTGCCGTCTGCTCCGCATCCCCAGCCGGCAGCGGGAGCACGTCGATCTCCGGCCAGTGGCGTTCGCGATAGAGCGGTGCGTCGAATAGCTCGACGCCTGGCCCGTCCACGGCGATGTGGACAGGGACATGCCGCTTGCCGAGCGCAGCCAGCGCATGGAGAAAGCCTTCAAGCAGCGCCGTGGCGACGACGCACTCGCCAAGCCGCCCGGCGCGGCCTCCCATCAGGACGACGACATGATCGCAGGAGGCCACCTCGGCATGCACGGCCTCCAGGTGGCGACGCTCACCATCAGCCAGCGGACGCATGGCGTCGAGCCCCCAGTCATGCAGAAAGGCGAGGTCGAGCGAGAGATTCGGCATCGTCCTCCCCTTCATTTCGCGCCGGCAAATCACATTCGATGAACATCAACATAGATAGACATCTATATAGATACGATACTACGTAGATGGTTGTCAAGGTAGGCGCCTGTGGCCCGCGCACAGACCTGCCCCGCGCCCCTTCCCCCTCGCCGCCTCCCTGCGCCGGCAGTTTCATACGATATCGGGTGGGCGGTGGCGTCTGCGGGCTTTCAGCCCGGCCTATCCTGCGCCGGCACTGAAGGTGCCGCGACGGCGATCACCAACAGCCGAGCCGGATATTGTTTCATTGCCGCGATCACACACAAAGAGGCGGCGCCCCGGACGAATCCGAAGCGCCGCCTCTTGCAAGAATGAGATGTGCTCGCCGTGGCGTGGCGACTAGGGGTAGATACCGCGGACCTGCGTGGCCTCGGCGACGCGGCTCACGGCCAGGAGGTAGGCGCCAAGGCGGAAGTCGCAGTTCTGCTCCTCGCGCTTGGCGTTGACCGCCTTGAAGCTGCGAACCATGATCTGCTCGAGGCGCGTGTTGACCTCGTCCTCAGCCCAGAAGAAGCGCTGGAGGTCCTGCACCCACTCGAAGTAGCTGACCGTGACCCCGCCGGCATTGGCAAGGATGTCGGGCACGACGTGGATGCCGCGGTCGCTGAAGATCGCGTCGGCCTCGGGGGTCGTCGGGCCGTTGGCAGCCTCGATGATGAGCTTCGCCTGGATGCGGCCGGCGTTGGCGTGGGTAAGCTGGCCTTCAAGCGCGGCGGGGATGAGGATGTCGCAGGGCATTTCGAGCAGGGCCTTGCCGTCCACAGGGCGGGCGTCGTTGAGGCCTTCGAGCTTGCCGTGCTCCTGAACGTGGCGCAGCGCGCGGGTGACGTCGATGCCCTGTTCGTTGTAGACAGCGCCAAAGACGTCGGAGAGGCCGACGATGCGGCAGCCCATCTGATGGAGAATCTTGGCGGTGATGGAGCCGACGTTACCGAAGCCCTGGATGATGACGGAGGAGCCTTCAAAGGGCATGTCGAGCGCGTGGCAGGCCTCGCGCGTGGTGATGGCGACGCCGCGACCCGTCGCCTCCATGCGGCCCTCGCTGCCGCCGATGTTGAGCGGCTTGCCGGTGACGACGC
>CAYYCB010000173.1:0-6941 GCA_964469715.1 uncultured Ktedonobacterales bacterium | reverse complement strand
TCTCGATGAGGCGCTCGATGAAGGCGATGATGTCCGGGATGAAGTCGGTGACGTAAGTGAAGATGTCGGCGCGGCGGACGTTGAGGCGATCCATCTGGCGAAAATACGCCTCGGTATAGCGCTGTGCCGCTTGCGCCGGCGGGATGCCTTCTCGGAGGCCGGCGGCGATGATCTTGTCGTCAATATCCGTGAAGTTCTGGACGTAGTGCACGGGGAAGCCGCGGTATTCGAGGTACCGCCGGATCGTGTCGTTGATGACGAACGTTCGGGCATGGCCGAGGTGCGGGTCATTCTTCGGCGTCACGCCGCAGACATACATCTTGACGGGCAGTGCCATCGGCTCGAAAGGTTCGACGCGTTGTGAGGCGGTGTTATAGATGTGCATGTCGTCTCTCTCCAGTGAAGCGCACGGCGGCGCGCAGGACAGGGTGCGCGCACGTCTCGTACCGTGCCGGGAAGTGGGAAGCCGCGCCGAGTCAGAGGGGAAGCGCCCGCTACAGAGCAGTGCACGGGGCGGTGCACGCTAGGCCCGTTAGCAGCGGGCGCAGATACACGTCCGTCCCCGGAGAGAGGTGAGAGCGGACGAGGAACGGCGGCGCGACGTACTCAAGTGAACATGCTCCAAATCATAGAACAACGATCACTCGCATTATCGCTGTCGCGGAGGACGCTCGTCAACCTCTCGTGCTCGGATGTGGCGTGGTCATCCTTGGCCGCTGACTTGCCGCTCCTCGTCACTCGGCATATAGTGCATGTGACGCGGGCAATGGCGCACCGTCGCGAGGGCCAGACCCTCAGACGCGCCGTTGCCCGCTTTGATGAGCGGCAGATGAATTGAAGTGGACGCTTGCCGGGCCGAAGGGCGCGTGGCTTCGGGTAGGCGTGGGATGGATGGCGCGAGCATGGGCGATCGAAGAGTGCCGGTGGCGGTGGTTAACGGTACCGGCTACGGCGGCGTCGAATTGCTGCGACTGTTGCTGCGACACCCCGGATTCGAGTTGGTGGAGGTGACGGCGCGCAGCGAGGCCGGCAAGCCGGTGAGCAGCGTCTTCCCGCATCTGCCGGCGGCGCAGATGGCCTTCACTGAGCGCGTCGAACGTGCCGAGGTAGTCTTCGTCGCACTCCCCGACCACGCCGCCATCGAGGTCATCCCCGATCTGCTGGCGGCGGGCAGGCGCGTGGTTGATCTCTCGGCGGGATTCCGCCTGCGCGACCGGGCACTCTACCCCGAATTCTACGGCTACGAGCACGGCGTCCCCGCGCTTCTGGAGCAGGCCGTCTACGGCTTGACCGAATTTGTTCGCTCCGATCTTTCGGGAGCCCAGCTTGTCGCCTGTCCCGGCTGCTACCCGACGGCGGCGTTGTTGGCGACACTGCCGGCCCTCTCCGCAGGTCTTGTCGAGCCTGACGTCATCGTGGACGCGAAGTCGGGCGTCAGCGGGGCGGGGCGCACCCTCAAGCTCGGAACCCATTACAGCGAGGCCAACGAAGACGTCTCGGCCTACGGGTTGGGCGGCCACCGCCACCTACCGGAGATCACACAGGAGCTGGAGCGTCACTCCGGCTCATCGCTTCGTCTGACGTTCATCCCGCACCTCGTGCCGATGACGCGCGGCATTCTCGCGACGTGCTACGCGCCGTTGAAGGATGGTGTCTCGCGCGCTGACGTGCTTGACGCCTATCGGGCGCGCTACGCGGATGAGCCGTTCGTGCGACTCTCTGGCGAGGCCCCGCATACGAAATGGACGTTCGGCTCGAACCTCTGCTTTGTGCATCCTGTGGTGGATGAGCGTGCGGGCCGGCTGATCGTGGTGAGCGCGATAGACAATCTGGTGAAGGGCGCCGCGGGCCAGGCAGTGCAGTGCGCCAACGTCATGTACGGGCTGCCAGAGACGCTCGGCCTGCCCACCGAAGGAGTCTATCCCTGATGGCCGATGGCGCCCTGACGAGTGTGCGGGAGCTGGCGGAGGCGAGCAACGTCGCGCGGCATGAGGTGATCGCGCAGGTGCTCAAGGAGGCGCAGCCCTATATTGAGTCGCTACGCGGAAAGACCCTGGTCATCAAACTGGGGGGGAGCACGCTGGAGAATCAGCGTGACGCGCTGGAAGATATCGTCTGGCTCCAGGGCCTCGGCGCGCGGCCGGTACTCGTGCATGGCGGCGGTCCCGAGATCAACGAGCTGCTGGCGCGGCTGAACATTCCATCCCGGTTCGAGCGTGGCCTGCGCGTCACCGATGCCGCCACGTTGGACGTCGTGCGGATGGCGCTGATCGGCAAGGTCAATAGCGGGCTCGTCTGGCTGGTGGGCCAGCTTGGCGGCAGGGCGATTGGCCTCTCCGGTTTGGACGGCGGGCTGCTGACGGCGCGCGTGATCTCGCCTGATCTCGGCTTCGTCGGCGCGGTCGAGCGCGTGGACCCCGCTCCTGTCGAGGCGCTGACCACCGCCGGTTTCATCCCCGTCGTTGCGCCGCTTGCCCTCTCCACCGCGGGCGACATCCTGAACATCAATGCCGACGACGCTGCCGCCGATCTGGCGCGCGGCCTCGCCGCGGCAAAGCTGCTCTATCTGACCGACACGCCGGGCATCCTCGACCGGCAGGGGCGTCTGCTCTCGGAATTGACCGACACCCAGGTTCGCAGCCTCATCGAAGACGGCACGATCTCAGGCGGGATGATTCCCAAGGCCGAGGCTTGCCTGCGGGCGCTCGACTCCACGTCGCGCGTCCACATCGTGGACGGCCGTGAGCCGCATGTGCTGATTCGCGAGCTGCTGACGCACGAGGGCGCAGGCACTATGATCGAGTGCGCGCAGCCTGACGCCTGAGTCTCTGTCTCCCTCAACTCCTGCCACGAAATGCGCCGGTAGCGGCCGGTTCCAGGGTCTCCTCCGGTTCTATCTCCTCGGAGACAGCCGCCCGCACGGGATTCGTCCGGCGTAGCAGGTAGACCATCCATACCGCAATAGGGATGAGCGCCAGGTAGACGCTGGCGATCTGCGGGATGTGCAGGACGAGGTGGGCCAGATTGGGCGGTGTGTCGCCCTGATTGCCGGACGGTACGTGCCCCGTTGCCAGCAGTGGCAGGAACAGGCCGGTCACGGGATACGTGGTGTAGGTGTGGTATTCGCGCGATCCGAGCGCGACCCAGAGGAACGAGAGCGCGACGCTGACGCAGAGCAGCGCTTCGAATGACCTGCGTATCCACCGGCGCATGTCGTCCACGACCCAAGCGAGCGGGATGCAGGCGAAGGGGAGCATCGGCACGAGCAGGCGCGGGCCAGGTTGGTTCTCTCCCGCCATCGGCAAGAAGTAGGAGGAGATGAGCAGCGGATAGAGCACGCAGATGGCGAGGCAGGCCATCGCCTCCGGGGTGGGTCTTCGCGTTGAGCGCAGCCAGCGGTAAAAGCCTAACGGCACGAAGACAAGCATGGGGGCGTTTACTAGCAGCCCGCGCGGCCAGATCAAAATCTGGCGCAGTCCGTCGAGGGAGGGCAACGTGACACCGAAGAAGCCGGTATGTTGGCCGGAGAACTGGTGCCCGGCGACGAATTCGTAGCTGAGGTGCAGCGGGTTGCCAAACGCGAACCAGTTGTACCATGCCAGCAGCAGTGCGCTCGGCGCCATTGCCGCTCCGAATAGGATCAGCATGCGCAGGCGCCGGCCAGGGAACACAGCCCAGACATAGGCCGCCAGGATGAGCATCGTCACGCCGGACGGATATTCGCTGATCACCGCGAAGCCGACGAGCAATCCGGCCGCGGCGACGAGCCGGTCGGGCTGGCTGCTCGACCGGGCGCGAACGAGGAGATAGAAAGCGATGAGGTCCAGCGCGCCGGCGAAGGCGTGGCTGTAGAACGACATCGCGAAGGGATAGTAGAGGGTGCCGAGCGCGAGCGCGGTGGCTACTATCAGCGGATACCACGTTCCCGCGAGTGAGGGCCGCAGTCGCGCCACGAGCCGCCCGAAGATGGCGACACCGCCGACTGACACTGGAATGACGGTCAGCGCGGTGAGGATCGCGATGAATATCGTGAGGTTGTGTTGGCCCGTCAGCGTGGTGACGGCTTGCGCCACGAAGTAGCCAGGAACCGCGAGCAGTGAGAGTCCGAGCGAGCGCGGCGAATAGTAATGGCCGTTGTAGAAGCTGACGTCGATGGAGTTGCGCGCGTTGTCGTCGATGACGGCGGTTCCATGAGCCAGGGCCGCGACCATGTCGTATCGGCTGATGGTATTGGTGGCTGCCGGTATGAGGAAGTAGATGTAGCTGACGGCGACGAGCGCGACCAGCGCCCACTCGCGGCGCGAGAGTCGAGCCGCCACGGCGGCGCCCATCGCCCTTGCGTTCACGCTGACGCGCCCCGCGAGCCGCCCGATCATCGCCTCTCCTGTCGTCATCGCGCCACCCGCCACCACATCAGACGCGCGCAGCCCAAGCCCAATACCGATTGCGAGTGGGATGTTGTCGTTCGCGGTCGCGGCTCTGAAAGAGCCGGCGCTCGCCACGAGGCGGGCTGCAGCCCTCACGCGACACCAATACTCCAGACGCATTCGTTATGAGTCGCCTGCACTGTACAGGCCGGAGGCGGCGGTGGTCAACGAAGTCGCCCAAGAGGGTAGCCCGCCGTCCCACTCGTGATCTATGAAGGAGAGGAGCCGCCAGTGCTGAATTGCGCCTGACCGGCGGTCGTATGCGCGAGGAGGCGCTGCCCGTTGCGCCAGAGCAGGTTCTGGCGCGCGTCGTCGCTCCAGCCATCCAGCTTCTCGAAGTCCGCCAGCCAGCGGTCGGGCGTGATGAAGGGGTAGTCGGAGCCGAAGAGAAACTTCCCGTTGAGCCGTCCAGCGGCCTCTTTGAGTAGCGCGGGCGGGATGTACCTGGGGGACCAGCCAGAGAGGTCGTTGTAGACGTTCGGTTTGTGCTGGAGGATGGCGATCATTTCCTGCTCCCACGGCCAGGAAGGATGCGCTCCGATGATGGTGAGCTGGGGGAAGTCGGCAGCGAGGCTATCCAGGTAGATCGGTCGTGTATGGTCGAGCTTGATTCCGCCGCCTCCCGGCATGCCGGCGCCGAGACCGTTTGTGCCTGTATGAAAGAGCGTCGGAACGCCAAGCTGCGAGATGCGCTCGAAGAGGGGATAGAAGCGGCGATCATTCGGATAGAAGGCCTGCACGCCCGGATGGAATTTGGCGCCCGAGAGGCCGAGGTCGCGGACGGCGCGTTCAATCTCGGCGATGGCGCGGTCGCCCTTATGAGGATCGACGCTGGCGAAGCCGACGAATTGATTGGGATAGCGCCGCACAATCTCCGCGACCGTGTCATTGCGCAGAGGCTTCCGTCCCGTCGCCGTCTCCGCGTCCCACGCGAGCAGGACGCCGACTATGTCGTGCTCGGCATAGTAGTCCGCGATCTCCTGGATGTCGCGCAGCTTCACTTCGGCTCGGAAGTAGCGCTCCGCCGCCGCGCGATACTGGCCGATGGCAACGTCCATGAACTCGGAGATCGGCAGGTGCACGTGGAAGTCGATGGCGCGGGGCATGGGCGCTCCTCTCTGAACGGCCGTGGTCGATGGCGCTTGGGCTTACTGACCAGTCTACCACCCCCAGGTGCCAGGCTCGCCTTTGAAGGGGCCAACGACGTCGCTCGTGATCCACCCGCCGTAGAAGTCGCCGGCCTGCGGCATCACGCGCTCGCCGTCCACGTAGCAGGCGTCCATCTTGCTCGGATACACCGCGATGTAGTCCGTGATGGCTTCGTAGCCCTCGCTGGGCCGCGAATATGACCAGGCCGCGTTCTCGACGGTCTTGTTGTTGACCGAGATCGTGAAGTAGTGCGCGACTCCTTTGAACTCGCAGACTGTGCGGCGCGGCGTGGGAGTCAAATAGTCCATGCGTATATCGTCCCGCGGGATGTAGTAGGCGGGAGGGTGGCTCGTTTCCAAGACACGTTTCGCACGGCGCGAGTCGGCGATGACAACGCCGTTGAAGACGACCTGGACGCGTTTCGGGGAATCCTCGACTCGCGGCGGACGTGGGTAATCCCAGACTGACTCTTGGCCCGGTCCCGGCTCGACACGTCGCGACTGCGGCATACTGCCCTCCTGAGCGCTCGAATATACGCTGCGTCAATGCCTCCACATGCTTCCACTACCACTGCACAGCCCGATTAGATGAGCGCAACAGGTCACGAGGGGATTTGGCCTACCCGCTAGTCACGTTCCTTTGGTGTCTCGCACCGCTCCGTGCTAGACTCGGCCTGACTGGACGCGCCAAAGTACGCATGATATGCAGATGGCGGGGGCGGCGAAGCGATGGCGAACGAGCATGAAGTGGTGAACACAGTGGCGACTCCGGCGGCGCTGGCCGAGCGGCCGACCGCCGGTGCGGGGGCGCGCCGCAGACGTATCCGGCGCGGCGGCCCTGTTGGGACTGTCCGACTGGCGCTGGCAATCTCGGCGGGCAAACTCGCCGGCAAGACCGGGCGCGTGCTCAAGATCGGGGGCGGCACGAGCTTCCCCGGCATGGTCGCGCGGCGCATTGACCCGCATGTTTTGCGTAAAGTGGTTGGCGGCAGTGGCGCGCGCAAGATCGTTGTCGTCGGCAGCAATGGCAAGACGACGACCTGCCGCATGCTCGCCGCTATCTCGCGGGCGGCGGGAGAGCGCGTCACGCAGAACCGCTCCGGTTCCAATCTGCTCGGTGGGGTAACCACGGTTGCCGTCAACGGCGCGCACCTCTTCGGCCGACTCGACGCCGACGTGCTGGTCTTCGAAATTGATGAGGCGACGATCCGCCACGCCGTGCCCGAGATCGAGCCGGACGTGGTGGTGGTCAACAATATCTTCCGCGATCAGCTCGACCGCTACGGTGAGTTGTATAGCGTCGCTAGCGCGCTCGAAACGATGATCCGCAACCTGCCGCCTGAGGCGACGGTGGTGCTCAACGCCG
>CAYYCB010000172.1:0-6943 GCA_964469715.1 uncultured Ktedonobacterales bacterium | reverse complement strand
CGCAGGGCGCGCGGCAGGCTGAAGTCCTCACGCTATACCAACCGCCCGGACGAAATCGGCAGGTGACTCCCTAGAGGCCCCCGAACGATCCTGGGCGGGCGTTTTGTGAGGAAGGCGCGCGGGCGTGGGTGGCGGTGAGGATGGGGACAGTGTAGCACGCAGGCGGAGCAGGGATGACCGTCAAAGCCTGTCAAAACCCGTCATGTCCCGTCACGAGTTTGGCGAGCGGCAGGGATATGCGGGCGCGGTGGCCGCGGGTGATACCGATTCCGCGTGGGATGTTATCGTGTACCGTCGCGGCCATGAAGTGGCCCGCGCAGGGCGCGGAGGCGGCTGAAGCCCTCACGAGACTCCAACACTCAAGACGAAGTCACGATGAAAGCTGGCTAGTGCGGCGCGACGTCGCGCTCCTCCGCGTGACGGGCCGCATCCCTGGTACACCAGGCGGCATGTCCCATTCCGATTGTCCTTGGCGGAGGTCCTGCGTGGGTGGCCGGGGGTGAGGTGAATGGCTATACTGGCGCGATGTGGGCGCTTCGGCGGAGACGGCGGGAGGGCAGGATGGGCACACCAGGCGGAATGGTGGAGAGGGATGCCCGTTCTGCCGTGGGCGGGGATATATCGGCGCGGAGCGACGCGCACGAGGGCCGGCGCCCGACCGCTGCCGAGCGCGTGGCGGGATTGCTGCTGCCGTCGCTGGCGGACGTGCTCTTCGGCGCGCTGCTGCTGGGCGTGTTCTTTGGGCTTGGGGGTCGCGCGCTCGGTTATGACGGCGACGCCGCGTGGGGCCTGCGCATCGGCAACGCCATCCTCACGACCGGCCTCCCACGCACCGAATACATGCTCTTTCCCACTCGCGGACAGCACATCATCTATTTCGAATGGCTGGCACAGGCGGGCTACGCGCTGGCCTACCACCTTGGCGGGCTGTCGGGCGTAGTGGCGCTGGTCGGCGTGCTGGTTGGGCTTCTCGGCGCGGGGATCTTCATTGTGTTGCGGCGGCGCGGAGTGGGCGTGTCGCTAGCGGCGACGCTGACGGTGGGAGGGCTGCTGCTGACGTCGCTGGCATGGACGGCGCGAGCGCAGCTTTTCACACTCGCGCTGGCGCTGGCGTGGTCCGAGTGGCTGCGGCTCTACTGGCACGATGGCCGGTCACGGCGGCTCTGGGCGTTCCCGCCGGTGATGATCCTCTGGGCGAACCTGCACGGCGGCTTCATCACGGGGCTGGCGCTTCTGGGGACGGCGGTCGCGGTGGCATGGCTATTCCCGAACGGACGCGGCAAGGCGAATCCGCGGCACCTGACACTGGCGCTGGCCGGCACGCTTGTGGCGACCCTCTACACACCCTGGGGAATCGGGCTGCCGCTGCACGTGTTGGGGTACTTCCAGAACAGCCTCATCCCGCAGGTGACGGCGGAGTTCCAGTCGCCGGACTTCCACACGTTCCTGCCGCTGCTGTTCCTGGGGATGCTCTTTTTGCTGGCGGCAAGCTGGATCTGGCTGGCGGGGCGCGGTCGCCGGATCGAGCCGCTGGCGGTGGCGACGGCGCTCGTCTGGACACTGCTCGCCTTCCATACGGTGCGCTACATCGCCGTGTGGGCGGTGATCGTCGTGCCGATTCTCGGTGAGTCGCTGGCGGCGTTGGGGAAGCCCTCCCCGGAGATGGGCGCGGAGGGGCCAGCGCTCGGCGGCGGGGGCATGCGTGCCCCGGTGGACGCGATACAGAGATGGGTGGTGAGCATCGGCGGACGCATCGGCCGCGCTGGGGATCGGATGGGCACGCTCGACGCGCAGGTCGGGCGCGGTGTGTGGTCCGCGTTGGTCGTGCTCTTTCTCATCGGCGTGCTCGCGCAACCGGAGATGCTGCGGGGTGTGCCGGTGCGTTCGCCGGACGTGGGATGGGACGCGCAGGTGTTTCCGGTGGCGGCTGCGGAGCGGCTGCACAAGCGTGGGTTGCCGGCGGGCAACGGCTTCACGACGTATACCTGGGGCAGCTACCTCGACTTCGCGCTGCCGGAGTATCACCCCTTCATCGATAGCCGCGCCGACGTCTATCCTGAGAGCCTGATGCGCGACTATCTGACTGTCGTGAGTCTCTCGCCGGGGTGGCGGACGACACTTAACCGCTATCGCATTCGCTGGGCGCTCCTGCCGAAGGACGCGCCGCTGGCCCAGGCGTTGGCGCTGCTGCCGGGGTGGCGCTGCGCACCGGGTGACGCGGTAGGCGTGGCGGTTCTCTGCGCGCGTCAATAGCGAGATGGACGGGATGCACGTTGCGCTTCGCGCGCTGGGGATGAAAGGCGAAGGCTATGACGAATGCGGCGCGAGGAAGCGGTGGAGTAGCTGTTCAAGCTCCGTGAGGTCGAACGGCTTGTTGAGCACGGCGTCGGCAGGGACATCGCGGGCGCGACCACGGCCGGCGGCGGTCATGAGGATGACGGGCACGCGTGGCTGACCATCTTCGTCGGCGAGCCGGCGCAGGGCCGCGATGAGGCCCACGCCGTCGAGGTAGGGCATCATCAGGTCGGTGATCACTAAGGCCGGGTGGTGGAGGCGCGCAAGCGCCAGGCCCTCGCGCCCATGCCCGGCGACAAGCGCGGTGTAGCCGGCGTCGCGCACGATGTCGGCCAGCGCCTCGGCAATGGGCGCCTCGTCCTCCACGATGAGCACAAGCGCCCCTTGCGCGCTGTCCGGCGAGGCATCGCGTGGACTCATGACGGCTCCTGGGGGGACGGGCTGGCTGTCGCATCGAGGGGGGACGTCTTACGTCCCTGGGGCCTATCCGCAGGTGCCGTGCCCGCGCTCCTCCCGCTCTGAGGCGAGCCCTTCCCGACCGGCGGCGCAGATGGCGCGCGTTCGAGAGTGTCGGCGTTCCATTGACCAGTGTTCTGCGAGGCGATGCCGGAGAGGACACCGTGTGGAGTCTCAGCGGGGGACAGTACACGGACGCCCTCGGGGGCGACGATGGTGAACTCACGCAGGGAGGTGTCGTGGGCCGAGAAACGCATCTTGACCACGGAGAGCACGCGACGCAGCTCGGCGGCGTAGCTCACGTGTTGCAGGAAGATGACGTTCTCCGCGAGCACGGCGATGGCCTCCGCCGCTCCGGCAACTTCGGGGGAGAGCAGTGTTTCGCTCTCTTTAATGAAGAGAGCCGACACGTCGCGCTGGCGTAGCGCCACCTGGAGCGCCGCCAGGAAATCGTTTAGACGACCAGGATCGCCGCCGCGTGCGACCGCCCGCTCGACCTCGGCGATGCTATCCACCACCACGCGGCGCGCTCCCGTGCGGTCGATGGTGGCTAGCAGGCGGGTGGCAACGACATCAGGGTCAAGCTCGACGGGAGCCCACCACTGGAGGATGAGAGCGCCGCCGGGGACGATGGCGGTGCGCAGATCCATCCCCAACGAGAAGTTGTCCGCCTTGCGAAGTAGTTGGGCGCGATTCTCGCGCAGGCCCACGAAGATGGTCCGCTCTCCGGCCCGCACGCCCGCAAGTGCCCATTGCAGGGCGAGCAGGGTCTTGCCGGTGCCGGGGCTGCCGATGAGCACAGTGCTCGATTCGCGGGTCAGGCCGCCGCCGAGCAGCACATCTAGCTCGGGCAAGCCGAAGGGCGCACGACCCTCCAATCCAGCCCCGGTTTCGGCCTCTGGCGAGAGCGGCGCTTCGTCTTCTGGCGAGGCAGGCGCTAGGCTCCCTGGAGTCCCCCGGCGTTCCGCCGGTTGGCCGGAGGCCAGTAGCTCCTCGCCGGCCTCATCGGCATCCAACTCGTCCTGAGCGGCGTTGAAGGTGGCGGCGATGCGCGCCTCTAGCCGGGGGAAGATCACCAGGCCGCGGCTCGTGAGATGAAGGCCGTGCAGGCCTGACAGCAGGCGAGCGCCACGGGACTTGACGACCTCAAGCGCGCGGCGGGCGCGGACGCCTTCCACGAGGTAGTGCAGGCCGATGATGATATCGGCGGTGGTGGCCTCAGGGAAGAATTGGGCGTCGCGCGGCTCGGCCTCGGTGGTGATGACCACCGTCGTCCCTCGCACACCAAGGTTCGTGCCGACGTCGTAGAGGAAGCGGCGCGAAGCCTGCATGTCGTCGTCGGCGCCGCGCACACCGCGGAAGCCGTCGAGCACCACGAGATCGGCACGAGCCTCGCGGGAGATGGCGACAACTTCCTGTCCGGTCTTCTCCAGGCCGTGGGGGATGAACTGCTGGAGGCTGATGAATTGGACCGCCGAGCCGAGCAGATCTTCATCGAAGAAGGAGAAGGTGCGCAGGTGCTCAGCAAGCTTGTCGGAGGGCTCGGAGAGCGCCGTGAAGGTGACGATGCGCCGGCCGGCACGGGCCGCGGCGAAGGCGAGCTGGTGGGCGAGTGTCGTCTTGCCGCTGCCTGGCGGCCCCACGACGATGACGAGGGAGCCGCGCGGAATGCCACCGTCGAGCACCAGATCGAGGCGCGGGATGCCGGTGGGATCGGCGAACCGTCTCCGGCTCGCGCCCCAAACGGCCTGGTCGGAAATCTGGCCGCTGTCGTCCACAGGCACTCCTCTTCTTCGACTCTTGTACGGCATCCGCTCGGGTGATCGTCAGTTGAGATGCCGCACCTTCAGCGCTGGGGGCAAGCCGGAGGGAGCCGGACGCCGCCCGCCCACCTAGGAACCATCGGTTCTCGACTGATCCGTGCGAAGTGCGATGGTGCGCTCTGATGCCAATTCCGGGCGGGAAGGCGTCGTGTGCCGCCGCGGCGCTCAAGGCGCCGGCGCAGGGTGCGAGCCGGGCTGAAGCCCGCACGATCCCCCAACGCCCCGGACGAAATCGGCATGAGGCTTGGAGGAAGTATACCCGCCGAGAGCGGACGATTGCAGCAATGGGGCGCGAGTGGCTGGAATGGAGCAGGGTTGGGCGATGCCCCCTCCGGCAGAAGGCGGGTTGCCGTCTAACTTGCGCGGCGCGTTACGTAGGCGGATACATCGGGCCACCGCGACGACGATACGGGCTCAGGCGAGCGATTCGGCGGCGCGCGCGACTGTCTCCAGGACGACGTCTAGGTCGAACGGCTTGGCCAGGATGGGTACGGGCAGGTCCGGAAAGAGATTCGTCAATGTTTCGCCGAGGACCCTCGTGTCGGCCGCGGTGAGCAGTATCAGCGCGTGGTGCGTCTGCAAGCGGCCCTCGTCGTCCGCGAGCGCGGCCACGACGCCAGTGCCGTTGAGGGATGGCATACGGTAGTCCAGCAGTGCGACGAGCGGCTGCTGGCTCGACTCAAGCACGGCCAGGGCGGTGGCGCCGTCGTGCGCTTCGATGACGTCGTATCCAGCATCTTCGAGCAGGGCGTGGAGCGCATGGCGGGTATCGACATCGTCTTCCGCGATGAGGACCGTTGCCATAGGGTATGCCTCCGTTCCTAAGAATGGGTAGGGACCGGGCACGCAGAGAGCGCCTGGCAGGCGGCTCGACCCTCCTCCTTGAGGGGTGTCAGTGGCCGGGAGCTGGCGCATCGTCACCACGCTCAATCGGCCGGGATCGAGGCGACGCACGGCGAGTAATTGCAGAGCGTGTGCCATCACCCTTCGCTCGGCTCCGCGCAAGCCGAAGGCGGGCCGCGCCATCTTACTGTGGCGCGGCCCGCCTTGACGTCAGGATGGAGTCGGGCAATAGCGTAGCTTAGCCCAGGAGAGCGCGGGAGTGGGCCCCTATGGTGGCGTCTTCCGTCTCCTCAGTGAAGGCGGCGAGAACGCGGGTGATGGGGTCGCGACCGGCGGCGGTGGTGGTGGGAGGTCGCGTGGCGCGCACCGAGACGGACACATCAGGCTCCATGGCCGCGCGGACCGGCCGGGCTTCGGGCATTCCGAAGATGCCGAGCGACTCCAACGACTCTAGCGACTCCAGGTGTGCGGGCACATCGGAGGCGTCGAGCGAGGAGGAGACGGGCGGGAGCGCGCGGATGTGGTCGAGCTTGGCGCCGCTGAGATGCGCCTCGTGGATGGTGGCCTGGGCGAGGGTGCAGCCGCGCAGGTCGGCGCCGCAAAGGCGCGCGCCTTCGAGGTCCGCCTCACGCAGCGACGAGCCGCGCAGATCAGCCCCGGCGAGGTCGGCACGGCGGGCACGGACGCGCAGAAGGCGGGCTTCGATGAGGGTGGCCCCGGCGAGGTCGGCGCCGGTGAGGTTCGCACCGGTGAGAGTGGCGGCGCTCAACTCGGCGGCGGTGAGATCGGCGCCCTTGAGATTGGCTCCGGTGAGGTTCGCGCCGGTGAGGCAGGCGTTACGCAGGTCGGCGCCGGAGAGGTCGGCCCCGGCGAGATTGGCGCCGGAGAGGTCGATGCCCATGAGGGTGGCGTCGGCGAGGTCGGCACGATTGAGCGCGGCGTGGCGGAAGTCGCGGTGCCCGGCGGCGTAGGCGTCGAGCAGACGCATGGCAGGCGTCCTGGTGACTGGCAACATGGTTCGGTCCCTCCCGATTTGGTTTTTGAAGTAGCGTCCTGTGTAGGCCATGACGCGGGAGGGCACGGGCGCGTCACCACATCGCCAGATGGGTCACGCTAGGATGAATTTCAGTTGTCGAGCGCGAGGGCTCCGGGGACGCGGAGGGGCGATCAGGCGGGCGCGACGCCGGGCAGGAGGTCGCCGGCCAGTGGGTCTGCGAGGGTGGCCGCGGCAAAGTCGGGCTGGACGTCGCGATCGAGGAGAGCGGGGCCGAAGGGACCGGGTACGGCGAGGTAGCCCTGGAGGCAGGAGGAGCAGACGATCTCGCGCAGGGAGCCGCTGTAGGTGGGCACCTGGATGGAGGCGGTGTGCGCGCCGCAGAGGTGGGCGCCGCAGTCGAAGCAGCGCTCGACGGCGAGGTGGGAGCAGCCGTCGTGGGAGCAGGTATGACGCATTGGGAAGGGTCCTCTCGTCTCGCGGCCTCGAAAGGGGCTCGCGCCGCGACGGGCGGCTGCGCCGGGCGGTGTCG
>CAYYCB010000171.1:5774-6968 GCA_964469715.1 uncultured Ktedonobacterales bacterium | reverse complement strand
GCCCAGCCCATCACGCCCAGCCCGATGCGCCGGTTCGCGTGCACCTTCTCGGCCACCTGCGGCAGCGGGAACGGGTTGATGTCGATCACGTCGTCGAGGAACCGCGTCGTCACGCGTGTCACGCGCTCCAGCTCCGCCCAGTCGATCTTCCCCTCATGGACGAAAAGCCCCAGGTTGATCGAGCCGAGGTTGCAGGCGTCGTATGGACCAAGCCACTGCTCGCCACATGGGTTGGTTGCTTCAAGCGGCTCGACCTCCGGCGTCGGGTTCGCCGTCGAGCGATTGGCGCGGTCGATGAAGACAAGGCCAGGATCGCCTGTAGCCCACGCCGCGGAGACAATGCGGTCCATCACGTCGCGGGCACGCAGCCGCTTCGTCATGACATTGGTGTGGGGGTCGATCAGGTCGTACTCTTCGTCGGCCTCCAGTGCGCGCATGAACTCGTCGGTGATGGCGACCGAGATGTTGAAATTGGTCACCGATCCGTCGCGCTTACAGTCGATGAATTTGAGGACGTCCGGATGGTCGACGCGCAGGATGCCCATGTTCGCGCCGCGGCGTGTGCCGCCCTGCTTCACCGCCTCGGTCGCGCCGTCGAAGATCTTCATGAAGCTGACAGGACCAGACGCGACGCCGTGCGTCGAGGCAACCATACTGCCTTCAGGGCGCAGACGCGAGAAGCTAAAGCCCGTGCCCCCTCCACTTTGATGGATCAGCGCGGCGTGCTTGACGGCGTCGAAGATGCCCTCCAGGCTGTCCTCGACCGGCACGACATAGCAGGCGGAAAGCTGCAGATTGTTGCCTTTGCCCGCGTTCATCAGCGTCGGAGAGTTGGGCAGGAACTGGTGCTTGACCATCACCTCATAGAACTGCTGGGCAATCGCCTCCGGCGACTCTCCCGACTTCGCCGTCCACTGCTCCTCGGCCTTCGCGACCGCGGTCGCCACGCGCCACGCCAGATCGTCCGGCGTCTCGACCACCTGGCCGTTTGCGTCCTTGAGCAGGTAGCGCTCGCGCAACACGCGGATCGCCGCCTCCGACCACGTGCCCTCGCCCCGCCGCTTCGGCGTCTCGGCCGTCGCCGCGCCTGTGCCGGCTCGCTTCTCTTTCACGCTGTCCCTTCCTGTCGTCTCCATCGGTGGACCGTCCCGCGCCCTCCGCGCCGCTCGCCAATACCAGCTCGCCGCGACGCTC
>CAYYCB010000171.1:4394-5674 GCA_964469715.1 uncultured Ktedonobacterales bacterium | reverse complement strand
CGTGCGTGCTACAATCAGGCCGGCGCTCGCACTGGGCGCTCCCAGAATGAACGAGCGGAGACCATGCGCGCCGAAATCCTCTCAATCGGCACCGAGTTGTTGCTCGGCCACATCACCGACACCAACGCCGCCTACCTCGCCCAACAGCTCGCCGCGCTCGGCATCGACCTCTTCTACGTCTCGCAGGTCGGCGACAACCTCCACCGCCTCACCCAGACCCTTGCGCGCGCCCGCGACCGCTCGGACCTTGTGGTCATGACCGGCGGCCTCGGCCCCACCGAGGACGACCTCTCGCGCGAGGCCATCGCCGCGGTCCTGGGTGAAACGCCGCAAGTGGACCCTGCGCTAGAGACCGAGCTGCGAGCCTTCTTCGCCGGCCGCGGCATCACCATGCCGGAGCGCAACCTCAAACAGGCATGGGTCATCCCCTCGGTCACACCGCTACCCAATCCCGTCGGAACGGCGCCAGGCTGGTGGGCCGAGCGGGACGGCAAAATCGTGGTGGCCATGCCCGGCGTACCCTCCGAGATGACGCGCATGTGGGAGAACGAGGTCCTTCCGCACCTGCGGCCGCGTACCGGCGCGGTCCTCTTCACGCGCATTCTCCGCGTCGCCGGCATGGGCGAATCCACCGTCGAGGAGCGCCTCGGCGACCTTATCCGCGCTAACAACCCCACCGTCGCGACCTACGCCAAGCGCGACGCCGTGGACGTCCGCCTCACCGCGAAGGCCGCCACCACCGATGAGGCGCGGGCACTGGTCGAGCAAGCGGACGCGCGAACGCGCGAACGGCTCGGACAGTACATTTTCGGTGTGGACCGCGACACGCCGCAGAGCGTCGCGCTGAAGATGCTGATCGACCGCGGCCTGACCCTCGGCACGATGGAGTCCTGCACGGGTGGTCTGCTCGCCAGTATGCTGACCGACGTGCCCGGCAGCTCCAACGCCTTCCGCGGCGGCCTCGTCTCCTACGCGACCGAGTTGAAGGAGCGCTGGGGAGTGCCGGTCGAGACAGTACGCAAGTCCGGCGTCATCAGCATCGAGACGGCGCGCGCCATGGCGGAGGCCGTGCGCGGCCAGCTCGGCGTGGACGTTGGCATCGGCATCACCGGCGTCGCCGGCCCCGACACGCAGGAGGGCAAGCCGGCCGGAACGGTCCACATCGCCGTCGCCTCGGAGGGCCGCGTCAGCGACACCACGCAGCAGATCCGTGCCGGCCGCGTCGAGGTGAAGTGGCGCGCCGCCATCACCGCGCTCAATCTGCTCCGCCTGCACCTGCT
>CAYYCB010000171.1:0-4294 GCA_964469715.1 uncultured Ktedonobacterales bacterium | reverse complement strand
GTCGGCGTGACGAGCGGCGTAGCGGTCGCCGTCGCCGTCAAGATGGCGATTTGACCAGGCCCCCCCGGCTGCTGCGCGCCCGACCACCGATACCCCGACGCGCCACTAGACCAGTGGAAGCCGCTAAGCATCGCGAAGCCACTCCCCACGCACGCCAGGACGAGAGCCGCCGTCAACGCGAGGACAACAACCAATATCCTCCGGTCCATGCGCCGCAGACCCCGCAGCGCCTGCATCTCCGCGGTGGACGGTAAGAGCGCGCCCGGCGCATCGAACGCGGCTTTTGGCGCCCGAATATCTGGTACGGGCTGCTCCGCCGAGATCCGTTTCCCGTGTAGATGCACCATCACTGTCGCGCGAAGCGCCTGCGCGAAGACCCGCGCATCCACATAGCGCGCGGCCGGGTCGACCGCCAGCGCCTGCGCGACCACCGCATCGAGCTCGCGCCAAACGAGCGGGTTGTGCTCCGAAGGCAGCGCCAGCCCCGACGAGGCCTCGTCATCCCCGATCCGCCAGACCGGCGCGACACCCGCCAGCAGCTCGTAGAGCACCGCGCCCAGCGCGTAGACGTCCTCGGCGATCTCGGCCTTTGCGGCGCTATTGGGGCGCTCGCCAGCGTCCCTGGGCGCAGCGTCCGCGTCATCGCCGGCGCTGTGTTGGACCGCACCGGCCCCACTATTCACACCGTCACGCGCCGGGCCGGCAAAGCCGGTCAGCACGACACGCCCCGTCTCATCGAAGAGGATGTTCGCAGACGTCAGGTTGCCGTGCGAGAAGCCGTAGATGTGCGCTGCGTTCAGCCCCGCGGCGGCCTGAACGACGACGCGCGCCGTCTCGCCAACCGGCGGGATGCGGTCGCGCGCCATCCGGTCGCGCAGTGACTCCGTGAGCAGCGGCATCGCGAGGAAATGGCGTCCCTCCGTCTCACCATAGGCCAGCACGCGCACCACGTTGCCGTGATCGAGCGCCGCCGTGAGCCGCGCCGCCTCGACGAACCGCGCCGCGGTCTCTTCGTCCGCATCGGCGTTGAGCAGCTTGACGGCCACCGTGCGCCCAAGCTGAACATCCTCAGCCCGGTAGACCTCCGAGGTCGCGCCCACATGCAGCCGGTCGAGTAACCGATAGGCGCCTAACGTGCGCCCCGCGAGCGTGCCGTCCTCCTCCGCCACACGCCCCTCCCTCACCTACCAACCTGGCGCACCACAGTACTCCATTGTAGGCGGAGGCAAAGCGAGCTGTCAATCTACCAAGTGAGCGAGCGTAATCATCCGAGGCCCGTGGCGCCACGCTACACATGCTCACGCCACCCGCATGCGGCATCCTGGCGCGCTGGCAACCATCCAGGCGCATTTCCCAAACTTTCGCTGACGTACAGCGAAGAACCTTTACACAATTCTTATGCAGCGAACATCACCGCTTGACAGAGTAAGTACAGTGTCCTTACTATCTTCTCAGCCAAGCTGTCTACGACGTGGTAGAGCGCATTTAGCGAAGGAGCTCGTGCGTGGATCCGCATGCGCTGCCGCAGGAGCGGCACACTCGACCCAGCCTGCTTATCGGCCTGTGTAGCGTCGTCGTCGTAGCGCTTTCCCTCTTCGGCCCAGCGAGCGCCCCAACCGTTCTGGCGGCTGGCGGCACCGCGCCAAACGGACCGGGCGCGGCCTCGAACTGGACCCCTTCCAACAACACCATCCTCGGCACGGCCGCCAACAGCACTAGCGACGTCTGGTTCACCGGCTACAACGGGATCATCGGCGAGGTCTACTACCCGACCGCCGACACGCCCAACACGACCGACTTACAGTTCCTGATCGGCAACAGCGCGCACACCTGGGTGGACGAGGAGAAAGCCGCCACCACCTCACAAGTCGCGCTCTACAACAATCATTCGCTCGCCTGGACCGTGACCAACACCGCGAGCAGTGGCGCCTACAAGATCCAGAAGACGATCTACACCGACCCCACGCGCAACTCGCTCATCCAGGACGTGACCTTCACCGCGCTGAGCGGACATCTCTCCGACTACCTGCTCTACGCGCTTTTCAACCCGACCATGCATAACGCCGGGAACAACAACACCAGCACCACGCAGGTCTACAACAGCCAAACGATGCTGGTGACGACCGATTCGTCCGGCGGCTATGCGAGCGCAATGGCCGCGTCCATACCCTACGTTGCCGGCATGACGAGCTCAGGCTTCGTCGGCCAAAACGACGGCTGGACCGATCTCAAAGGTTCGAGCAACTGCGGCAGCGCCACCTGCCCCGACTACACCATGAGCTATACCTATAGCTCGGCGACCGGGGGCAACACCGCGCAGACCGGCCAGCTCGATCTCTCCAACGGCGGCACGATCAACACCAGCACGGCCACCGCGATCACCTTCCGCCTCGTGCTGAGCTTCGGGCAGACCAACGGCGGGACGAGCGCGGCGACCTCGGCGGAGTCCACGCTCGCCGGCACATTAGGCGACACGAGCAACATGCTCAGCACCTATGTGAGCCAGTGGAACACCTTCGACAACGGCCTCGCGGCGCCGCCGGCCGTCGGCTCAACCCTCGCCATCCAGCAGGCGCGCCAGCAGGAGTATTACCTCGCCGTCAATACGCTCAAGGCTTCGCAGGATAAGCAGACCAACGCGATTGTCGCCGGCCTTGGCACCCCCTGGGGCGACACCAACGGCGACAGCGACGCTGGCGGTTACCATCTCGTCTGGCCGCGCGACATGTACGAGATCGCGAGCGCGCTGATTGTCGCCGGGGACAGCGCGGACGCAAAGAACGCCCTGCTCTGGGAGTTCTCGAAGCAGCAGCAGAGCGACGGGCACTTCCCGCAGAACAGCTACGTCAGTGGGACGCCGTACTGGAACGGCATCCAGCTTGACGAGCAAGCCTTCCCCATCCTGCTCGCGTGGAAGTTGGGTGTGACCGACAACACCAACTACACGCAGCACGTGCTGCCGGCGGCCAACTACATCGTCGAGCATGGGCCGTGGACCGGGCAGGAACGCTGGGAAGAGAACGGCGGGTATAGCCCCTCCACCATCGCGGCCGAGATCGCCGGCCTGCTGGCCGCATCGTCCATCGCCAGCACGAACGCCGACACGACCAACGCCAACCGTTTCCAGTCCTATGCCGACTACTACCAGGGACTGGTCGAGAACTGGACCTTCACGACCTCCGGCACACTCACTGGCGGCTCCTACTACGAGCGCATTGACGACAACGGCAACCCGAACGACGGCCACTCCCTGACCATCGGCAACGGTGGCGGCACGTACGACGAGCGCAATGTCGTTGACGCGGGGTTCCTGGAGCTTGTCCACCTGGGCGACAAGGCCGCGAATGACCCCTACGTCACCACCTCACTGCCGGTGATCGACGCCACCATCAAGCAGAGCGTAAACGGTAATTCCTACTGGTTCCGCTACAACCACGACGGCTACGGCGAGCACAGCGACGGCTCGAATTACAACGGCACGGGCATCGGCCGCCTGTGGCCCATCTTCTCAGCCGAGCGCGGACTCTACACAGTGGCCAGCGCGGGCAGTGCGGATTCATTCCTCACGGCGCTCACCGCCTCGGAGAACGGGGCGGGGATGATTCCCGAGCAGGTGTGGGATAGCAGCGCTCCCGCCGGCTTTACGCCTGGCACTCCCACCAAGTCGATGAATCCGCTGAACTGGGCCATGGCCCAATACATCGCCCTGCTCTTCTCCGCCTCGCAGGGCACCGTCGCCGATCAGCCAAGCCTGACGGAGAGCCGCTACGTCACCAACGCCTTCCAGCCCCACACCGGCTACGCGGTGGATTACAACAGCGCGCAGCTCGCCCAGGGCAAGGCGTTGACGATCTACTACCACGGCTCGCTCAATGCCTCCAGCCGCGTCTATCTCCACTGGGGCGAGAACGGCTGGCAGAACGTCGTCGCCACCGACAAGCCAATGGTGAAACGTGCGGACGGATTCTGGCAGACCACGATCAGTGTGCCAGTGGATGCGACGAGCATCAACTTCTGTTTCACCGACGGAACCAACTGGGATAACAACGGCGGCGGAAACTGGAACGCCGGCATCAGCGCCGGCGCCACCTACTCCGCGCTCAACACCCCCGTGATGACCTTCCCCTACCTCGCGGTCCAGGGGCAACAAGTGGCCATCACATACAACGGATCACTGGCGAGCGGAGCCTCCAGCCTCACGCTTCACTGGGGCTACAACGGCTGGACCAGCCCGACCGACGTGGCGATGACGAAGCAGAGCGACGGCTCGTGGAAGGCCAGCGTCTACGTGCCC
>CAYYCB010000170.1:4449-6982 GCA_964469715.1 uncultured Ktedonobacterales bacterium | reverse complement strand
CGGCAACCCGAAACGATCGAGAAGCCCCACAGCACATTCCTCCCACGGGCGCCCCGCGCATATGGCGGGTCTGCGCCCAGCAAAAAAGGATACCGGGAGTGCGGCGACGAGTGGCCCCAAACGGCCAGCTTCGACACGGTCCGGCGCGCGATGGCGCGCCTGCGCAATCCCAGTACCCTCGAGCTTGGTCAAGTCTTACACATCCGCCGAGAGCATCGGAATCGCGCCCATCGGACGTATCCACCACATTATACTATGGGATGCAAGCTCATGACCTATATACCCAGACTTCGAGGGTACTACGGCGTTTGCAGCACCAATTCCACCTAAACGCAGAACGCGTGCCGCGCCATCGCCAAGCCTTTCGACCCCAGGCCCAGAGCGGGACCGCGGGCGGCGCGGCGGGACGAATGCTTCTGCTACAATGACTCCAGTCGCCCAGAACCCGGCGACAGGCGTTCCGTCATCGCGACGCCGCTCTGATTGAGAGCGGACACGACAACCGCCCGAAACACAAGCCAAAGATAGCGTCATGGAACAAGTGGAAACGACGTCGCAGTCCGAGTCCAACGCAGCCCGCCCCTCCGGCGGCGAGGCGACCGCCCGTGAGTGGGTCAGCCCCGGCGTGAGCGTGCGCAAGCGCTGGCTCACGGGCATAGGCGTGGCGCTGGCAGCAGCCATCTTCTTCTTCATCGCCCTCTCGGAGGGCGCTTCGATGCTCGTGAGCACACTCATCGGCGCCGTCTTCATCGGATGTTTCGTCTGGTATCTCACCCTCGTTGCGCCCTCGCCTTTCACTATCCGCCTCAACGCCGAAGGCATCTCACGGGTGGATCGCGGCGGCGAGCCGGCAAACATCCCCTGGGGCCACGTAGCCAAGGTCAAAGAGGAGACGTTCAAGAGCGGCACCTCCGTCAGCCTGACGATGTACAAGCGCGTCGGCGAGCGCGGCCTGCACCGCTCCTGGGTGGTCTATCGCGACGACGTGCCCCGCTTCGACGCCCTGCGCGACGCCCTGCGCGTCGCCTTGCCCGAAGGGACGCCGTGGATCCGCGAAACCGTCCACGAATAGCGCGAGGCGCGTGAACGAGCATCGTTCATCAGATCTGAATGACCCGAATCTGGCAAACGAGTAGTGCGGAGGAGGCAACATGGGCCTGCGCGACCTGGCGTTCTGGGCACGAATGGCGGGGGAGGCGGCGAACGCCGGCCTCGACGCCGCGGGAGCGAAGCGCTGCGCTGTCAAAGGGCACAAGTGGCGCAATGTCAGCGCTATCGTGTTGCGTGCGGACGGCGACGTGCAGGAATTGCCACGCGGCGCGGCTCAGCGCTGCACCCGCTGCGGCGTGACACGAGAGGGGCAGGGCGCATGAACGCCGTGGACCTCATCAGGCGCAAACGCGATGGGGGCGCGCTCTCGGAGGGTGAGATCGAGTGGCTGGTCCAGGCCTACACGCGCGGCGACATGCCGGATTACCAGATGTCCGCCTTCCTCATGGCCGTCGTCTGGCGCGGGATGGACGCCGCCGAGACCGTTGCGCTCACGCTGGCCATGCTCCACTCCGGCGCCGAGCTGCGCGTGCGCGACGCCGTCTCGCCGGTGGCTGACAAGCATAGCACCGGCGGCGTCGGCGACAAGGTCACGCTGGCCGTCGCTCCGCTCGCGGCGGCGTGCGGCCTGCCGGTCGCCAAGATGACGGGGCGCGGCCTGGGCCACACCGGCGGCACCGTGGATAAGTTGGAATCCATCTCCGGGCTGCGGATGGAGCTGAGTCCAGATGAGTTTCTGCGCCTGCTCGAACGCCACGGCCTCGCGCTTTCGGCGCAGTCCGCTGACCTGGCGCCGGCCGACGGCAAGACGTACGCGCTGCGCGATGTCACCGCCACAGTGGAAGCCATTCCCCTCATTGCCGCCAGCATCATGAGCAAGAAGCTCGCCGTCGGCCCGTCGCACCTGCTGCTCGACGTGAAGGTCGGCTCCGGCGCATTCATGAAGACGGCGGAGGATGCGCGCCGCCTCGCGGAGACGATGGTGGGCATCGGGGAGGACGCTGGCGTGCGCACTCGCGCCGTACTCTCCTCGATGGAGCAGCCGCTGGGCAGCGCCGTGGGCAACGCGCTGGAGATCGCCGAGGCGGTCGCCATCCTGCGCGGCGAGGGGCCTGAGGATGTGACGACGCTCTGTCTGCACGAGGTGGCGACGCTCCTTGCGATGGCGGGGCTGGCGGACGACGAGACGGCGGGGCACGAGCGCGCCGAGCGAGCGATGCGCGACGGAAGCGGCCTGGCGAAGCTGGCCGAGGTGGTGGAGGCGCAGGGCGGCGACGCGCGCCAGGTGGAGGACCCGTCACGGCTGCCGCAGGCGCCGATACGCGATGTGATCGCCGCGTCGCGATCCGGTTATATCACCGGCATTGACGCCGAGCGTGTGGGCATGGCCTCAGTCCACTTGGGCGCCGGGAGGTTGAAGAAGGGCGACCCGATAGACCCGGCGGTGGGGCTGATGCTGAGGGCAAAGGTGGGCGACCAGCTT
>CAYYCB010000170.1:0-4349 GCA_964469715.1 uncultured Ktedonobacterales bacterium | reverse complement strand
GGTGAGAGGAAGCCCGCCAGGAAAATGGCGACGTTGACCACGATGAGGATCAGCGACACGCTCACGCCCCGCGTCGCGAAGCGCATCCGCATGGCGCGTCGCTCGAGATTGCTGCGCTCGCTCCACGGCCGCGGGGCGTTATAGGGCGCGTTAGGGGCCGATGGTGACTGTGGCGGCATCGGCGCTTGTTGAGACGCGGCCACCACGACCGGCTGTGGCGCCTGCGGAAACAGCTTGTTGAGATCGCGGCTGCTCGCGAGGCGCGCGGCCTTGGCCTCCGCGGCCTGGGCGTCGAATCGGTTGCCGAGCTGGCGATAGCAATAGCCGCGGAGCGCGTGCACGTATGGCCGGCCAGGGTCCATACTCTCGGCGCGCTCTAGCTCGGGCAGAGCGAGGTCGTAGCGGCGATCAAGGACGTAGAGCAGCGCCTGCGCTGTGACCGCGTCCGCCGAGCCGGGCGCCAGCTCCAAGACCTTGCGACTTGCGACCGTCACCACGCCATACGCGCCCAGCGCCATGTTCGCCTCGGCCACGCCGAGATGCGCCGTCGCGGCGCTGCCGTCGGCCTGGACGGCGCGCGTGAACTCCATCGCCGCCTCGGTCGGCTGGCCGGAAAAGAGCAATTCATTGCCGCGCGCCAATAAGGGGCCTATCTCGGTCATTTGGTCCATAGAGCTATCCTCATCGCGGCCCCTACTCCGGCCGGCGTATCAGGCGAGAAGTACAGAGATCGGGGTGACGCTTGTGTGCCTGCTCATGATACAAGAATGGGCGGGGCAGGGTTGCAGGTCACATGCGTGCATGACTCTTGCATAGAAGCGTCTAGCGGATTATAGCCGAGCCGGCCGCCATTGTCGCGCGGCCATGCGCAGGTAATGAAACAGCCATGCGCAGGTAATGAAACATTCGACGTGTGGCATGCTTCTAAGCGGGAAATATCTCTTGCCCCGGCGCATGCGGGCCGCCGGAGTTCAGCCAATCCCCGGAAAGGGAGGATGGCCCATGGCCATGACGCCGGCCGTCGCGAGCAGCTACACCTTCGACCCGTTCGCGCGCCATCAGTTCTACCACGACGTCAACCAATCACTCGTCCGCTTGGCCATCGAGCGTCTGCACGCCGACCGTCCGGCAGGGGAGTCGGTGAACGTCGTGGAGCTGGCGTCTGGCACCGGAGCGGTGACGGAGCTGATCCTCGACGAGCTGGAGCGACTCGGGCGGCCGGGGACGGTGACCGGAGTCGAGCCGTCGCCAGAGGCGATCGACATCGCTCGCGAGCGACTCGGCGCGCGAGGCGCGACGTTCATCCAGGGCGACGTCGACACGCTCGCTGCAACGATTCGGGACGCCGACGCCGCCTTTTTCTGCAACGCCATCCACCTCATCCCCAACAAGCAGGACGCCGTCGCCAAGATCGTGCAGTCGCTGGGGCCGCGAGGCTTCTTCGCGTGCAACTCCTCGTTCTATCAGGGCGCCTACGCACCGGGCAGCGAGCGCTTCTATCACCTGTGGACACGTCGCGCCCTCGGCTGGCTCCGCCATAACCATCCCGACGTGCGCCTCTCGAAGAGCGGTAAGACCACGGCGATGCAATGGCTCACCGCAGAGGAATACGACCAGCTCTTGGAGCAGAACGGCCTGCACGTGGTGCTCTCACGACAGGACGAGGCGCTGATGCCTCTGCGCTCCTGGCAGGACATCGGCCGCTACTGGCTGTTCATCGAAGGCGCGCTGCCGGGTGTCCCCGTCCCCATCGGCGCGGACGCGCTGGAGCATGCGGCAGCCGAGGCGTTCACAGAGCTCAACCTCACCGAGGTTCCGCGCCGCTGGCTTCAGCTCGTCAGCCAGCGCACCGGCGACTCGCAATAGAAAGCCGACCGCGGAGAACGCGGAGAAGAGAATAACCACCACAGGGCACGACGGGCAGTGAGGAGAGGGAGACCTCATAGGCACACAGCCGAACGAAGCCGCTGCCGCAGATGCATGCCACGCGACGCGTCACTGAACATGCCGGGGGCAGGGGCCAGGCGAAGCCAGGCATTCCTTCGACGTGCCAAGCTCCGAGCAAGGGAGAAGTAAGCGTGACGAGTCCAGCAGCGCTGGCGGACGCCGTCGATCGCTACATAGACGAGCATGTCGCCGAGTTCGTCGAGGACCTGAAGCGATTGGCCAGCATCCCTAGCGTCTCGACGAAGGGTGCGGCAATGGAGGACGCAGCCCGGTTCGTCGCCGGGCTGCTTTCCGGCGCCGGCTTCGACGCGCGGCTGATGCCGACCGATGGCGGATTCCCCGTCGTGTACGCGGATTCCGGCGGCTCCGGCCCGCGCGCTGGCAAGACACTCATCTGCTACAACCACTACGACGTGCAGCCGGAGGAGCCGCTGGAGCTGTGGCTTTCACCGCCATTTGAGCCGACAGAGCGCGAGGGCCGGCTGTATGCGCGCGGCGTCTCCGACGACAAAGGGCAACTGGTCTCGCGCATCGCCGCGATGCGCGCCATCCGCGCCGTCACCGGCGGACTCCCGGTGCGCGTGAAGTTCCTGGTGGAGGGCGAGGAGGAGATCGGCAGCGTCCATCTCCCCGCTTTTATCGAAGCGCAGCGCGAGCTACTGGCCGCAGACGCCTGCGTGTGGGAGTCCGGCGGCGTCAACGCCGAAGGCGCGCCTACCGTCCATCTGGGCATGCGCGGCATCCTCGCGGTGGAGCTAAGCGTACGGACGTTGGCGCGCGACGCGCACTCCGGGCAGGCCCACAACCTGCCTAACGCCGCATGGCGGCTCGTGCGCGCCCTGGCCTCGCTGAAGGATGAGCACGAGCGCATCCTCGTCGCGGGCTGGTACGACGACGTGCGCGAACCGAGCGAGGCGGAGTGGTGGCTGCTGGAACAGATGCCCTCCGACGAGGCGGTGGCGCGCGATCTCTATGGCGTGCGCGAGTTCGTCGGAGGGCACGCGGGGCTGGACTACAAGGCCGCGGTCTACTCGCCCACATGCAACATCGCGGGCATCGGCGCCGGTTGGCAGGGACCGGGTTCGAAGACGGTGATCCCGTCCATCGCGACGGCCAAGTTAGACTTTCGCCTCGTTCCCGATCAGGATCCGCTCGATCTGCTGGCGAAGCTGCGCCGCCATCTGGACGCACACGGGTTTGCGGACGTGGAGGTCGTCAACACGGAGGGTGGCGGGGAGCGTGCCGCCACGACGCCGCCGGACGATCCTTTCGTCCGGCTCGCGATGCGGACGGCAGAGGAGGTCTACGGCCGGCCTGCTGCGCTGGTCCCGCTGGTCGGCGGCTCTGGCCCGATGTGGGTCTTCCGCTCCGTGCTGGGGACGCCCATCGTGACGCTCGGCACCGCCGATCCCTACACCGGCGTGCATGCGCCCAACGAGAGCATCTCCCTCGAGCGATTCGCGCAGGGCATCCGGCATATGGCCCGCCTGCTACATGCGTATGGCAAGGATGCAGGCAGCGGCGCCTGAGGTCGCCAGCGGCGCGGTCACGCTGCAGGGGTGTGCACCGTCGCCGACGCTTACGGCTTGATGCAGGCTACTCCGCGTATTTGCCGAGCACCAGCACGGCGTTGTGGCCGCCGAAGCCCATCGAGTTCGAGACGGCAATGCTGATCGGCTGTTGGCGGGCCTCGTTGGGTACGTAGTCGAGGTCGCACTCAGGGTCGGGATGCTCATAGTTGATCGTCGGCGGAAGGATGCCGTCGTGTAGCGCCAGCGCCGTGATCGCCGCCTCCACTCCGCCGGCCGCGCCGACCATGTGGCCTGTCATGGATTTGGTCGAGCTGACCGCAAGCTTCTTGGCATGATCGCCAAAGACGGCCTTGATGGCCGCGGTCTCGTCGCGGTCGTTGAAACGTGTCGAGGTGCCGTGGGCGTTGATATACTCCACACGCTCAGGCGCGAGATCGGCCTTCTTGAGTGCGCGGCGAAGCGCGCGGGCCAGCCCAGAGCCGCCAGGGGCCGGCTCAGTGACGTGGTGCGCGTCTGAGGTGGCCGCGTAGCCCAGCACCTCAGCGTAGATGTGCGCGCCGCGGGCTTTGGCGTGTTCCAGATCCTCTAGCACGACCACGCCGGCGCCCTCACCTAAGACGAAGCCGTCTCGCTCGTTGTCGAAAGGACGGCTGGCGCGCTCAGGCGCGTCGTTGCGGCGCGAGAGTGCGTGCATCGAAGCGAAAGCCGCCAGCGTCATCTGAGTGATGCTCGCCTCAGTGCCGCCAGAGATCATCGCCACGGCGTCGCCACGCTTGATGATCTCGTACGACTCGCCGATGGCGTTCGCGCCCGTTGCGCAGGCGGAGACGGTGGCGAAGTTGGGGCCTCGCGCGCCGAGTGCCATGGATA
>CAYYCB010000169.1:5234-7027 GCA_964469715.1 uncultured Ktedonobacterales bacterium | reverse complement strand
TCATCCGGCGGGCGCACGCCCCGGAAGATGCGCCAGAGGGTGAGGTCATAGGCGACCTTCAGCGCGCCCGCCGCCAAGAACGGGATGCCGAGCGCCATCAGTGGACCCTGCAGCAGCAGCCCAGAGAGGACGGGACTCGCCGCCGAGCCGGCGCTCCGGGCCAGCGAGGTCACGCCCGCCGCCGCAGTGCGCTCCTCCGGGGCCACCAGCGCCATGGTATACGCCTGGCGCGTCGGAACGTCCATCTGCGAGAGCACCTGCCGCACCAGGAAGACACCCCCCGCCAGCGGGAACGTCGGCATCAGCGCCACCGCCGCCAGCAGCACATTGGAGGGCAAATGGCTAAAGACCATCGTGTTGAGCAGGCCGAAGCGCCGTGCCAGTGGGACCGCCGCGAGGAAGGAGACCGCGGTCAGCAGATTCGCGCCGAAGAAAAGCAGGCCCAGCGTAGCCAGCGACGCACCGAACCGCAAATGAAAGAAGAGCGCCAGCAGGCTCTGCACCGTGAGTCCCCCCGCGAAGGCGTCCACGCTGAAGAGACCCGCGAGCCGCATGACGATGCCGTGCGACCTCCCCAGCGGCGGAAGAAACCGGCGTCGGGCGGTGGTCGTGCTCAGTGTCGCGGTGGGCGCCTCGACCGCGGACGAGAGGCGCGCCGCGTTCAGGGCCGCCAGCAGCGCGACCGTCGTATAGACGCCGAACATGAGATTGATCCCCGTGCTGGCCGCCAGCCCCCAGCGCACGAGCAGATCAGGCAGGCCGGCGCAGAGGGACCCCAGCGCCCCGGCGAGCGCGGCCACGAGGTTATAGCGCGCGAAGGCCGCCGTGCGCCCCTCCGCCGGCGTCGTCTGCGGCAGTATCGCCTGTTCGATGGGCAGGAAAGGCGCGGTCTCCGATCCGCTCGTGCCCAGCGTGCCGAAAAAAGCCGCCACCAGCAGCACCGGGAAGAAGCGCGTCAACCCAAAGACCGCGCCCGTCGCAGCCATCAGCAGCGCCAGCCCGACCAGCGTGCGCCTCCGTCCCCAACGGTCGGCGTGCAGGCTGATGAGGTACGTGCCGCAGAAGTCGCCCACCAGCGACACGGTGATGAGCGCGCCGATAGCCGCGGGAGAAATCCCGTCGCGCGCCAGCGCCACCGCCAGCACGACGGCCAGCAGCCCATAGGCAAACTGGCGCAGCCCCCGCGCCATCAGAATGCGGACTTCGTCGGCGCTAGGCGCGCTCGAAGGGGCAATGCGATCAGTAGTAGTCGTCATGGCAGACTCGCATGATAAATGGAACGATAAGGTGTCAGGAGGATAGGCCGCCCCGCACCCGCTGATGCGGATTTCGCTGGGGTTGTTGAGGTCTCGTGAGGGCTTCAGCCCGCACCGCACCGTGCGCTGGCCCCCTTCAGGGCCGCGACGGCAAACGACAACATCCCATGCGGAATCGGTATGACTTCACTCCGCGCGAGTGCGGGGCCGGCGCCACAGGGGTAGCCAGCGTATCTTCTATCCGGCCACGATCTCGCGCAGCGCGGCGATGACGCGGTCGATCTCCTCCGGCGTGTTGTAGTGCGCCGCGCCGATGCGCAGCGCGCCGCCGTGCTCCTCCAGTCCGAGACGCTCCATCAGGTTGAGCGCGTAGTAGTTGCCGTCCCAGACGAAGATGCCTCGCGCTCCGAGCTGCTCCGCCAGATCGCGCGGACTCCAACCCTCGGCGGTCAGCATGATCGTCGGCACGCGGCGAGGCAGATCCTCCGCCTGCGTCAGACCATAGACACGCACGCCGGGGATCTCGCGCAGACCGGC
>CAYYCB010000169.1:1910-5134 GCA_964469715.1 uncultured Ktedonobacterales bacterium | reverse complement strand
TCCAGCAGCGGCAGCCGTCCGTAGAGGATACCCAGATGCGGACCAAAGAACTTGTAGGCCGAGCAGGCCAGGAAGTCGCAGCCCAGCTCCCGCACGTCAATCGGGCCGTGCGGCGCATACTGCACGGCGTCGATATAGCTGAGTGCGCCCGCCTCTCTCGCCCAGCCAACGACCGTCGCGACGTCGTTGATCGTTCCGGCGGCGTTCGAGGCGTAGCCCACGGCCACCACCTTCGTGCGTGGACCAATCTTGGCGCGCAGGTCGTCCATGTCGAGCGTGCAGGTCTCGGGCAGGACGCCCGCGACGCGGACGACGGCGCCACGTTCCTCGGCCAGCGCCAGCCAGGGGTCCACGTTGGCGGCGTGGTCGAGCGCCGTCACCACGATCTCGTCGCCCGGCGCCAGGGTGCGGCCAATGGCACGGCTCAGCGCGAAGGTCAGTGTGGTCATGTTGGGACCGAAGACGATCTCGCGCGGATCGGCGGCGTTCAAGAAGTCGGCTGCCGCGGCGTGGGCGCGGTCGAGTGTGGCGTCGGACCGCGCGCTCGTGAGGAAGGCGCCGTGGGTGTTGGCGTTCTGCGTGCGCAGATAGTCGACGATGCCGTCGATGCAGTCCTGCGCGACCTGCGTGCCGCCCGGATTGTCCAGATAGACGACGGGACGTCCGCCCTGCTCCACCGCCAGCGACGGGAAGTGCGCGCGGATGGCGGCGGAGTCGAGCGGCGCGGAGGCCGCGGCGGGCGTGGTCATGGAGGTGGGAGTCGGCGCCGTGGGGACGGCAGAGCTGTCGGACATCGAAAGGCTCCCTCTTCTCGGCGAGTGACGCCCCAGCGAGATGGCCCCGCGGGACGCCCTGGCGAATCAGCGCGGCCCTCATTATATGGAATCTGGCGGGTCGCCGGCCTGCGGCGGGTGTCTATCCTCCAAGTTCTCCCGCCTGGCTCACGCGTATGGAGCGTTGCCGACGAACGTGACTACCCCATCAGACTAGTCGCATGGCCGTTCCCGCGCCCGACAAAAAGGGGATGCACGCGCAGGTGCAGCGCGTGCATCCCCGTAAAGCTACGGGTCGGGTTACGAAGCGGCAGGCTGGTTACGCGGCCGGGCTGGCCGTGGAGGTCGCCGGGGCCGTGCCGGAGGCGCCGGCCTTCGGGGCCTTGTTGGCCTTGAGAATCTGGAGGATCTGATGCAGGTCGCTACCCGCCTGTTTGATGTCGCGATGAGCGGTGGTGGCGTCGTTCTTCATCGCGCTGAGAGCGGCCTCGTAAGTTGCGCGATCGTTGTTGAAGTTGTTGATCGTCAGCACGGCGAGCTGGCCCTGGCCGGCGTCGATCTGCGCCTCGGCCTCCTGAAGCTGCGCCTTGTAGTCGGCGAAGAGCTTATTGAGCTGCGTCTGCTCGCTCGCCGGCGCCTTGGCGATGGCGTCCGCGATCTTATCCTGTACGCCGCGCATGTGCTGGTCCGCGTGGCCGAGCAGCGCGAAGAGCAGCGTGTGGGCGTCGCGCGGGATCACCACGGCGAAGATGCGGAACTGGAAGTAGATGTTGTGGACGTCCGCACGGGCGGCCTTGATGTCGGTCTCGGCGTCGAGCTTGGCCTTGAGGGTCTTGAGTCCGGCTTCGCTGGTGGCGATGTCGTTCTGCAGTTGCTTCGCGAGGTCGCTTGAGATGTGGCCCTTGGTGAGCTGTTCGCCAATTTTGCTGTTGAGCTTGTCGAGCGCAGTCAGGCGCTCGGTGATGCGCGTGTCGCCGAACTGCTGGACGCAGGCAATGTCGGTGCAGGTGGCCTGGGGATGGGCCGGCGCGGCGAAAGCGGTTGGCATCGCGACCGCGGCGGCGAGGACGGAGAGCGCCCCCAGCGCGAGGAAGCGCTTCGGCAGGTGGCGAATGATATTCAGCATGTTCGTAGTCTCCAGAACTGTGAGGTGAAATCTTTTGGCGCGATAGGGGCCGCCGGCGTTTAGCCTGCCGCTATGGCTGCACTTCATTGTCGGAGGACGACAGATCAAGCGAGGTATCAGTTTGGACACTGTCGAGTGTGGCGACCATCTGCTGGAGGTCGTCATCGGTGCTCACCGCGTCACTCGGCGCTCCGCTGGTGTCCGTGGTGGCGCCCGCGTTCGCGCTGCTCAGATCGCCGCTCTGCTGGCCATGTCCGCCGCAGGCCGCGAGCGCCAGCGTCAGCAGGAGCACGACTGTCGCGACCATCCAGAGGCCGCGGCGCCGGATGCGCGTCATCGTTGTCATGTGCTTGAATCCTCTCCAGACTTCGGCCGCGCGCTCTGCGCGACTTTTTGGTTCGAGCACTGGCTAGGATAGTGCGCTGCGCTTGGGAACGGCTGAGCGGTCTATTAGAAACTGCTCAGAATAGCGGAGGGAGGCGCGCGAAGCATGAAAAAGCCCCCTCCCCGCGACGGAAGGGGGCTGCTGAAATATACGAGGGGGACGGCGTCCGCGGCTAGTTGCCGAGCATGGTCGTCCAGACGCCGTTGTCATAGCGCATCAGCGCGGCTGAGTTGTATCCGCCATTCCCCGTCACCCAGCCGGAGGTCGGAGAGGCCATCGAGGCGCTGGTCAGGTTGGCTTTGAAGTTGAGGTCGACGAGGGTCCACTGGTCCGCACTATAGTGCCAACCGACGATCTTTGGCTGTGTGGCCGTATGGGCCTGGCCGAATATCCAGATGTCGCCGGGCGCCGCCGATGTGATCATGCTGGGCGTGGCCTGCGCGGCGCCCGGCAGGGAGACTGGCGCCCAGGACCGGCCATCGTAGCGCATGGCAATGGCGCTCTGGGTGTTCGGGTCGACGCCGGCGAGCCAGACCTCGGAAGGTGAGATGGCGACGATGGCGAGCGGCTGCCCGGCGACGGCAGCCGTTTGTGTCCACACACCGTTCTGGTAGCGCAGGATGGCATGGGTAACCACGGTGGCGGCCCAGCCATCGCTGGCGGAGAGCATGGAGACAAGGGCATCTCCAGGGAGTGTGCCAAAGAGGCTCCATGCGCCGTGCGAATAGTGGAGGATGAGCGTCTTGTGGTCGGGGCCAAACTGGCCCGTGCTGGTCTTTGCCCCGACGGGCGCGTAGATCCAGCCCTCGTCTGCCGAGACCATATGCACCTCTCCGCCTCCGATGAAGCCCGTGGCAGAGAGGTCTACAGCCCGCCAGTGGCCGCCGGTGTAATGCAGCACCAGCCCGTGCAGCCCACCTTCTTGCGTATCCGAGATCGA
>CAYYCB010000169.1:0-1810 GCA_964469715.1 uncultured Ktedonobacterales bacterium | reverse complement strand
ACGCCCGACACTGCGAGCGTCGGGCGGTGACTCATCAGACCGAAGACGCCGGCGCCGAGTGCGATAACCGCCACTGCCGCCGCTACCGGAGCGAATGATCGCGGCCGTCGCCCGTTCACCCGCATATCGGCCTGCTGGCCGCGCCCGGTGGCCATAGTCGGCGATGCCGTGTGCCCTGCCCGCGTAGGATTGTTTTGTTCCATCGCTGTCTCATCCCTTCCTGCCGTGCCTGTCCAGCGCCGCCTCGCTGACGGCGGCCGGCCGCGCATATGTCGCGGCTCCAGGCGCAGAACCGGTGATGGAACGCCGCCTTCGGGCGGAACCGGACAAGCGGGACCTTCGGATATGGCAGTGGGTGGCTCATCCGCGGGCGATGGTAATGCACCCGCGCCACCACCCCGCGTGACTGGCAGGCGTTCCAGCACTGGGCCGGCAATCGTGCCGCCGGCCGGAGAAGCGAGCGAGGCAAGCAGCGCGCGGATCCGCTTAACTTCGGCCAGCGCCCCCTGGCATGCGGGACAGCCAGCCAGATGGCGCTCCACGGCGGATCGCTCGACCGCGGACAGCTCGTTCGCGGTATAGGCGGCGAGCTGGTCTTCGACGTGGCGATTGCTCAACCGATAGCCGCCCGTTGGCAGTGGTGGGTGTTGCCCCGCTTTGTTCCAGCCGTTCAAATCGCTCATGCGCGCACCTCCGTATCCAGCTCCGCGTAGGCTTCGCGCAACGTCGTCAGCCCTCGCGACACCCGTTTCCTCACGGCCTCCCCGGTCAGCCCCAGCCGCGCCGCGATCTCTCCATAGCGCTCGCCCGCCACGAAATGAAGCACGAGACAGGCGGCATCTTCTTCGGAGAGCCTGCGCAGCGCCTGGCGCAGGAGCTCTCGGGCGGCGTAGCGCTCCTCGAAGCCGCCGGCAGTCGGCCCGGCCGACCGGTCGCCCACAGAGAGGTCGCCGCCAGGGCGCCGGACGTCCGATCCATTCTTGACCGCCCGTAACATCGAGAGGGCGCGGTTCGTCGCGATGCGATAGAGCCACGGCGAGAGTGGATGCGCGGCATTGGCGATCTGTTCAGGTGGACGCCAGCGCGGCAAGGCCTGGAACGCGGCGAGGAAGGTCTCCTGGGCGATGTCGCGTGCCGCTTCGGGGTCGCCGAGCATCTGCGTCAGATAGGCCAGCAGTCGCGCCTCGTATGACCGGACGATGCTCCCGAATGCTGCATGGTCGCCCGACGCGGCGCGCCGGGCTAAAGCCAATTCGTCGTGGATGTCGCCGGCCAGCTCCTCCATGCGCTCGTTCTCCTTCCGCTCCGCACACGCCGCCGAACGTGCGGCTGGTTGTCGAGCCTGGAGCCGCACATACGTAAAACGCGACATCGCGCGAAAAGCGGACATGGCTCGCGAGATGGCGCATGGGGCTTATGGTCCAGAGGGGCGACGGATACGATGCTACGACCCGATCGGGCGAAGGCCGTTATCTCAGGAGGGAGTTAGCCTGGGGCGCTGCCGTTCCACGGCCGCACCGCGTACCCGCTACCCTCGCGCAGCGCCTCCACCACGGCATGTGCCGTATCGAGCGAGGTGAGGCAGAGGGTAAGTGTTTTTACTCAGAGCTGGCGAAGCTCCTCTTGAAACTGCTCCGGTGAAAGGTCGATCTCTCGCAGGATTTCACGGGTGAGGGGGACGTGCGAGATCACGACCAGGGTGATTAGGGACAGTGGTTCAGCGGCCGTCGGGGTACCAATAGAATACGTGGCTGCCCGTTTGGAGTGTGGCGACGAAGCCGAGGTGGCGAAGGAGGGCGTCCAGCGGCTA
>CAYYCB010000168.1:6929-7029 GCA_964469715.1 uncultured Ktedonobacterales bacterium | reverse complement strand
GAACAGCGCAAAGAAAAAGGCCAGGTCAATGCGTGGCAGCCAGGTGGGCCGCCAGGCCCGTCGCGGGTCGTGCGCCGGCTGCGCTTGCGGCGCGGCCTGG
>CAYYCB010000168.1:0-6829 GCA_964469715.1 uncultured Ktedonobacterales bacterium | reverse complement strand
GTTTGCGGCGCGGCCTGGGTTTGCGGCGCGGCCTGGGTTTGCGGCGCGGCCTGGGTTTGCGGCGCGGCCTGGGCTTGCGGCGCGGCCTGGGCTTGCGGCGCGGGCCCCCAGTAGAGGCGGGGATCGGCGGTGAATCCGAGCATCTGCGCGACGGTGCCGCCGAGCGTGCGTAGATCGCGTTCGAAGTCGGGACCAGGGTGAACGGGCACGGCGACGCACCGCGCCAGCGGGCGCAAGCTCTCAGGCAAATCCTCCGCGGCTGGCAGTGACGCCCCGTCCACCAGCGCGACGACGACCCGAATGCCCCGCGTCAGCGCCGTCTCCACCTCCAGCCGCACGAAATCGCCGGGATTGTCCAGCCGGCGGCGTCCGTCCGCTCCCGCGATGCTTACCCAGCTCGGCCCGATGACTACGATCTGCGCGGCGCACTGCGCGAGCGTCCAATCAATGTAGCGCTGGAAATCCACGCCGATAGGAATGGCGTCGACGTCCTTGAAGACCGCATCCCGCCCGAAGATATCCACGAGCCGGTCGTAGATGTAGCCGCAGGCCACCCGGCTGTCGTCCCGCCGATACGAGATGAAGAGTTTCCCCGGCAGCCAGAGCCGGAACGCCGCGAGCGGTATTGATGTGCTTGCCGGCCGCGCCCCATCGCCGATGCCGGCGAGCGCCAGCCGCCGCGCCACGCGCGCGCGCTCCATCGCCATACGGCGTCCCGCCCGGCCGATGTACGCCGCGAGCCAGGCGACGAACGGCGCCACGACGAGCCCGACCACCGTGCCGATGACCATCAGAATCACAAGGCCGTACATCCGTGTGTAGAAGAAGCCGGTTAAGGTGCCATTCGTCGTCGCATCCACCCCCGTCGTGCGTGTCGGGTCGTTCAGCGTCACCCAGTTAGACCAGATGACGTCCGCCAGGGCGAGCCCGCCGGTGATAGAGCCGAGAAGCTGTGCGACCACCGCCGCCCAGACGCCGGCTGAGACGCTCTCGGTCCGCCTGGACACCCAGTAGCCCACGGCTGCGTAGGTAACCAGGTCCACGAGCGGCGCCCACCAGGCCGCCCGCACCCAGAACGTTCCCGCCTGATCGCTCGGTGACCCAGGCGGGAGCATCCAGTGCCCGGCCAGCAGCGCGAGCACGACGCCGTGCAGCGCCAGCAGCGTCCCGACTCCCAGCGACGACCATAACAACGCGCGCCGCCGCTTGCGCGGCTCTGATGTCGGGTCCACGGCCTCCATATGCGCGATGCTGTCGAGTACGGCGCAGAGCCGCTGCACGTCCGGGCCGAAGTCAGGATCCTCGCGCACCGGCAGGCCCGCGCGCCCCACCAGCGCCAGCAGACTCTCGCGCCCATGCCCTGCGCGCTGCGTCGGGTCCTGCTCGACCAGCAATTGGAGGCTCGGCGGCAACTGCTCCTCGGTCGGCATCGCCGCCCCACGCGCCAGCACGGGTACGACGGGGATGCCTCGCCCCAGCGCGGTCTCAATGTCGCTGCGAACGCCGTCACCGGCATCGTCCAGCAGGCGCCGCCCGGCCTCGTCGCGCTCGTCGAGCCAGCGAGGCCCGATCACGAGCACCAGTGCCCCGCATTGCCGAAAAGCCTGATCCCGTTCAGGTGCTGCAGGCTCGCTGCCCGTCGCTAGTGCATCCCGCGCGACGACAGCCTTGGCGCCAAAATAGGTGCTGAGACGCTCGACAACCCGGCCCGCGACCACAGCGTCGCTTGGGCGCGCCGAGACGAGGAGGTGCTTCACGGTGCTACCCATCCTGCCGTCCGGCCAGTCGAGGCGGCTCCCTCAGTGGAGTGCAAGATCAATCGAGCGGCGCCTACCACAATACTGTAGAGATGTATCGCGGTCAAGCGTAGCTATTGCATGCCAGATGAGCCTGGCCCCCCCGCACTCTCATCCCGATTTCATTTGGGATGTTGCGGTCTCGTGAGGCCTTCAGCCCGCGTCGCGCCCTGCGCCGGCCCCTTCAGGGCCGCGACCACACACGTACCCCTCCCGCCACACACCTTGCGCCGGCAGGTTCACTGCCGCGACCTCGCGCCCTGCGCCGCTCCCCACTGCCAGTGCGCGATCTCGTCCGGGTCCGTGCCGTGCTCGTGAATGTAACGCCGGAAGTCGTTCAGCACATACTCGTAGTGATGCACACGCTCGCTCGCTCGCGCCGCCACATGCGGATTGCTCGGCGCCGCCAGCCGAATCGCCTGCATGATCAGATTGAAGCGATCCGTCCCGTTGCGCACGTTCATATCAAAGGGCGTCGTGGTCGTGCCCTCCTCTTGGTATCCCCGGATGTAAAATCGCCCCGGATGATGTCGCCCGAAGAGAAGCTGCCGCGCCGCCGAGGGATAGCCGTGGAAGTTGACGATCACCGGCTTCTCCGCGGTGAAGAGCGCCGCGAACATGTCGTCGTCCAGCCCATGCGGATGCTCCGTCCCCTTCGCCAGCACCAACAAATCCGTCACGTTCACCACGCGGATGCGCAGCTCCGGCAGCTCCCGCAGCAGCGTATCCGCCGCCGCCATCACCTCCAGCGTCGGATTGTCGCCGATGCCCACCAGCACCACGTCCGGGTCCACTCCGCCGTCCGTACTCGCCCACGCCCAGATCGAAGCCCCCGCGCGGCAGTGTGCCACGGCCTCGTCCATCGAGAGCCACTGGGGCATCGCCGGCTTGTTCGCGATCACGAGATTGACGTAATTGACGCTGCGCAGGCAATGGTCCATCGTGCTGACCAGACAGTTGGCGTCCGGCGGCAGATAGACCCGCGTCACCTCAGCCTTGAGATTGAGGATGCTGTTGATGAACCCTGGATTCTGGTGCGAAAAGCCGTTGTGCTCCTGCCGCCACAGCGTGGACGTCTCCAGATAATTCAGCGACGCGACGGGTGGCCGCCACGCGAAATCCTCCGACATCTTCAGGAACTTGGCGAACTGGTCCATCATGCTCGTCACGATGTTGAGGAACGCCTCATACGACGGGAACAGCCCATAGCGCCCCGTCAGCAAGTATCCCTGCAGCCACGCCTGGATGTCGTGCTCACTCAACACCTCGATCACGCGCCCGTCCTCTGGCCCAATGTCGCTGGTGTAGCGCGGCGCGGCCGGCCACTGATAGTCGCGATGCGTCGCCTCGAACACCGCGCCGAGCTTGTTCGACTCCAGCTCGTCCGGTGAAAAGATGCGGAACTGGTGACGATTGCGCGCGATCACGTCACGCAGGTAGAGCGCCACCTGCTCCATGTTGCTCGCCAGGCTCTCGCCGCGCTTGAATTGCCCCTCGTCCGACCCGGATGCCGGCAGCCGGACGGCGTAATCGTTGATGTCGGGCCGATCCAGCGGGCGGCGTATCCGTCCGCCAAAGGTGTGCGGGTTGCTGCCCATGCGCCGCTCGCCCGTCGGGCACTGCGCCAGGATGTCCTCCGCGGGCCGTCCCTCGCGGTCGAAAAGCTCCTCCGGCTTGTATGACCGCAGCCAGCGCTCGACGATACGCAGGCTCTCGGGATCACTCTTCACGTCCGGCACCGGCACTTGATGCGCCCGGAACGCCCCCTCCACTGGCTCGCCGTGCAGCTCCTTCGGCCCCGTCCACCCCTTCGGCGTCCGCAGCAGTATCACCGGCCAGTGTGGTTCCTCGACGCGCCTCCCCGACCGCGCCGCGCCCTGGATGCGCCGGATCTCGCCGTACGCCCAATCCATCGCCTCCGCCAGCGTCACGTCCAGCCCGTCGTCGTGCCCCTCCACGAAGCGCGGAGCGTAGCCATAGCCAGTAAAGAGCGCATGGAGGTCATCGTCGCGCATCGAGCCGTAGATGGTCGGGTTGGCGATCTTATATCCGTTGATATGCACTACCGGCAGCACCGCACCGCTCTCCGCCGGATCGAGAAACTTATAGGAATGCCACGCTGTCGCCGTCGGACCCGTCTCCGCCTCGCCGTCGCCGACGATGCAGCCCACGATCAAGTCGGGATTGTCCATCGCCGCGCCAAAAGCCGTTGCCAGCGCATATCCCAGCTCGCCGCCCTCGTGGATCGTGCCCGGCACGCCGGGATACAGGTGGCTGGGGAAGCCGCCCGGCCACGAGAACCGCTTGACGAAGCGTCCTAATCCCTCCGTGTCGCGCGTTAGCTCCGGGTAGTAGTCCTCCAGCGTGCCTTCTAGATAGAGATTCGCGAGGTTGGCCGGCGCGCCGTGCCCCGGACCCGTCACCAGGAACATGTCGAGATCGTGCAGGCGGATCAGCCGGTTGAGGTGCGCGTAGATCAGATTGATACCTGGGCACGTGCCCCAGTGACCCAGCAGCCTGTCCTTGATATGCTCTGGCCTGAGCGGCTGCTCCAGCAGGAAGTTGTCTTTCAGGTAGATCTGCGCGCCCGCGAGATAATTGGCCGCCCGCCGGTAGCGCGCGATGGCCGCCGCATCGAGCCTCGGCGTAGACACCGCTGTGGTAGGCACACGCCCACTCTCCGCGACCGCCGATGCGCCGCTCGCCCCCCGGTGGCCGTCGCCGTCTCCGTGTTCCTGCGCGGGTTCCTGATGCGGTCGTTGCCGTGGCATGGATTCCCCCTCCAGACCTCTCATACCAGATTGGGTTAGATTGTTATGGGAGTAGATCGGTGCGCTTGACGGCCCGGCCGAACCGCGTATTCCCCCGCGGCCTTTAGCCCTCCTCGCGCCCTGCGTCGGCAGTTTCACTGCCGCGACCACTTATCCTGCGCCGGCCCCTTCAGGGCCGCGACCGCACATCGTACGGCGGCAGTTTCACTGCCGCGACGGAACCTCGCGCCCAGCGCCGGCCCCCTTCAGGGCCGCGACCGCTCATCCTGCGACGGCACACGACACCGTCCCACACCAGCCGCAGAAGCCGGGCCATCCCACCGGTCGTGACACCGCCAATTGTCCCGCGTCAAGACCGCCGCTGCCTCGGCCCCCGATATTCCTCCCGCCACATCTCTATCATCCCGCAATGGATCGTGCCGGTGTCGCCAGCCTTGGACACTCGCTCGCGCCAGGGATTATCCGCGCCCCTTCTGCCCTCGGCGGCGCGCCCCTGTATGTACACTCCCTGCGTCTCGCGGCTCACTTCATTCCCGCCACGGTCGAGAGACGCTGCGCCATACCGCGCCTCCGCGCACACACACACAAGAAAGCCGGGCGACGCGGGGCGCAATGCCCTTCGTTGCCCGGCTACTCGTTGGCGCTCGTCACCCCCGCTCGACGTCCAACCACAACTACCTGTGACGTGCGCCGTGCTCATGTTTCCGGTCGAGCACGCCTCTGCGGGCGTGTTAATCGACCACGAACACCGTCACCATGCCCATCACGGCGTGCGGCATGCCCGTGCGAATGTCGGGCACGAAGCACAGTGCCACATAGGTGCCCGGTTGTAGGTTCAACTCGACCCAGTGGGTCCGTCCCGGCGCCGAGGCCTGTGCCCCGCCGCTGTCGATCGGCGCCGCCTTGACGGTGCACGTCTGGCCGCGGATGCAGGCCAGCACCTGCGCCCGTGTCGTGCCCGCCGGCACCCGCAGCAGTCCGAACTCGTGTGTCTGGTCCCGGACCACGATCTTGAGGGTCATCCGACCGGCGTTGTGGATGACCGCCGGCACGTCGATCTCGTGGTCGCTCTCGACGATGGTACCGGCCGACTTCGGTGCCGCGCCCTCGAACTCGCCCTCCACGAAGAAGGACTTGTGCATCCCCAACAGGAAGTGGGGCACGCCCTGCGGGGTGGTGTCGAAGCAGACCACGACGTAGTGGCCGGGCGTCAGCGGCTCGATCACGTCCTGTGTCTTGCCCGGCTGGACGCTGCCGGCGCCGCCCGCCCCTGAGGCGATCTCAAGCAGCTCGCGTATCGCGCTTGGTCCTTTAGCCGTTCCGAACGACGCCAGCACCTTGATCAACTGTGACTCGGTGACGCCTGCCTTGAGCTTGAAGAACTGCGCCATGTGGTCCTGGCTGCCGGCATTCACGAAATGCACCTCCACCATGCCGGCGTGGACTTCCGTGGGCAGCGTGAAGAAGAAGTGGTTCGAGCCGTTGTCGTGCGCCATGACCGTCATGCGGAGCGCGGAGCTGCCCGACGCGTGCGCTTCTGCGAGCGGGGCAGCGATGAGCCCGGCCAGCCCGAGCAGGCCGACCAGCCAGGGCAATGCGAGACGTGCGAGCAGCCGATTCCGTAGCGCCTTTGCCATCGGTGATCTCCTCCATCTGTGACGTTCTCTCGCGCTTGATTGTTGCCCTTGTGAGTCAACAGCTACGATTGCCAACACAGCGGTAGGTGCGATCAATTCAGCACGCCCACGTGGCCGCGCATCCCCCCTCGAAACGCTGACCATCTTCCCCGGGCGCACGCAGAGAGATTCCGCCGACCTCCGTTGGCCGGCGCGGAATCCCGAGCGTCAGTATAGTTCGCCATCCATGCCCACTTTCCAGTCACAACATGGGAGCTTCTACCCTCGGACCGCCGGGATAATCCGCCCAGGCAGTGCATAGGTGGCCACATAATGTGCGCCCGGCCGAAGAGTGCCGTATGCTGCCGGCGAGCTCGGCTCGGCATGCGCGCAAGCCAGCATCGGCGCGGACGTTCCAGATGACGACGTTCGGCGGCAGCCGCATGTGAAGGAGACTGCCAGCCCAAGCCAACGGCTCATCCCGATTGCGTCTGGGGTGTCAGTGTCTCGTGAAGCCCTCAGCCCGCCTCACGCCCTGCGCCGGCAGTTTCACTGCCGCGACCGCCTCACGCCCTGCGCCGGCAGTTTCACTGCCGCGACCAACAACCACCCCCACCCGGTTTCCGTATCACGCGCTGGCCGCGGC
>CAYYCB010000167.1:0-7038 GCA_964469715.1 uncultured Ktedonobacterales bacterium | reverse complement strand
TGCAACGTCGGGCGTTGTGCCACGGTCGCCCTCCCTTAGCCCTGATCGGCCTGGGCGCGCTCGACCACGTCTTCGATGGAGCCGGCCATATAGAAGTGGACCTCGGAGATGGCGTCGTGCTTGCCTTCGAGGATCTCCTTGAAGCCGCGGATCGTGTCCTGCAGGGAGACCGTGCGGCCGGGGCGGCCAGTGAAAGCCTCACCGACGTTGAACGGCTGCGAGAAGAACTGTTCGATCTTGCGGGCTCGCGACACCGTCAGCTTGTCTTCGTCGGATAGCTCGTCCACGCCGAGGATGGCGATGATATCCTGTAGATCCTTATAGCGCTGCAAGACGCGCTTGACCTCCTGCGCGACATCGTAGTGCTCCTGGCCGACGATGTTCGGGTCGAGGATGCGGCTGGTCGAGGCGAGCGGGTCCACGGCGGGGAAGAGGCCGCGCGAGGCCAGTGCGCGCTCAAGCACGATGGTCGAGTCGAGGTGGGCAAAGGTGGTCGCCGGCGCCGGATCGGTATAGTCGTCCGCCGGGACGTAGACCGCCTGCATGGAGGTGATGGAGCCCTTCTTCGTCGAGGTGATGCGCTCCTGAAGCTGGCCCATCTCCTCGGCAAGGTTCGGCTGATAGCCCACGGCGGAAGGCATGCGGCCGAGCAGCGCCGACACCTCGGCGCCCGCCTGCGTGAAGCGGAAGATATTGTCGATGAAGAGCAGCACGTCGCGGCCCTCGGTATCGCGGAAGTACTCCGCAATGGTGAGGCCGGAGAGCGCTACGCGCAGACGCGAGCCGGGCGGCTCGTTCATCTGTCCGAAGACCATCGCCAGCTTATCGAGAACGCCCGCGCCGGTCATTTCCTCGTAGAGGTCGTTGCCCTCACGGGTGCGCTCGCCGACGCCCGCGAAAACTGAGAGGCCACCCGAGGTTTTCGCGATATTGTTGATCAGCTCCTGAATGATGACGGTCTTGCCAGTGCCGGCGCCGCCGAAGGTGCCAATCTTACCGCCGCGCATGAACGGGGCGATGAGGTCGATGACCTTGATGCCGGTCACGAGCACCTCGGCCTTGGTGGCCTGGTCCTCAAGGCCCGGCGCCGGGCGGTGGATCGGAAGGCGCGGCGCGTCGGCCGGGACGGGCTTGTTATCCACCGGCTGGCCAAGCACGTTGAAGATGCGGCCGAGGGTGAGCGGACCGACGGGCACCGAGATCGGAGCGCCGGTATCATAGGCCGCCTGCCCGCGGGTCATACCGTCGGTCGGCCCCATGCCCACGCAGCGCACGACGTTATTGCCGAGGAGCTGCTCGACTTCGAGCACCAGCGGATGATCCTGACCGGCGATCTGAATCTCGATGGCGTTGTAGATGGCGGGCAGTTTGTCGGGGGGGAACTCGACGTCCACCACGTTGCCCAGCACCTGCGTGACGACGCCCTTGGTCCGGGCGGGTGCGGTCGCTGTCATGTTGCGTTTCCCTTCGGGAGGGGCCTAAGGGCGCATGCGGTGCGCCCCTACTGACGGAAGACGGTCGGAGACGGCTTAGGACGCGTTAGCGCCCGCGACGATCTCAAGAATCTGATTGGTGATCGACGCCTGACGCGCCTTGTTGTAGGTGAGCGTCAGATCGCCGAGCAGCTCGGTCGCGTTGTCGGTTGCGTTACGCATCGAGACCATCTGCGCCGAGTAGAAGCTGGCGACGGTCTCTAGTAGCGGCTGATAGATCTGCGTCTCGACGTAGCGTTCGAGCAGCGCGCCGAGGATCTCGGTCGCATTCGGCTCGAAGATGTACTGCGGTGCCGGGCCCTCTTCCACCTGCTCCTCGGGCGGCTGCACGGGGAGAATCTGGACGACGGTCGGCGTCTGCACGACGGTCGAGACATATTTCGGGTAGACGAGATAAACCTTGTCGACGTCCTCGTTCAGATAGGCGTCTTTGATGACCTGCGCGATGGCACGCATATCCGCAGTGCTCGGAGTGTCGCCAAGGTTGGTGAACTCGGCGAGGATGCGCTGCTGCGTCCGCCGCAGGAAGTCGCGGCCCTTGCGGCCGACGGCGATGAACGAGATCGGCAAGTTGGGATTATTGTGCTCGCGGCGAAGCTCGCCGGCCAACTGACCGGCGCGGCGGTTCGTGTTGCTCGAAAGGGCCCCGGAGAGGCCCTTGTCGGGCGTGACGAGCACAATACCGATCTTGCGCACGTCTCGCGACCGCATAAGCGGCAACTCGTCTTGCCCCTCGGCCTGCGATGACAGGCGCGACAGCAGCTTGATGAGCTGTTCCGAATAGGGGCGCGCGGCGAGCACACGCTCCTGGGCACGGCGCATCTTGGAGCTTGCGACCATTTGCACGGCGCGCGTGATCTGCGCGACGTTCTTGACGGAGGTGATACGCCGCCGGATCTCTCGTGTCGATGCCATATTCACACCTCAGCGTTGGTGGCTGCGCCCATGTAACCTAAGGCGCACAGGCGCAGCCACCGATCCGTTAGCGCGGCGCAGTCTTCTTGTAATCCGCGATGGCCGCGTCGAGCTGCTGGAACAGCGCATCGGGGATCTTCTTCTTATTGGTGACGGTGGTGTCGTAGATGCCCTTCACGAGATCCGCGTAGTTGGCGTCCATATAGCGATGGAACTGCGCCTCCCACTCCGGAACCTTCTCGGCCGGCACGTCATCAAGGAAGCCCTTCGAGGCGGCGTAGATGATCATGATCTGATGCTCCACCGCCATCGGCTGGTACTGCTTCTGCTTGATGATCTCCTGCTGGCGCTGGCCGCGGTCGATCTTCGACTTCGTTGCGCGGTCCAGGTCGGAGCCGAACTGCGCGAAGGCCGCCAGGTCGCGGAACTGGGCAAGGTCCAGTTTGAGGGTGCCTGCCACCTGCTTCATGCCCGGCGTCTGCGCGGCGCCGCCCACCCGGCTAACCGAGATGCCCACGTTCAGCGCCGGCCGGACGCCCGCGTTGAACAGGTCCGTCTCAAGGAAGATCTGACCGTCGGTGATCGAGATGACGTTGGTCGGGATGTAGGCCGACACGTCGTTGGCCTTCGTCTCGATGATCGGGAGTGCCGTCAGCGAGCCACCGCCGTACTGCTCGTTCAGGCGCGCGGCGCGCTCTAGCAGGCGGCTGTGTAGGTAGAACACGTCGCCTGGATACGCCTCGCGGCCCGGCGGCCGGCGAATGATGAGCGACATGTTGCGGTACGCGTCCGCGTGCTTGGAGAGGTCGTCATAGATGACGAGCGCGTCACGCCCGCTCTCCATGATCTCCTCACCTATGGCGCAGCCAGCGTAGGGCGCCAGATATTTGAGCGGGGCAGGGTCCTCGGCGCCGGCATGCACGATAATCGTGTGATCCAACGCGCCATACTGCTTTAGCGTCTCGCGGATACGGGCAACCTGGAAATTCTTCTGCCCAATCGAGACGTAGATGCAGATGAGGTTCTTGCCCTTTTGGTTGATGATGGTATCGAGCGCAACGGCCGTCTTGCCGGTCTGGCGGTCGCCGATGATTAGCTCGCGCTGGCCGCGGCCGATTGGGATGAGGGCGTCGATGGCCTTGAGGCCGGTCTGCACCGGCGTATCCACCGGGTGGCGCGTGATGACGCCCGGGGCGACACGCTCCACCGCGCGATACTTATCCGTGGCGATGGGGCCGGCGTCGTCAATCGGCTGGCCGAGGGCGTTCACGACGCGGCCGATGAGCGCATCGCCCACCGGCACCTGCACGATGCGCCCCGTGGTGCGCACCTCGTCGTCCTCGTGCAGCAGCGTGTAGTCGCCGAGGATCGGCACGGCCACGGAGTCCTCTTCGAGGTTGAAGGCCATGCCCATGAGCCCGGTGCGCGGAAACTCGACGAGCTCGAGATAGCCCACGCCGGAAAGCCCGTAGACGCGGGCGATGCCGTCGGCGACCTCGATCACCGTCCCCACGCTGACCATCGCGGTCTCGGTGTCCGCGCCGCTGAAGTTCGCTATTCGATCGCGAATGACCTTGGTAATCTCGTCCGCGATAGCCATGTGTGTCTCCTAGTTGGGTCCTAACCCACCACCCCCTTCCCGCCGCTGCGGAAAAGGGGAGGACGGTGGCCCGCGCCGGGCGCGAGCGCCGCGCCGGGGTTAACGGCGGCGGCGCTTGTTATCGTTACGCCCTTTGCCGAAATTGCCGGAATTGCCAGAATTACCGCCCTGGCGAGGTGGCATCCGTGCGGAATCGGCGTTGCTCCGGGCAGCGGCGCTGCTCGACGAGCTCGGCCCGCCGGTGGGTCGCCCGCCATCCGTTCCTGGCCCAGTGCTCGGGCCAGCGCCAGGAACGGGGGGCATGCTCGGCGCGGGTGGGACGGATCCGCCGCCAGACGGGCCGCCATTAGGCCCACCCACCGGCGCGACGACGAAGCTGGAGCCACCGTCGTCAGGCCCACCGAACGCACCCGCCGCGATCTGCTGGCGCAGAAGCTGGAAACGGCGGCGGATGCTGCCGTCAATCAGCGTGTCGCCGACGCGGGCGATGGCGCCGCCGAGGATCGTGGGGTCCACGCGCTCTTCCAACAGAATGCGCTTGCCCGTGATCTGCTGAAGCTCCGCACCGATCTGCAGGCGCAAATCGTCGTCCAGCGGGATGGCCGTCGTGATCTGCGCGATCGCCTGCCCGCGATAGTCGTTGTACAACGTATCGAAATATTGGCTGATTCTGGGGGCCAGCTCCGCCAGCCCGCGCTCGGCAAGCAGCAGAGCGAGGTTGAGCGCCTCAGACTGCACCTTTGTGCCAAGCAGGTCGCGGATTATGGCCTGTTTGCGGTCGAAGGGGATCTTCGGCTCGCTCAGGACGAACAGCAGCCGCTTGTTGCCGAGATACTCGGCAATCGTCCGCACGTCGTCGCGCCAGCGGTCCACGTTCCCCGCTTCCACGCCGATGTCGAAGACCGCCTGAGCGTAGCGACGCGCGGTCGCGCCCTTTAACACTGGAGGTCCCTCGACTGTGCGACGAACTCCTTGACGAGCTGCCGGTTAGAGGCGGTGTCGAGTGAGGAGCCGACGACACGCTCAGCGGCCTGGATGGCCAAGTCGGCCACCTCCTGGCGGAGCTGCGCGCGGGCCTGCGCCACCTGAGCCTGGATCTGGCGCTCGGCCTGCTCGATCATCTGCCGGGAGCGCTCCTGGGCCTGCGCCTCGATGTCTGCCCGAACCTGATCGGCCGCCTGCGTCGCCTTGGCAATGGTGGCCTGGGCGTCGCGTCGCGCCTGCTCGAAAAGCGCTTCGACACGCTTCTCGGCGTCGGCAAGCTCGCGCCGCGCCTTCTCGGCGTTTTCGACACCTTCGCGGATGGTGGCCGCGCGCTGGTCGAGCGTCTTGAAGAGCAGCGGGAACGCATACTTGCCAAGCACGAAGAGCAGGATCAGAAACGTGACGACCTGTGCGATGAAGTTGGCGAGATTTATGCCCATGGGCGAGATCTCCGTCCTCGCGTTCGTGCGCGTGCGTAGGGCGAGGAATCGGCTACAGCACGGCTACGCCGGAGTTGCGGCTACTTCGCGTTGCCGACGACGAAGAGGATGATAAGCGCGACGACCAAGGCGTAGATCGAGACGGCCTCGGCGAACACGATGGCAAGAATCATATTCGTACGCACGATGCCGGCCGCTTCGGGGTTGCGCCCCATGGCAGAGAGCGCGGGGCCGGCGATCAGGCCGATACCAACACCCGGGCCGATAGCGCCAAGACCGATGGCGAGGGCGGCGGCGATCTCGAAGAACTGCGGTTGCATCGAATTCCTCCTGCGTACGTGTCGCGGCCTCCAATGGACCGGACACCCAACTAAGCATTGCCAGGGCTACGCACCCTGGAGTCGATCCTGGCCCACCACGATGAGAGGGCGGGCGCCTGAGTGTTGCGCCACAGCGGTCGCGGCGCGAAATGATTCGGCCGCGACGCGGATGAGGCCGAAGTGAGAACGGTAAGGTCACGGCTGCCAATGTCCGCAGCCACACAGCGGTCGCGGCTAGGCGACCGGAACCTCCTTTTGGGCGAAGGCGGCGGCTGCACGCTCGTGCTCGGCGTGCGCGGACTCGGCGGCATGCTCCTCCTCGTGGTCTTCGTGGCCATGAACGGTGGTGCCCAGGGTCATGAAGATCAGCGTGAGGAACGCGAAGACGAAGGCTTGGATGAAGCCGACGAACAACTCAAGGAAGTAGAACGGGATGGCGCCGACCACCGGCAGCAGGAAGCTGATCACCAGCAGCAGGACATCACCGGCGAAGAGGTTGCCAAAAAGACGGAAGCTGAGCGAGATGATACGCAGCGGCTCAAGCAGGAACTCCAACAGACCGACGATGAGGCCCATAGGGCCTTCCTTCAGTGTGAAGTAGCGGCCAAGCTGCTTGCCAAACCCCAGAAGCTTGAATCCGTAGGCCTGTGTGGCAATGAAGGAAATCACCGCCAGCGCCAGCGTGAAGTTGAGGTCCGTCGAGGGCGGGCGCACCCATGGGATGATGCAGTTGGAGGCGCTGCCCGTCAGGAATGGGCCGGTGATGACCTCCGGGCAGCCCTTCACCTCATGCGTGATGGTGCCAATGGTCTCGACGCCGGGAATGACCTCCCACCAGTTGCTGATCAGCACCAGGAAGAAGATGCTCGCGACCCAGGGGAAGAAGCGCCGCCCATTCCGCGCGCCAGCAACCTCCTCGCAGAGGTTGAGCAGCGTCTCGGAGGCCCATTCGACGAGGTTTTGTAGCGGGCGTGGGATGATGCTGGCTTTACGTAGTCCCAGGTAGAAGAATGCCAGCACAATGATGGCGCTGAGGAGGGCGAGAAGGTAGGTATTGAAGACAGGGAAGCCAAAGATCGTGAAGAGAGGATCGGGTGGGACCGATATGTTAGGCAGTTTCCAGAACACGGAGGTTCCCCCTTCGTCTCCTAGCTGCCGCTTTTGGGTGTCCCTTCCGGCCGGCCGCGATCACGCGCTCATTTGAGCGTCGCGACGTAGCGGAATAACGCGTATGCGCCAGCGGCCAGGCCAAGCAGCAGCCCGATGAATGTGGCTATCGGCGTTGA
>CAYYCB010000166.1:0-7121 GCA_964469715.1 uncultured Ktedonobacterales bacterium | reverse complement strand
CGGCATACAAATGGGCGCCCCTACGCCATGGGTAGCTGCCGTCCCGCCCCTTTGCGCACCGCATGGCCGGCGCGGATCTGCTTCGCCGTCGCGCGATCCTTGCTCGCCTCGGTGAAAAGCATGGCGAACGAGCGGTGGAAGCGGCGGTCGAACTCGCGGGCCTTCTCCTCGGTGTGGCGCGCCCGCTCGTCATACGACTGCGCCAAGACCTCGCGCTTCTCGTCATCAGCGAGCGGAGAGACGAGCAGATAGGCGAGGGCGAAATCCGGCTTGCCGCGGGCGGCGTAGTCCCTGGCGCGCCGCTCCGGCTCCACGCCCTGGGCCAGCTCGTCGCGGGCAATACCGCGGAAGACGTCCTTCAGCAGCGGCCCATAAACCGCGTTGAAATCGGCCGTCTCGACATCCTGCGCCATGCGCGTCTCCCTTTCGCTACCTCCAATAGTATACCCAGTCCTCTTCCCGCCTCGCATCCAAATTCGGGGTTGGCAATACCAGCCGTGCGCGTTTGGCATGAGACTTGGTAGAGAGAGCGAGCGAGAGCCGGGAAGACGCGCTCTTCGGACGCAGCCGCAAGGGCCGCGCGTAGTGCCTAAGGAATGCGGGGTAGACTCCTATGATCAGCAATCTCACTCGCGAAGCCCAGTATCGCGAGACCCTCCCGCTCTGGGCGACTCAACCGCTGCCGGTCGGCCTGCGCACTCAAGCCGCCACGGCAGGGGCCGGGCAATTCGTTGTAGCGCGCGCCAGGAGACAGGCCATGCCGCGTCCGATCGAACGTCCCCGCTCCGCGGGCTCTTACCTGCCGTGGCTGGTGGGGCTCTTCGCACTGCTCAACGCCGCGGACCTTGCGAGCACCTTCGTCGGCCTGCACAACGGGATGCACGAAGGCAACCCGCTGATGGCCGCGCTGCTCGTGCGCTTCGGCTTCATCGCACTGATCGCCTACAAGGCGCTCGTGGTCTTGGCGGTAGCCGCCGGCATCCGCCTGCTGCGCTCCTTCCGCCTCTCCATCGCCCACGTCACCATCTGGATCTGCAACGGTCTGGTCTTCACCGTCGTCATGCTCAACCTGGTGCAATACCTCCTGCTGGCATAGATGGCCCGCGCAACAACCTGCGAGCGCGAGATGACGCCGCTCGCAGTGTGAGACGGACCGCGCGGCGTCTTCCCTCTGCCAACGAGCGCGGCTCAGCGAACGATCTCGACGTCCCCGGCGACGTCATCGCCGCCCTCTAGATTAGCGGGAGCGTCGCCATCCAGATCGTCTTCCTCGTCCTCGTCGAGCGCATCGTACTCCCCTTCTTCCGCGTCGTCCGGATCGGCGGCGGCTAGTTCCTCCGCGAAAGGATAGCGCGCGGCATACCCTGGCCGCAGGGGGACGGGGCGATAGGGCGTGTACAGGCCAAGCACCGTCTTAGGCAGCTTCCCTTCGAGCAGCGTCCCGCGCTCGTCATGGCGCTCCAGCGTGACCATGCCGCGGCGGTGGAACGTCTCCACCAGATCGCCCCGGTCATAGGGCAACACCACACGCACGGCGATCATCCCCTCTGAGACGACCTCCCCGACGACGGTGAGCAGTTCCTTGAGGCCTGTGCTGGCCAGCGCCGAGACGGGCACAGCGTTGGGGAAGAGCGATGTGTCGGCGTCGGCGGGATCGGCGAGCAGGTCGATCTTGTTGAGCGCCGTGACGCGCGGCTTATCGGCGGCGCCTAGCTCGGCCAGCACGTCGCTCACTGTCTGGCTCTGCTCGATGGCGTTCTCATGACTGATATCCACCACTTCGAGCAGCACGTCAGCCTCGACCACCTCCTCCAGCGTTGCGCGGAAGGCCGCGACCAGCTTCGTCGGCAGCTTCTGGATGAATCCGACGGTGTCGGTCATCAGCACATCCTGGTGCGTGGGCAGGGTGACGTGGCGTGTCGTCGGGTCGAGCGTGGCGAAGAGCTTGTTCTCCGCCAGGACGCCGGCCGACGTGAGCGTGTTGAAGAGAGTGGACTTGCCGGCGTTGGTGTAGCCGACGATGGCGACAACGGGGATGGCCTGGGCGGCGCGCTGGCGGCGGATCAGACCGCGCTGCTGGCGCACCGCGTCGAGCTCGCGCCGAAGCTCGGCGATGCGGCTGCGGATGCGCCGGCGGTCGATCTCCAACTTGGTCTCGCCAGGCCCGCGGACGCCGATTGCGCCGCCTGCCCCGCCCCGGCCGCCAGCGCCGCGCGTGCCGCCGCCGACGCGCGAGAGGTCACGCCCTCGGCCGGTGAGGCGCGGAAGCCGATATTCGAGCTGGGCAAGCTCCACCTGGAGCTGACCCTCGCGGGTGCGAGCATGTTGGGCGAAGATGTCGAGGATGAGGGCGGTGCGGTCGATGACACGCGCCCCGGTGACCTCTTCCAGGTTGCGCTGCTGCGAGGGCGAGACCTCGTCATCGAGGATCAGCAGATCGAAACCAAGCTCTTCGCGGCGCTGGGCGATTTCGTTCGCGCGCCCTTTGCCCAGGTACGTGGCAGGGTCGGGAGCGCGGAGCCGCTGTATGAGGGTGCCGACGACTTCGGCGCCTGCGGTACGGGCAAGAGACGCGAGCTCATTCACCGAGTCTTCGGCGCTCCAGAGGGCGTCATCCTTGTCCGTCTCGACGGCCGCCAGGAATGCGCGCTCAGCCCTACTCTCCGCGGCGAGGTTGATGAGGCGATCATTCTTCGCCGTAGGCGTTTCCTTCCCACTCGTCCGATGGGCGAGTCCGTCTTCGCTCGTGATAGGGCGTATTTCCCGGTCGCGCGGGCGGCGGGTGAAAAGTGGTCAAGGGCCGCCATTTCCCAGGACGCCCGTGAGATGGCGGCATTGTACCATCGGCGCAGAGGGTATGCCAGGCGGCTCGCCGCACTCGGTCAGAAACCTGCACGGGAGAAATCTGCCGGTCAGATTCCAGGCCCGCGCCTCCGCCTACCGCACGCGAGCAACGGCGTCTTGGCGCTGCGCGATCAGGATGATGCGCACTGCGATCCAGGCGGCGACGGGGTAAATGACGAGGGCAAGCAGGGTCGTCATCTCAAGGACGACCCGGTGCCCTTGCGTGTCGGGGAAGACGCCTCGGAACAGCAAGACGAGCGGAGTGGTGAGAGCGTCGATCAGACGCGAGAAGCCGGCGTTGGGGTTGGCGGCGAGCAATTTGAGCGCGACGCGCAGGCCCAGCAGAATCTCGATGATGCTGAGGATGAGGTAGATCACCCGCGTCGTATGGTACGCGGAGGCCGCGCGAGCGTCGCCGGCTGCCGGTGAGACGTCGAGCATGCCGGGCATGGTGCTGGGAACCACCGGGGCCCGCTGAATCACAACGGTCGCGGGCATGCGGCTCGCGTCGTACATCTCGCGGGCTGGCGAGAAGCGGCTTTCCGGTTCCATGGTCCCCTCCGAGGCGGCGGTTCGCGGGGGCCTGCCGGTAGCGATAGGCAGAGAGGGCTGCCCTATCGGCGCGGAGGCCATTCCGCCGGGATGCCTAACGCAATTCTGCGCGCCATGCCGCCCAAACGCCACGGACAACTCATACGGGCGCTCATACAGCCGAAGCACAGCCATGAAATGAGCCGGGCAGGTGGGGGCGCACCCGCCTTTCACCTCCCCGGCTCATTCGCATCACGCGAAGCCACTCAACGTCCGCGCTGCCGCGCTAGCCGAGCAAGTGTAACGACGGGTCAAGGTCGTAGATTTTCCAGTGGGTGCCATCCTTTGTGAGTGAGATGGTGCCCGTGTACGAAATTGAGCCGCGGGTGATCGTCAATGGAAAGCTCGCGCTGGTAGAGCCGAGATGCACATCCTGGCTGTCGCCGTTCGTCACTGTGCAGTGCGTAATGGGTCCGAGGGAAGAGTCGCGCTGTTGATTCGTACTGACAAAGTCCTCGCGGGTGATCCGTGACTGGAGGTTGTCTGAGAAGCGGTCGTACGCGGCTGAGTAATTCGCCTGTTGAAGCTCGGCGCAGAACTCGCCGGTGACGATGGCAGGGGCGCCGACTTTCTGGACGAGATTGCCGATGCCGAAGGCGAAGATGCCACAGGCGACGCAGGCGAGAACCGCCAGGACGCCGACGATGCTGAGGACGACCCAGAGCGTGGTATTGCGCTTGCGCGGCGGCGCGACGGGAGGGGCGAACGGCGGCATGCCGCCCTGCGGATAGGCGGGGTAGCCCTGCGGCGGATAGTAGCCGGGAGGTGGCGCTCCATAGGGCTGCTCAGGACTGGATGGGTACATCGGGTATTGCGGCTGCGGATACTGCGGCTGGCCCGCCTGACTGGGCTCTCCGGGCTGCTCAGGGTAGGGTGGGTAGCCGTAGGGATTTGTGGGCGTGGACATGCTGGACCCCTCTCCTCTCACCGACTCTCGGCCGCCGGGTGGTTGCCTTGCCGTGGCCTGAGGCCGGCTGCTATTGGCGGCGAGCCGAGTATACAGGATGCGCGGCCGGCTGGCGAGCGCGTCTGGGGCCGTGCGGCTCGCTGAGGAATACGAGCCGGAACCTCAAGAGTTGGAATGTCGGCGAGTCGGGAGTTCCCTGGTATAAGTTGTGCAGCGTGCCGGGCCGGAATCCCTGGGGACTACGCGACGGTCGCCAGCGTTCGCGCCTCGCTCAGCCGCTCGGTCACCCGCGCGAGCACGCGACGCACCATGGTAGCGGCTGCGTTGTCGCCAAGCTGCGCGCTAATCCGCGCGGTCTGCACGAGCAGGACGGGCATCGCGGTGGCCGCCAGCCGCAGAATGCTCAGCGCCTCGTCGCGATGGGCAAGCGCCCATCCGGCGTCCGTGGCGAATCCCTGCTGGAAGGTCAGCTCGCTCGTGGCGGGATGATCGAGGTTGGTCGCCTGCGGATAGCCGAGGGTCTTGAGCAGTCCGGAGAGGTCGGCACGGGCGGCGGCAAGCAGGCTTGTCAGCTCCGCGATGCGCCGGGCCTCAGGCAGCACGCGGCCAAAGAGCCACCATTCCTGCGTGGTGGCGAGTCGCTCCAATTCGAGCAGACGCTTGAAGAGCGTGGAGAGGTCGCGTGGCGTCGAATAGACGGCGGAAACCGGCTGCTGCATGAGGTCGCTCCTGATTCCTTCGTTGCGACGGGGGATAGTTGGCATCCTGTGTGGCACAGTGTACTGATGAGCCGAATGACTGTCAATATGTCGAGCCAGAACGGCGGACTGCCGACACCAGCACTGGCACGGCTCTCGTTCGCTCACAGGCCGAAACGGTGACAGACGTTATCGTTGGCGCTGGCGGGCGTTCAGGGTGTGGAGGACGTAGAGCCACCGACGAGGGAGGCCAAGCCGTGCGGCAGGGTATGTCATGGCGCATGTGTTGATTGTGGACGACGACGAGAGTATCCGCGAGTCGCTGCGGTACGCGCTGGAGGACGCCGGCCATCGGGTGGATGAGGCGCCCGATGGGATCGTGGCGCTCAAGATGCTGCGGGAGTCGCGTGAGCGGATGGTCGTCTTGCTGGACCTGATGATGCCGGGGCTAGATGGGGCTGGCGTCCTGGGAGCCGTCTCGGGCGACCAGCGCCTGACGAAGCAGAATGCCTACGTGCTGATGACAGCCAACCCACGCACGCTGCCACTGGCCTTCTCGCACCTGCTGCACAGTCTCGACGTGCCCTACTTCGCCAAGCCCTTCGACGTGGACGATCTGCTCCGTCTGGTGGACGGGGTCTGGGCGCGTCTCACCGCAGGTGATATGCCGGGCCGTATGCCAACGGACTAGCCGGCGCCATGGAATGCCCGCGACTCCGTACTTCATGGCTAAGGAAGGCCCCGCGCGTTGACTAGGGCCGAGCGGGCGTGGCATAGTCGTGAGCGCGACCGAGGGGACGAAGCCGCGCGCACGAAGCGCACCCGCGGAGACGGCGATGGCGGTGGGCGCTCCCCTCGGCCTCACCGTGGGAGTACGGCATGGCGCAATCCAAGCGGGGCGGAACGCGTAAACAACCCGACGACGGGCAGACGACGGAGGCGAGCGCGCAGGCGAAGGACTCGCCGGCCGCAAAGCCCACGAAACCGGCCACGCCGCGCCCGCGCAAGGCGTCACTGACCGACGCCCTGGCCGCCACCCACAGGCACACCGTCCCCGTGCTGCCCGCGCTGCCTCCGCTCGATCCGCCTGATGCGGAGCGGTCCACCGGCTCACTCGGCCGCCCGACGGATTCCTATGCGCGGGCTCCCCTGGCGCCTGGCAGCTCCGGCTCTCATCGGTCCTCCGGTGGGTCGAGCGGCGTAAGGCGGACGAACCGACCGAGACCGGCCGCGCCGGCCGGAGAGGAGACGGGACGCATCCTGCTGGAGCGCGCCGAGTTCGACCCGGATACGTCGGTGTTGGACGCGCTGGCGGAGGCGCGTACCGCGCGCATGCCCGAGGCGTCGGCGGACGTCGCCCAGGCACAGACGGCGCTCGTTCCCGTGCGGGGCCATGCGCGAGCCGGAGGTGACGGTGAGCGGCTGCCCGCGCTCCGATCCGACGGTCCGAGGGATCTGGCACTGGCAGCGGCTTCGCCCTCCGAGACGATCTTCATCCGTGGGTCGCGCAAGCCGCCGAAGCCGTATAGCATGCGCATCGTTCCGCGCCGCATGGGGCCGCGCCCGTTCATCTTGCAGTTCTTGATTGCGATGGTGACGGCGATGACGCTCTTTGGGTCGCTGGCGCTGGCCTCGCCCCTCGGGCGCAGCGCTGTCTTTGGGACGTCCTTCGACGCCTACGCGAGCTCGGTCCCGTGGATTCCCCCAACGCCGACGCCGGTACCCACGGCGACGCCAATTCCGCTCACCTCGGCCATTAACCCGCCGAACGGTCCCAACCCCGGCACGGCGACGGTCATTGCCGAGATCCAGGCGGTCTTCGGGCAGTATTCGCCGGGTGCGCTGAACATCTCGCGCTGTGAGTCGGGCTATGACCCCAATGCGCGGAACCCGTTTCCCGTGGGAGACAGCCACGCGATGGGTGTCTTCCAGATCTTGTATCCAAGCACCTGGAACAGCACGTCGTATTCCCAATACACGCCGTACGACTACAAGATGAACATCCGCGCCGCGTGGGAGATCTTCAGCCGCGACGGCTATTCCTGGCGTGAGTGGGAGTGCAAGCCGTATTGATGGGAAGC
>CAYYCB010000165.1:0-7147 GCA_964469715.1 uncultured Ktedonobacterales bacterium | reverse complement strand
CCTCACCCTGCGCCGCCCGGTCCACCCACGAAGTTGCTCGTTCGTGTCACGAGCCAACTGCCGTCCGCCTCACGCACAATCGTCATGAGCGTCGTATAGACCATCGGCTGTCCATGCCCGCGTGTCATCGTGAAGATATATTGCCTGTGGTCGGTCGCCTGCGCCTGCGCATCGGAGACCAGCGCCTTGAACGAGCAGACCGTCACCGGACCTGCCTGCGTGTCGAGCGCCTTGAGCTGGCCCGTCAGGTCCGCTCTGGCCGCGGCGTCGAACGGCCCTGGCACTTCCGGCGGCGATGCCGCGGGATCGATTGCCTGCACCAGCACATCGTAATCCTGGCGCTGGTAGGCCGTGCAGACGCGTTGCGCGATATCATCAGCCGTCGGGATGCGCAGCGCCCGCAGCAACAGCGCAGCGCTCTCCGCACCCGCTATCCCCAGCAGACACAGCAGCAGCGCCAGGCTGAGCGTCAGCCGCAGCCGCACGCGTCTAATCCCTATCCCGCGCCTGCGTCGGGATGATGTTGTCGCGGGCGGTGCGGGGGATGCGGCGCTGGCTTTTGCCGCCATATATCCCTCCCTTCGCTCGCGGGCGGAGCCTCGCTCCGTTACCTGTTCTGTGTCATACCGGGCCGCGCCAGTCTACCAGTGTTCTCACGGCACGTCAAACAGCCGGCGCGGCGGCGGTCCAAAACCAAGCGGGAATCGTGCCATATGGGAGCGGGCGGCGGCCCCATGTTTCCCGTCTCGCATCCGTGTGCGCGGACGTGATAGCCATACGCCCCCGAGCACCATGTCAACCCTACCTCTCCCGCCGATCTCGGCACGCTCGCGCCGTAAAGGACAGGCGTATACTGGCCGGCGGGAATCGTTGCCCTTACGGCCCAACGCTAAAACTCGATAATAGCGGCCAGGAGAGGCATGTGGGATCGAGGGAGGATCCAGCGCGATGAGCTACGACTATATCGTCGTCGGTGGGGGTGTCTACGGCGCCTGCGCAGCGTGGGAGCTGGCCAGGAGCGGCGCATCCGTCGTCTTGCTCGAAGCCCAAGCCGTCGCCTCCGGCGCGTCGGGCGGCCTCGGGAAACGTGGCGTCCGTGCCTGCGGGCGTGATGTTCGTGAGCTTCCGCTCATGCGCCTTGCCTACGATCTCTGGCCCGCGCTGGCCGATGAGATCGGCGCGCCCACCGGCTACGAGCGCATGGGACTGCTCCACCTCTTCGAGCGCGGCCCCGATGGCCTCGAAGGCGGTTGGGAGAGCGCCCCGGCTCGTGCCTGGCTGCAAAATCAGCACGGCATCACGACCCAGGTTCTCGACCGTGACGCGGTGCTTCAGCTTGAGCCGGACGTGAGTAAGGCGGTCATCGGCGCGCTCTACTGCCCCGACGACGGCGTTGCGGATCATACGGCTACCACGCGCGGGCTCGCAGCCGCGGCGACGAGGCTTGGCGCGGTCATTCGCGAGGGCACCGCGCTTGCCGCTCTGGAGCGCTCCGGCGAGCGCGTGGCGGCAGTCGTCACCGCGGACGGCGAGCGCATCGGCGTCAGTGGAGCCGTCCTGCTGCTCACCAACACCCACGCGCCGGGATTCCTGCGTGAGCAGCTCGGCCTCACCTTGCCGGTCTGGCCCATGCTGCCGCAGGTGCTCTTGACCGAGCCGCTCGATCCCACGCCCGTCCGCCATCTCATCGGCCACGAACGTCGTACATTGGCAATCAAGCCGGTTGAAGGCGGTCGGGCGATGATCTCAGGTGGCTGGAGCGGACGCTGGAACGCCGCGCGCGATCAAGGCGAGACCCTGCGCGGGCAGATTGAGGGCAATGTCGCAGAGGCCGTTGCCGTCTATCCGTCGCTGGCGGGTGTGGGAGTCGCCGAGGCTGACGCCAGTCGCCCGGAGTCCGTTTGCGTAGACGACATCCCCATCATCGACCGCGCGCCGGGCGCCGCTAACCTCTACTTCGGGACGGGCTGGTCGGGTCACGGCTTTGCCATCTCGCTCGCGGTGGCGAAGCTCCTGGCTGATTGGGCGAGCGGCTCTGACAGGCCCGATCTGCTGCGCCCATTCGCCTACGACCGCTTCCTGGCGTGAAGCGGCGGTGACACGGATGAGGCTGAGTGGTTGGAGGCCGACTGGCTTCAGCTTGGATAGGTAAGCGGGCAAACGGGACAGCCGCAATCTACCGCTCGGCCGATTTCGGCTGGTACGTCCCTGCTTCCGAGCGGAAGCTGATTGCCAGCCGGTTCCACCCGTTGATTGCGACCACGGCCAGTGTCAGGTTCACCAGCTCTTCCTCGCTGAAGTGCCGGCGCGCTTCCTCGTACACGTCGTCGGGCACGTGCGTCTGGGAGATCAGCGTCACCGCCTCGGTCCAGGCGAGGGCCGCGCGCTCGCGGTCGGTGTAGAACGGCGCCTCCCGCCAGGCATCGAGCAGATAGAGGCGCTGCTCCGTCTCGCCGGCTGCGCGGGCGTCCTTCGTGTGCATGTCGATGCAGTACGCACAGCCGTTGATCTGCGATGCCCGCAGCTTGATGAGCTCCAGTAGCGGATGCTCGAGCCCGGACTCGCGCACATAGTGCTCCAGCGCGGACATCGCCTTGTAGGCGCCGGGCGCCGCCTTGCCGTAGTTCAGTCGTGCCTTCATTCGTATGCGTTCCTTGTAATGCGTAATGCAATCGCCAGCGCGTGTGACCAATCTTCGGCTACCACACACAGCCACCATAGCGCCACGTAGCGGAGTCGTCTAGTATTCAGTGCAGTTGAGAGTTGACGAAGGTAATACGCTCGTAGGCGTGCGTAGGCCCATCACTACGCTCTCGTAGAGCGTTATCATCCCTTGCTTTCCGCGCATCCCCATGCTAGGCTGTGCACCAACGGAGTGCCTGGCTGCCTTCAGGGCCGTGACGTGGCCTGTTCATGTGGGAGGCAACGGCACCATGCCCTCGGATATCCGCCTCCGGACAGGTCGGGCAGGCACGCTGGGCCGATACCTCGTGAAGTGAGGGGTGAACCACCATGGGAACAGCACCTGTGCAGGGGCCATTGTGGGGCTCCCGAGCGCGCGACTGGGCCGAGATCCAGGAGGGCATGTTGCGGCCCTCCTATCTGGCCGTCTTCGACGCCCTCGGCGTGGGACCTGGTACGCGTTTGCTTGACGTCGGCTGTGGCACTGGCATGGCCGCACAGCTTGCGGCTGCCAGAGGTGCGCTGGTGAGCGGCATCGACGCCTCGTCCGCGTCGATCGAGATTGCGCGTGAACGGACACCCGCAGGCGATTTTCGCGTCGGCGAGATGGAGGAGTTGCCCTTCGCCGACCAGGCCTTCGACGCCGTCACGAGTTTCAACGCCTTCCAGTACGCCGCCGATCCCGTCGCCGCCTTGCGCCAGGCGGCGCGCGTCAGCACGTCAGGCGGTCGGGTAGCGATGGTGGTCTGGGGCGAGCCGCACCTCACCGAGCACGCCGCGACGCTGGCAGCCATCGCCCCGCTGATGCCGCCGCCACCGCCTGGAGCCCCAGGGCCGTTTGCGCTTTCCGCGCCTGGCAAGGTCGAAGCCCTCATGGAGCAGGCCGGACTGCAGCCGACAGCCAGCGGCTTCGTCGATTGTCCATTCGAATATCCCGACGCCGAGACCGCTTGGCGTGGGCTCTCCTCGCCGGGGCCATTCATTGTGGCGATACGGCATTCCGGCGAAGAGGCCGTGAAGAGCGCCACCTTGGCCTCGCTCGCCCCCTTCGCGACGCCTTCGGGCGGCTACCGGCAGAACAACAAGTTCCGCTACGTGATCGCTACTGTCGGCGCGGTGCCTCCCCACTAAAGCGGGCAGACAGCTGAGCCTGAGGTGGCAGGGCTCGCTGGCCAGTTCACAGCGGTCAAGCGTCGTTGGCGGCCCTGGAGACGATCACGGCGAATCGACGCCGAGCCACTGGCCTAGCCGCGCCATCTGCCCACGGCATCCAACTGGCCTGAGCGCGCTATAACTCAGGCCAGTTGGCCTCTGTCAACCGGATAGAGTTTCTTGCGCTCGGTGCGGGCTTGCCGGGTCGTGAACTGCCAGTCAATGGTCGCTCCTCGCACGTTGCGCTCGGTTTCGAGTGCACTCACCCGCTGCTCTAAGGTCGCCGTGTCGCCGACCGGACGCGAGAGGTAGTCCCGCCCGCAGCGAAGCGCGCCCGGAGGTTGATGACGGTATTGCGGTAGAGGTCGAAGGTGCGGCATACCTCGGCCAGGTTCCAGCCCTCGTCCAGCGTGAGTGCGACCTGGGCGCGCATGTGGGCACGGGCGCTGGCACGAGCCGAGTGGATGAAGGTCTGCAAGCGGGAGCGGTCGGTCTCGGACAGCAGGAGCTGATCGCTTCAACTCGGGGATGTCGTCTCGGCTCGTGTGCCGCTCTCGCAGTATCGTGGCCTCCTGCTTCGGTACGGTGGCATCAATTTTCTCTAAGGCGAGCTCTCTGAGGACGGCTCCGGCCTCCCCCAAACGGCCTACTGTCACACAGGATGGTGATGGATGGCTGGTCTTGTGGCTTCCTTTGCACCTATCCCGTCTTGTGATGTAAGCCCTCACCAAGCTGGCACACCCTGTGCTAATGCTACTTTGCCCGCTTTTGCCATGCGGCCAGCGAATCGTGCAACGTCGTTGACACGAACAGCCGTTCTAGCGTACACTCCAAAGGCAAAAGTGTGTGGTCGGTTTCGCCCCTGCGCACCTCCGGAATCTTCGGGTTCGGAGCGTCATGCGCCGGCCCTTCGGGGCCGCGGCTGGGACCCCAGTTATCAAAGTTCAGCGTAGCGCGACGGCAGAGCGGCGAGGACGCAACACACGAGCGACGCCCGGCGATCTAGGGGCGGGAGGATAGTCTATGCGCGAGGCGCCTGTATCCACGGTGACCAGACCACGCGTGCGGCGTGTATCCCCGCACGCGAGCGCGCCCGCGCCGGTTGCGCCGCATACTACAATCGAGCGCGTGCCCCGCGTCGGCCGGCTGACCACGCCACCAGTCGCCATCGTCACGCCGGGCATCACCGAGCGGCCACGACCCGCAGTTCTGCCGCCCCTGCCCGAGGCTCACCCCAATCGGGATGCTCACCTCGGTCCTTCGCTCGGCAGCGCCACCGCCGGCTCCGCCCTGCCCGTGCCCTATACCGGCACGCGCACGCAGCTCAACGCCGATCCCGACGTCTACCTCATCGCCCTGCCGACGCCCGCTGGCGGTTACAACTCGCTGGAGGGCGCCGGTCGCTCCGGCCCGATTCGCGTCGCCCGCCCCTACGGCCATCTTCGCTCAATACGTCCCATCGCGCTCAGCCAGCTTGGCCGTGAGGTCGAGCCGGCTCCAGCGGAGACCGCGCCCAAGGTGCGCCGTGCTCGGGCCAGCGCCGACGGGCTCAACTCACTCGGCAGTGCCACTGCAGATACATCCTCAAAGCTTCCCGCGCTGCGCCCGGCGCCGGCCATCGTCTCTGCCGTCGAGGTCGAGACCGACGCGGGGCTTTTCCGCGTCGAGCGCCCCAGTGGCGTCCTCGCGCACAGCGACCTCGCCTGGTCCCTCGCCCATCTGGAGCAGGGTGAGCCTGATCCCTACGTCCCCATGCCGCGCCGCCAGCTTGCCCTCCTGCTGACCCTGCTCCCCACGCCACAAGACCCCGAACACCCCGAGGACGATCCCCATTGGGGCTGGGCCCACAAGCTCCGCGGCCCCTGGGAGCGTGGCCCGCTGCATCCCAAAGGCCGCCTCGGCCGCCTCATCGCCTTCGACGGCGACCCCAGCGGAAAAGGTCTGCACCGTGCCTGCTTCGAGATGCTTGGCTCCGAAGAGGTGGTCTGGGCCGTCGGCGTTCCCTGTTTCCACCCCAACAGCGTCTACGAGCTCGTTCCTCTCGGCAAGGGCATCTTCCCCAGCCGCTGGCTCCACTGGCCGCTCGGCAAAGGCCGCTCGTCCAAGAATGCGCCGGAGCGGCCCACCTGGGAGATCTCTCGCGTCGTCTTCCGCGTCGGCGCGCCCCGCTGGCCGCTCGCTGGCATCGTCGAGCCGCTTGGCCCCCTGGGCGTCGCGGGCTAGCTCCTTCCTCGTCACTGGCGGGCCGGCACATCGTGTCGGCCCGCTCGTCGTCTCGCGCCGCCTGCGTCATCTCATTTGAAATCCGGCCATTTCGGCCACTTTCCACGCTCGTCGCCTGGTCGTAAATGACGAACGCACATCAAAATCCGGCCACATTCGGCCAACGCACGCGATCCGCCGCCGCGCGTTGGTACCATGGTCCCTTGCCTGCCACCTTCGTTTGACACCGCATCCGCACGGCTCTACAGTAGAGAAGCGCCTTGTCCGTCCGTACCCGCGGGGAGGCAGCGACGAAAGAAGATCCGCCAGGTGAGCGGTGGGAGGGGCTGCATGGGCCGGAATGGACACCCGCGCGGGACGCCCGACGACGGGCGCGACTTCGAGCCGCGCGGCCAGTACGACGAAGCCGGCGAGACCGGCTACGACGAGGCGTACACCGACGAGCGTTTCGCCTCCGATGGCTATGACGACAGCTATGGCGAGACCGGCGGGGCGCTGATCCCGCTGGACCACGGCGACCGCCTACCCTCCACACATGTCCGTGACGCGGTTGTGCCCGTCATCATCCCTGGCACAGGCGTCGCCATGGGCAATCCCTTCGTCGCGCGCCGTCAGCGCCCACTCACCATGCGCCTCGCCATGATCACGCTGGCGGCCTGCATCCTCGTCACCGGCCTCTTCGCCGTGACCCCCCTTGGCGGGGCGGACGCCAGTGGCCTCAACACGTTCCAGGCGCTCTCCGGCTCGCTCGTCTTCCAACGCGACGTCACGTTCCAGTGGTACACCGCCCAAGCAGGCGATTCCATAGACAAGATCGCCTCGCGCTTCGGCGTCCAGGTCGGCGGGATCTTCGAGCTCAACAACATGGTCGCCGGCCAGGAGCTTGAGATCGGCCGGGCCTATAAGATCCCCAGCGATCCCTTTTATGGCAAGGATTATCGGCCGCCCTCGCTGGCGCGCAAGGGCAACGGCTCGACCACCTTCAGCGACGATTGGTGGAGCTCCATCGCCGGCAACCCGACGCCCGGCGCTCCCTGTGCCCCCGCTGGCGATTACGGAAACAAGCTCGGCTATCATCTGGTCTCGCCGA
>CAYYCB010000164.1:0-7181 GCA_964469715.1 uncultured Ktedonobacterales bacterium | reverse complement strand
GGACCGCCCTCTTGAGGTAAACGTGCTTGATCTCTGCGGACGTTGCTAAATGTTGAGCGCCTGGAGGACTTTGGCGAGCACGAGCAGGGCGGCGAAGAGCCACATGACCCAGCTAATCTCACCGAGCTTGCCGCGGAAGACCTTAAGCAGGACGTAGCTTACGATGCCCACGAACATGCCGTCGGCGATAGAGTAGGTGACGGGCATGGTGATGAGCGCGAGGAAGGCCGGTAGACCCTCGGTAACATCCTGGAAGCCGATCTTGACGACGGGCTCGATCATCAGGTAGCCGACCACGATCAGGGCCGGCGCGGTTGCAACGGCCGGGATCAGTCCGATGAACGGCACGAAGAAGAGGGAGAGCAGGAAGAGCACCGCGACCCACACGGCTGTGAGGCCGGTCTTGCCGCCTTCGCCGACGCCCGCCGCGCTCTCGATGAACGTTGCGATGGTGGCGTTGCCGGTCAGCGGGCCCCACATGCCGGCGCCGGCATCAACGATCAGGGCGCGGCCGGAGCGGGGGAAGTTGCCCTCTTTGTCGAGGATGCCGAGCTTAGACGCCAGGCCGCTGAACGTGCCTAGCGAATCCATCATGTCGGTGACGAGGAATGTCAGGAAGAAGAGCAGCACGGCGCCGCCGACAATGCCGCGGCCGCCGAAGAGCGCGCCGAAATCGACACGACCAACGCCATACTGGAAGAAGCGGCCCATGTCGGGCAGGGCGACAAAGTCGCTCAGCCCCTTGGGATTCGTCACACCGAGAGCCTTGCTCCAGCTTGCGTTGAGCGCGCCTGCGACCCAGGCGATGACGGCGGTGGCGAGGATGCCGAGGAGGATGCCGCCACGGACGCGATAGGCCATGAGCAAGGCGGTGATGATTACCCCGACGAGCGCGATGACCACGGTGGGATCGTTCAGCGTGCTCAATTGGGGCAGAGCGGTGCCGCTGCCCAGTGGGCTAACCGAGCCGTTCTTGATGTCGGCGAACGCGGCGAGCTTGACGATGCCAGCGTTGACGAAGCCGATGAACGCGATGAAGAGGCCGATGCCAGCGCCAGCGGCAAGCTTGAGGGCGAGCGGGATGCCCTTGACGATGGACTCGCGCCAGGGTCCGGAGACGAGGAGCAGGAACGCGAGGCCATCAAGGAAGACCAATGCCAGCGCCGCGCCGACCGGGATGTGGTGCTCGAGCACGACGGTGTAGGCAAAGAGGGCGTTGTAGCCGAGTCCCGGCGCGAGCGCCCATGGGAGATCAGCCCAGATGCCCATGAACAGTGTGGGGACAACAGCGGCGAAGATCGTGCCAATGATGAGGGCGGTCTTGTCGAGGCCGGCAGCCTGCATGATGGCCGTGTTGACGAAGATGATGTAGGCCATCGTGACGAAGGTGGTCAGGCCCGCGGTAAACTCGACGCGGTGTGAGCTGCCGCGTGCCTCCGGGCGCAGCAGGCCGCCAAGTACTCCAAAGCGTGTGGACGGGGAGACCTTTGTGGTCGCCATTGGTGCGCTCTCCTGTGAGCGAACGAATGCACCAGGCTATCGCCGTTTGCTCCAGGGCCGCTTACCGGATAATGAACAAACAATAGCCCGGTAGCAGGTCGCCCATATGAGTGAACCTGCCATCCGGGCTTTTAGTCCCCATGGTGTAGCGCGGCGTCCGCTCTGCGGGCGCTTCACGCCTGCGTCGCTCGGACCAGACCCGCGCGGTCCCGCCATTCTACGCTACCATTAGTTGAGAAGTGTAGAGGCTGGGGCGCGACGGCGGAACCCTAGACGCACTTCACTCGTAGTCAAGCGATTGTACGGTCGCCTGGTAGAGACGCCCGGGCCATATTCCCGGGTCTATACGAGTGCCGTCCGGCAATTCCGGACGGGGACAGCGTATCATGCGGCCAGGCAGTACGTCAAGAAATGGCAGTATGCTTTGACCCCAAGGGGAGGCGCGGTCGGATGGTTACGGTGGGCATCCTGACGGTGAGCACGAAGGGCGCGGCAGGCCAGCGGGAGGATACATCAGGTGAGGTGATCCGCGAGCTGGTGACGGGGGATTCGTTGCGGGCGGAGGTGATCGCTCGGGCAACCGTGGCGGACGACCGGGCGGCAATCGAGGCGGTGCTGAGGCATTGGTCCGACGATCTGCGGCTCGACCTGGCGCTGACGACGGGTGGCACGGGACTCAGCCCTACAGACGTGACCCCCGAGGCGACATTGGCCGTGGTGGAGCGGGTGGTGCCGGGACTGCCGGAGGCGATGCGCGCTGAGAGCTTGCGCGTCACGCCGATGGCGATGCTGACCCGCGCCGCGGCAGGGACGCGCGGCAAGACGCTGATCGTCAATTTGCCCGGCAGCCCCAAGGGTGTCCGTGAGTGCCTCGACGTCATCTTGCCGGCGCTGCCGCATGCGGTTGATATCCTCACGGGCCGCGTTACGGAGCATCCCAAGACGGAGCATGCCTGAGATACGCGCGACCCGGCGGCGGTTTCCTCGTGCGCTCGGCACATGGTATGCGGGGGAAGACGCGGCACTCCGCGTGACCGCGTGGCGTGGCGGCTCGCCAGAACGGTGGAGGCGCAGACCACGGCGCTCGCGGGGGACGCCAGTACCGATCTTGCGAACACGGGGATGCAGGCGATCACATAGGCACGTTCAGCGCGACCGTATCGGGCGGCCGCGATGAGATACAGGCTTGACCGAGGAAGGCGGAGACATGGGGGCCAATAACCGGAAAGGGTCGAGGGGATGGCAGATGGCCGCCCTGGCGGCGGCGAGCGGAGCGGGCGCGCTCGCTGCCTTCAACTTCTTCAGCGGATTGGCCGGAAATCAGCCGGTGAGCGCGCTTGGTGGCGAACACGAGCGCTACGCCTGGGAGCATGGCGACATCTGGTATACGGTGAAGGGGCAGGGGGAGCCGCTGGTGCTGGTGCACGGCGTCTACGCCGGGGCCTCGTCGTATGAGTATCGCCGCGTCTTCGACCTCCTGGCGCGTGACTTCCGCGTCTATGCCTTCGACCTGCTAGGCTTCGGCCTCTCGGCGCGGCCGAGCATCGTCTACACGTCCGAACTCTATGAGCAGCTCATCCGCGACTTCGTGCGCGAGGTGGTGGGCGGCGCGGACCATCCTGCGGCGGTGATCGCCTCGACGCTTGGGGCGGCGTTCACCATCCGCACCGCTGCCGAGGGACCGGCACTTTTCTCTCGCCTCGTGCTCATCGAGCCGACGGGACTGGAGAATCTGGCGAACGCACGCGATACCGTCGGGCGGCGATTGGCGCTGGCGATCTTGCGCGCGCCGCTGGTGGGAGAGGGTATCTACAACATCATCTCGTCGCGACCGAGCCTGCGCTACTTCCTCCGGGCGCAGACATACGGCGACCCCTCGATGGTGACCGACGAGATGGTGGCGCACTACTACGACGTGACGCACCAGCCGGGCGGACGCTATGCCGCGGCGAGCTTTCTCTCGGGGTGGCTCAATACGCCTGTGTCGGCGGTATATCCGCTGCTGGAGCAGCCGATTCTGCTCTGTTGGGGCAAGGATGCGCGCTTCACACCACTGGAGAATGCGCGGGCCTTCCGGCTCGGCAATCCCCGAGCGGAGCTACGCGTCTTCGACTGCGGCGGGCTGCCCCAGGACGAGCAGCCTGCCGAGTTTGCGCGCGAGGCCGGTCGCTGGCTGCGCGCGGGGAGCACGACGCGCACGAGGAAGTGAAACGGGGTAGCGCCGCCCCTCCGCATGCGTGGTGAGGTCCTAAGAGGCGGCGGAGCGTGGGAGCGGACGGCGGACGGCGTGCTCGAACTCCATGAGGCGGCGCATCTGACGATGATTGGGAGCGGCCTGCCAACGGCGCCGCTGGATGAGGTCTATGGCCTCATGCGCGCCCATGCCGCGCTGGACGAGCGCCGCCGCGGTCAGCAGGACGCTGCGGCCCACGCCGTGCTCGCAGTGAATCAGCACGCGCCGCCCGGCGTCGATCTGGGCATTGACCCAGGTAGCTCCTTCCATGAGCTGCGCGACGGTGAGTGGGTAGGTGTCGGGCGTGGGCAGCCCGAGGAGCATAATGTCGCAGGCGCGCATGGCGGCCGGGTCGTCCTGATGCTCGGCGCGCGTATCAACCACCGCGCCGACGCCCACGGCGGCGAGCCGCTTGATGTCTTCTGCGTGAATGCGGCCGCCGACGGCGATGTGATCGGTGACCCAGCTCAGGTTCAGGCGATCTGGCAGAGGAATGCCGAGGCGCGTGGCGAGTTGCGCGCGTTTGGAGTCCTCCGGGAAGGCACGCACGGCCACACGTGTCCAGCGGCGATAGAGCCAGCGGACGCCGCCCATGATGAGCCAGCGGGCGAAGCCCCGGCGCAACATAGACTTGCCGCTCAACGCGGGCGGCTCTGAGGGCGGCTCGCGCTCGACGTCCGAGGGCGGCGGCGCGATGGTGGGATCGGGGCCGCCCTCGGCGACATTCCGGGCAAGGTCGGCACGGGCCTGGGGATCTTCGACGGGCAATGTCATTCACGACTCCAAGAATTGCGTACTGGACGGCGACGGCGCGGACGAGCGCGAGGAGATGGGCAGGACGCTCGCCGCTCGGTATTGCGCCGCGCACGGTGCTCAGATACTAGGCCACGCGCTCAAGCACGGCCACCCCATCGGCTCGCAGCACGCGCTCAAGCGCGACGATAGCGCATTCGATCTGCGTGTCGTCGGGCTGGCGGGTAGTGAGGCCCTGCAGCGCGAGGCTCGGCGACATGAGCCACCGCACCACGCGGAAGCGGTAGTTGGCGGCGCCGAGGCGCATCAGCTCATAGGCAACGGCAGCGATGACCGGCACGAGCAGGACGCGCGAGACGACACGCCAGATGACTGGAGGATTGCCGACAAGCGCGAAGACGAAGATGGAGATGACGACCACGATCAGCAGGAAGCCGGTGCCGCAGCGGGTGTGGACCTTCGAGGCTCGGCGCACGTGCTCGACGTCCAGCGGCTGGCCGGACTCGAAGGTGTTGATGGCTTTGTGCTCGGCGCCGTGATACTCGAAGACGCGCTTGATGCTCGGGAAGCGGCCGATGAGGGCGAGATAGCCGATGAGCAGGGCGAGGCGGATGATTCCTTCGATGGCGAGGTTGAGCCAGCCGTCGCCTACCCACTGATGGAGCGCGCCGACGGCGGCGAGCGGCAAGAGGAAGAACAGTCCGATGGCGAAGCCAATCGAAACGAGGAGCGTGAGGGTCATGCCCGCACCGCCGATGGCCTTTTCCATCGCGGGATTGGCCTCTGTGATCGTACCGGGCGCCGCGGTGGGTATGTTCGATTGATCGTCCGTCTCCTGGATGGAGACGTTGGCGGCGAACATCATCATGCGTGTGCCCAGGATCAGCATGTCCCAGAGCATGATGACGCCGCGAACGAACGGCCACTGGCCGACGCTGCTGGCGTAGACGCGCGGATTGAGACGTTCTTCGCGGACCACGATGCCGCCCTGCGGGGCGCGCACGGCGACGGCGGCTAGCCGCCTGCCGCGCATCATCACGCCTTCGACGACGGCCTGGCCGCCATAGTTGAATCGCGCCACGCTCGGCCTTCCCTTTCGCGACGGCGCGCCAGTACACGACCAGAGGCGCGCCGGTCGCACCTCAGCATAGCATGCCACGGTCCAATTCGGAGCGGCGAATCGCGCGAGGCAGCGGCGGCGCCAGTAATGTCGGGCGGCATCCGAGCGCCGGGCGGGGGTACTTACGTGCTGATTGCACCGGAGCGGATTGAATCGCGCCGTGAAGTGTGCTAGAGTCGGGTCGCGCAAGGGTGCGCTTCTTACGGCCTGGTAGGTCCGGCCACGGTGACCATGCCAGTCGGACGATGACCGGTCAAACGAGAGAGAGATGGCTACGGATGCGGGTGATGCTCTTTTCGGACACCTACCCGCCGCAGGTCAACGGCGTCGCAACCTGCGTGTACAATCTCGCGCACGCGCTCGCCACCGGCGGCCATAGCGTCGTCGTCTGCACAGTGCTCGCTCGGCGCGACTTGCAGACCCGCCCCGAAGAAGCCTTCACCGTCATCCGAACCCGCGCGGTACCCCTACCGCTGTATTCCGATTTCAGTGTTGCGCCGCCCGTCGGCATCTCGCTTGGACGCATCGTCCGCCGGTTCCGCCCAGACGTGGTCCACTGCCACACGCCGTTCAGCATCGGCTGGCAGGGGGCGCGAGCATGCGACGCCTACGGCATTCCCCTCATCGGGACTCACCATACCCTCTTTGGTGAGTACGTGGAGTCTTACTCGCGACTAGGGCATCAGGTGAACTCGCGGATCGCATCGCTGATTCGCCGCTATGTGGCCCGATTCTACAACCGCTGCGACGTTACGACGACGGCCTCACGCTTCCTCGCGGACGACCTGCTCTCCGGGGGGCTACGCCGGCCGGTCCAGATCGTCCACAATCCTGTGAAGACGGACCTTTTCAGGCCGCTTGCCGCCGAGGAGCGCCGCGACCGGGCGCCGGGTGAGGCCAAGATCGTCTATTTCGGGAGGCTGGCGGCGGAGAAGAATCTGCCGCACCTGCTGACGCTAGTCGAGCCGGCGCTGCGTCGTAATCCGGCGGCGACGCTCGACATTGTGGGTGACGGGCCGATGATGGGACCGTTGGTCGCGCAGGCGCGGCAGCGCGGGCTTGAGGGCCAGGTGAACTTTACGGGCTGGATGCGCGGGGAGGCCCTGGCGCGGCACGTCGCAAGCGCGGACATCTGCGTGTCGGCCAGTCTCACCGAGAATCAGCCGCTCGCCGTGCTGGAGAGCCTTGCCTGCGGTGTGCCGGTCGTCGCGCTGGCCGCGGCGGGGGTGCCGGAGATTATCGAGGAAGGCCGGACCGGCTATCTTGTGGATCCCGCCGACTCCAGCGGGCGCTTCGCCAGCCAGCTCGAAGCGCTGATTGCCGATCCCACGCTCCGGGCGCGCATGAGCGCGCAGGCGCAGGCCGCCGCGCAGTACTACAGCCCCGAGGCGTGCTTGCGGGCCACGCTCGCATCATACGAGGAGGCCATCGCCGTCGCGGGGCGACGCCGGGCGCGAATGCGAACACGGACGTTCTCAGGCTTGCAGGCGCGACGGCTGGCGCGGCGAATGGCGGTGCGGCGGTAGGAATACCGCGCCCGGTTCAGCAATTGTGGCTCGCGGTCGCGGCCCTGAA